>DATKKH010000074.1:0-9590 GCA_035543035.1 Terriglobales bacterium | reverse complement strand
AGTACTGGTGACCTTTCCCTTCCAGGTATCGACTGCCTGGGCTTACCAGGATATCAAAATAGACTTGACAAGAAGAAGAGAATTTGTTAAAATTAAAAATCTCCAGGGAAAAGAAGGTTTTTTTGAAGCTTTGAACGCCTGGAAAAACGATTTTGAGGGAAAAATAACTGAAAAATACCCTCAGGTCAAATATGCTCTCAAGCTTTTGTCAAAACTGGGAGCAAAAAAATCCTCTCTGACAGGAAGCGGACCTACTGTCTACGGGATCTTCGAGCAGGAACCAAAAAATGAGGAGGTGAAAAAAATTTTAAAAAGGGGAGATTGGCAGATCTTCATAACCCGACCAATCCCTTAAGCTTTTAAGGTCCTAAAAAAGCCAGTCAATTTTTTTCTTAAGGAGCAGAGAAGGTGGAAATCACAGAGGTAAGGATTACCCTAAGGGATGAAGAAAAACTTAAGGCATTTGCCAATGTTACCTTTGATAACGCATTCGTGATCAGAGGCCTGAAAGTCATCAACGGCAACAAGGGATATTTTGTTTCCATGCCCAGCCGGAAGAGGCCGGATGGCACCCATCAGGACATTGCCCATCCGGTAAGCAACGAGATGCGGAGGATAATAGAGGAAAAAGTGTTACAAGCTTACGAGATGGAGTTAAAAGCCCATACGGTCTAAAGTCAAATACTTCTTTTGGGGCGTAGTCAAGTGGTAAGACACGAGACTTTGGATCTCGCATTCCCAGGTTCGAATCCTGGCGCCCCAGTGTAGCTGGTAGTTAGTTCATAGCGGGTAGTTCATAGTTAGCCAAAATCACTCTAAGTTGTTCCAGACTTACCAAGAGTAGACCCGAAGAATGAAAAAAAGAATAATACTCATTTTCATATTCTTTTTGTCTCTGCTTTCTGTCTCCTGCGTTAAGAAAAGGGAGATAAAAATCGAGTCGGAGCAAGCCGTCCTGGAGAATACGATAAAGGAATTCGTGTTGGCTGTGGAATCTGCTGACCGGGATAAGGTCCTGAGTTTCTACGCCAAAACACCGGATATAACTGTGGTAGGGACAGGGGAGGAATACTTTAGCGGATATAGCAACGTTGAGAATTTCTATAAAGATTTCATATCAAATATCTCCCAGTGGAAAAAGAGGAATTTTGCCCTCTCGGAGCTGCAGGTCAAATTCGTCGACGGGATTGCCTGGTTTTCGTCCAGACTTACCCTTAGCTACGAGCCTGCGGAGAAACCAAAGGGGAAGTCAAAAATTAAATCCCTGGAGAAAAAAGCTCGTTTCACCGGGGTTTTGATAAAAGAGGAAGGTAACTGGAAGTTCGTGCAGGAGCATATGTCTTTTTCTTCACCTAAAGCAAGGTAAAAATATATGCCTGATGTATTGAAAATCATAAGCGGCAACTCAAACCGGCCCCTGGCTGAAAAGATCAGCCAGTATGTGGGGATCCCGATCTCGAAGGCTGAGATAACGAGGTTTTCAGACGGCGAGATCAGGGTCAAGATAGACGAAAATATCAGAGGGGCAGACCTTTTCATCGTCCAGTCAACCGGGGCACCAGCGGAAAATCTGATGGAGCTTTTGATCCTGCTGGATGCGGCCAAGAGGGCCTCAGCCAGGAGGATTACCGCGGTAATTCCTTATTACGGGTATGCCAGACAGGATCGTAAAGACCAGCCCAGGGTTCCGATAACTGCCAAGTTGATAGCCAATCTGATAGCCCAGGCAGGAGCCAACAGGGTTTTGACCATGGATTTGCATGCAGCCCAGATCCAGGGATTTTTCGACATTCCCACTGACCATCTTTTCTCCAACCCGGTCTTCTACGATTATTTTCTCAAACTGAATCTACCTGACCTGGTTATTGTGGCAGATTTAGGAGGGATGAAGATGGTGCGCAACTTTGCCAAGAAGTTCAACTGTCCTATGGCCGTGGTGGAAAAAAGAAGACCCGCACCCAACCAGACCGAGGTTTTCTACAACATCATTGGAGATGTCAAAGGGAAGAATGTCATAATCCGCGACGACATCGTGGATACCGGGGGAACCCTGATAGAGTTTGCCCGCGCCCTGCAAAGAAACGGTGCCAGAGATATCTATGCCTGCTGCACCCACGGAGTCCTATCAGGAAAGGCATTGGGTGAAATGGTAAAGTCACCTATCAAGAAACTGGTGATCTCGGACACGATCGAACAGTCGAGGGCAAACCTCTCCAATAAGATTGAGGTCCTCTCCGTAGCTCAACTGTTCGGCGAGGCTATAATCCGCACCGACAAAGAGGAATCGATAAGCTCGCTTTTCGAATATTAATAACCAGAGGTCAAAAACCTCTGCTGAGATAGATAGATTCAAACAGGAAGATAGTGTGAAAGGAGAAAGGAAGAAATGAAGGAGATTACGCTTGAAGCCAGAAAAAGAACTGAAACCGGCAAGGAAAGAGCCAAGAAATTAAGAAAAAAGGGATTAATACCAGCAGTGGTCTATGGTCCGGGAGACGAACCTTTGCCCCTGGAGATCAATGCCCAGTCCTTAAATACCATATTAAGAGCGGGCAAAGGAGAAAACGTGATCATCACCCTTAACATAGACGGGGGTCAGAACGAAAAGAAGGTTTTAATCCGCGAGATCCAGCACGATCCGGTCCTGGGAGATATCCTGCACGTGGATTTCCAGCACGTGCTATTGACTAAAAAGATCACGGTCAAGGTCCCGGTTCATCTGGTGGGTGTCCCTATCGGAGTATCAAAGGATGGAGGAATTCTTCAATACGTTTTAAGGGAGCTGGAGGTCGAGTGTCTGCCCACGGATATTCCGGAAAAAGTGGAGTTCGATGTTTCCAATCTTAAAATAGGCGACTCTATTCACGTCAAGGACGCAAAGTTAGAGAAAGCTACGATCTTGTCGGATGCCGAGGGATCTATAGTCACCGTGGTTCCACCCACCATCTTCAAGGAGGAGGTTGTCCCAGCTGCAGCTGAAGTCACAGAGCCTGAGGTGATAACCGAGAAGAAAGCTGAGGAAGGCGAGGAAGCAGAGGCAGAGGAAGGTAAAGAAGGCAAAGAAGCTAAGGGAAAAGAAGCTGCCAAGCCGGGTAAAGAGACAAAAGCTGAAAAGCCGGAGCCTGGAGCCAAAGGGAAGGAAGAAAAGAAATAAAAAAGGAAGATGGAAAAAGGAAAATGGAAAATGGAAAATCTCTCTTCTGGTCTTCTGTTATAAGATCAGGAGAGCTCCGAATCCATTCTTAAGAGATTGAGATTCTTCGTCCCCTACGGGGACTCAGAATGACTAATAGGAAAAGGAAAGATTGATGAAAGGAATTATCTTAGCCGGGGGATTGGGGACCAGACTTAACCCTTTGACTAAAATCACCAACAAACATCTACTTCCGGTCTATGACCGGCCAATGATCTATTATCCTATTCAGACCCTGATCAATGCAGGGATAAAGGATATCCTCATCGTCACCGGTGGAAATAATGCCGGTGATTTTCTGCGTCTTCTGGGCAACGGGAAAGATTTCGGACTTAAGCACCTGAATTACACCTATCAGGAAAAAGAGGGCGGGATAGCCGAGGCGGTCGGTCTGGCAGAGCATTTTGCCGAGGGCGAGAGGGTTTTGATAATGTTAGGGGATAATATCATCGAAGGGAATATCAAAAACGCAGTGGAGGAGTTTAAAACCCAGAGAAGCGGGGCTAAAATACTCTTAAAGGAAGTCGATAATCCTAAAGAGTACGGTATTGCCCAGATAAAGAACGGCAGGATTACAAAAATCGAGGAGAAACCCAGGAAGCCCAAAAGCAACTTGGCGGTGATCGGGATCTATATGTATGACAACCGGGTTTTCGACATCGTGCGGAGTTTGAAACCTTCAGCCCGGGGCGAGCTGGAGATCACCGACGTGAACAACGCCTATCTTAAAATGGGAGAGCTTTTCTACTCCACGCTTAAAGGTTTCTGGCTGGATGCAGGCGAATCGATAGATGCCCTTTTAAAAGCCAATAATATAGTAGCCCGGAAAGGGGCAAATAAAAAATACATATAGAGGTGCAAAAATGATCCAGGGGGTAAGACAGAAAAAACTCAAAATCATCCCGGATGAAAGGGGAAGGCTGATGGAACTTCTAAGGTCAGACGAAGACCTTTTCATCCAGTTCGGGCAGGTATATATGACGACAGCTTATCCCGGGGTGGTAAAGGGATGGCATTATCACAAAAAGCAGATCGACAATTTCATCGTGATAAAAGGGATGGTGAAACTGGTTCTGTATGACAACCGGGATGATTCTCCCACCAAGGGTGAGATCAACGAGTTTTTTATCGGAGAGCATAATCCGCTCCTGATCCAGATACCATCTCTGGTCTTACACGGGTTCAAATGCATCAGCGAGAATGAAGCCATCTGCATCAACTGTCCCACAGAGGCTTACAACCATCTCCAGCCGGATGAATACCGCATTCCGCCGCATACGGACGAGATCCCTTACAAATGGGAAAGAAAGGATGGATGATGAAGCTTCTGGTCACCGGGGGGGCGGGCTTTATCGGATCCAACTTTATCCGCTATCTTTTAAAGAATCATCCCTCCTATCTGGTCACGAATTTAGATAAGCTGACCTACGCTGGTAATCTGGATAACCTCTCAGACATAGAGAAATCATCCAATTACAAATTCGTCAAAGGGGATATCTGCGATCAGAGACTGGTCGAAGAGCTTGTCTCCGACAAAATAGATGTAATAGTAAATTTTGCCGCGGAAACCCACGTTGACCGGAGCCTGTACGACCCGAAAAGTTTCGTCAATACCAATATCACAGGTACCCAGGTTTTGTTAGAAGCTGCTTTAAAATTCAAGATCAAAAGATATATCCAGATCTCCACAGACGAGGTTTACGGCAGCGTGGAAAAAGGGGATTTTTTTACAGAAGGAAGTAAACTTCTGCCCAACAGCCCCTATTCTGCAAGCAAAGCCGGAGCTGACCTTCTAGTGAGGTCTTATTTTAAGACTTTCAGGGTTCCTGCACTTATTACCCGTTCTTCAAATAATTATGGTCCTTACCAGTTTCCTGAAAAACTTATCCCTTTATTTATCAGCAATGCTTTAGAGAACAAAGAGCTTCCGGTTTACGGCGATGGACTTTATATACGCGACTGGATTTTTGTGGAGGATAACTGCAAGGGGATTGATCTGGTCCTTCACAAGGGAAAAGAGGGGGGAATCTATAATCTCGGCGGTGGTGCCGAAAAGACCAATCTTGAGATTACCAATCTGATTCTCCAGTATCTTGACAAGCCAGCCACTTTGATAAAGCACGTTAAAGATCGACCCGCGCATGATAGAAGGTATGCCATGATCTGCAAGAAGGCAGAAGAGGAACTTGGATTCAAGCCTGAAGTCAAATTAGAGCAGGGACTCAAAAAAACCGTTGAATGGTATCTTAAAAATAGAGCCTGGTGGGAGAAAGTGAAAAGCGGGGAGTACCTCAAATATTATGAAAAGCATTATCTCCAAAGAGAGAAGGTATGAAGGTTTTAATCACCGGCTCCAACGGGCTTTTGGGACAGAAGCTGGTTAAGATTTTTTCTTCAGATCATCAAACCTCAGGGCTCGATCTTCAAACAAAACCCTTCATTAACACACCGAACTTCAGTTATCAGAAAATAAGTATTACAGAAAAGGGTAAACTTGAAGAGCTTTTTGCCTCTTTCAAGCCAGAAGCGGTTATCAACGCTGGTGCTTACACGGATGTGGACGGATGTGAAGAGAATAAGGAAAAAGCCTGGGAAGTAAACGTAGAGGGGGTCGAAAACCTCGCAAAATTATGCAGAGAAAATAAAGTAAAATTAGTTCAGCTTTCCACAGATTATATCTTTGACGGTAAAGCAGGACCGTATTCAGAAGAAGATAACCCGAATCCATCAGGGTATTATGGTCTTACCAAACTGGAAAGCGAAAAAATCATTATTCAGGAAAAGATAAATTTTCTGATAGTCCGAACCAACGTCCTATATGGGAAAAGCCTGGGGGAAACGCATAATTTTGTCCTATGGTTAATCCAAAAACTTAAAAATAGAGAAGAAGTAAAAATAGTCACTGACCAATTCAGCAACCCCACTCTGGCGGATAACTTGGCAAACGCTATAAAAGAGGCTGTGGAAAAAAATATCTCCGGAATATTAAATATCGCTGGAGGGGAGAAGGCTATATCACGCTATGAATTTGCTTTGAAGATAGCTGAGAAATTTAACTTAAATCAAAGTCCTATCAAGAAAGTTTTAACCTCAGAGCTCAACCTGTCAGCCCCTCGACCTCTCAAAGGGGGCCTCAAAATCGACAAAGCCAAAAGGCTTCTCAAAACTGAGCTTTTAGACGTAGACAAGGGGCTAGAATTTTTAAAAACGATGGACCCGTAGAGACAAACTGAATGCGTCTCTTTTTTTGAGCATCTCCAACCGAAGCGCAAGGGTTAGACCACCTTTTTTAAGCCTAAGTAAAGATGAGGATATCTGCGATTTTAAAAGAAAACAAGAGATTCTGGGAAAAATGCTTTGCGGATTCAGAATTCGACTTCAAGTTTTCGCCCGGGGGAAATTTGTTGGAAATTATGGAACGGCTCAGGAAAAACAAGTCCCGCAAAGTATTGGATTTGGGCTGTGGTCTAGGAAGGTGGAGCGTTACACTGGCACGGACAGGCTTTCAAGTCAAGGCAGTAGATATTTCTTCAGAGGCGATTAAAAAGGTTCAAACGTGGGCGAAGAAAGAAGACCTTTCCATTGAGACACAGGTAGTTGCTGGTCAGGAGCTCGATTCTGGGAATAACAGCTTTGATGTCATCATCTGCAATTCAGTCCTGGATCATATGCCCCTATCAGAGGCACAAAAAGTCATGCTTTCTCTCGAAAGAATCCTGAAGCCTGGTGGGATAGCTTATATCTCTTTCGATGGATTAGAAAAGGAGGATCAAAAAGAATATGTACTCCTCAAAGATGAAACCAGGAGATATGTATCCGGAAAGCGCAAAGGAATGCTCTGGAGATTTTATAGCGACGAAGAGATCAAAGGTCTGTGCAAGAAAATGAAGATGTTGGAATTCAGGATAAGAAAGAATGGAAAAAGAGAGGTGTGGCTCAGCAGAAGGTAAAAATCGTTTACTGCTTCACAGTCAGATGCTTCGGCATGCCAGGATGACAAAAGTTTGGAATTTGGTGGAACAGACATCCTGTCTGTTCCTAAGGGTCAGACAGGAATGTCTGACCTACAAAGAACCTCGCCCTTATTCCTCCACCTCGGCAAGGTGAGGGCAATTTTGTCTTAAGCTGCTTTTACATCCAGCTTGATTTTAACTTCTAAAAAGATTATAATGAATCACAAAGCCCTTTAAGTCTTGTCAATCCAGAAGCAGATAGTATGATTGAACTTCAGAGTCTGAAGAAGGTTTTCCGGCAGAAAAGAAAAGAAGTTTTAGCCGTGGATAACGTCTCCTTTGAAGTCGGTAAAGGAGTGGTCTATGGTCTCATAGGTCCAAACGGGGCAGGGAAAACCACTCTGGTTAAGCTTCTTTCAACTCTGATAATCCCCACATCTGGGACTGCCTTTATCAATGGATATAACATCTTAACCCAGGACTCCGAGGTCAGGAAATCAATTGGGTTGGCCGCAGGAACGGAAAGGTCTTTCTATTATAGACTATCTGGTTGGCAGAACCTCTGGTTTTTTGGGGCACTGCAGAAATTAAATAGTAACGATTTAAAAAATAGGATCGAGTCCTTATTAAAAAGGCTGGATATCTACTCTGAAAAAGACAAAGATTTTATGAAATGCTCCACTGGCGAGAAAAGGAAGTTAGATTTAGCCAGGTGCCTCTTGACTGATCCTCCGGTTCTTCTTTTGGACGAGCCGACGACATCCATTGACCCTTACTCTGCCATGAAGATAAGAGAGGTGATAGGGGAGTTGAAGGATAAGGGGAGAACCATAATCTTAGTCACGCACAATTTGTCTGAGGCTGAAAGGCTATGCGACAGAGTGGGGATTATGAGCGAAGGGAGATTAGTCAAAGAAGGGTCACTGGCCAATCTTAAAACTGAGGTGCCTACAAAAAGAGTTACCATAAGATTGGAGATATTTCCTCCAGAGGAGTTTTTGCAGAGGTTGAAAGCTTTTGGCGAGGTCAAAACTAAACCTGAGAGAAGAGAAGTCGAGATTATGCTGTTAGATTCGAAAAAGCTGAATGAGCTTCTCAATTTAATCAATTCATCTGACATTTCCTTAGAGGCGATCCAAACGAGGGAACTTTCGCTGGAAGAGATTTTCATAAAATATACCCATGGTCAGGGGCAATGAACAGGGTAATTGCATTCATATACCGAGGCTGGATAACGATGATTTCCTACAAGACAGCTCTGGTCTTGCAGGTTCTCTCGATGCTGGTTACCACTGCCTCATTCTATTTCTTAGCCAAACTGGTAGGGTTCCAGTCGAATAACCCTTACCTGGCTCAGTATGGCGGGAATTATATGTCCTTTTTAATAATCGGAGTAATTTTCCAGAGCTTTGTCTCGGTTTCCCAGAACTCTTTTTCCTCCACTATCCGAAATGAGCAGCTGATGGGTACTCTGGAATCCTTGCTCCTATCAAGGACCCCGCTGTATCAGATTTTGATCTATTCCACTTTGTGGACTTTCATCTTTACCCTGGTAAATATTGCGATTATCCTGGCAGCGGCTATCTTAGTTTTCAAAGTCAGCCTGAACGTCAACTACCTTTCGGCTTTGATTATTTTCATTCTTTCGATCATCAGCCTGGGCGGAATAGGGATGATCTCCGCAGGGGTGATCATGGTCACCAAGCAGGGGGACCCGGTTTCCTGGTTTGTGACGTTGCTTTCTGCCTTTTTATCCGGAGTTTATTACCCGATCGAGGTTTTGCCTAAGTTCCTGAAATCCTTAGCTTTGATTTTGCCTAATACTCATGCCTTAATCGCTTTGCGGCAGACCTTGACCAATCACTATTCTATCTCGCAAGTCAAGGGACAAATATTGATCCTCGTGATCTTCGCTTTGGTGACTATTCCCTTAGGTATTATCTCCTTCAAGCTGGGCTTCGATAGGTCGAGAAAAGAAGGGACGCTGAGTTATTATTGACAAATAGAGGAGTCTCATTAAAGGTAGGCAGATTGAATTTTCTGAGATGAGCAAGTTGGATGAAAGAGTCAAAAAGAGATAAATCAATTATTGTGAAGACACTCCAATTCTTTTTAGAGAAATTTATTATCCCGTTACTGTTGATAGGATTGACCCCTATGTCAATTGTAATAATGTCGCAAGTAACGACGGGCAATTGGATTATATGGTTTGTATTAATTCCCAAGTTATATTGGACAATTTTTTGGGCTGGAATTGTTTTGTGGTTTATTATGATTATGATTGTGAAACAAGCTCGGCATATGAAGAAATTAAACACTGGTCCATTAATCTCTATTAAATTTAACCCCGCTTTTGGGTGGATCAATATTGCGAAGCTTAAGTATGCTGGAGTGATCTGGAGAGTTCAAGTGCCTGCACCATCACAGTGGGACTCCTTTGACCC
>DATKKH010000073.1:0-3813 GCA_035543035.1 Terriglobales bacterium | reverse complement strand
CAAGTCAAATCGGATTCGTGAGAATCAATCCTATCGTCCTGTAAAAACAGATTGACATTTCTTCAAAAAAATTTATCTTGCTTTTAGTCTGGCGACGGGCGTTGATTCCTGGGAGAGGTACTAAATATGAACGAGGAGAGGTGGAAGACTTCTATCTCCGAGATCAAAAAAGGGGAGATCAGGATCAGAGGATATGACATTGCCGAGCTGATGGAAAAGCTTTCCTTCAGCCAGGTGATTTTCCTCATCCTCAAAGGAGAGCTTCCCAATCAAAAGGAAAGCAAGATGATGGAGGCGATGCTGGTTTCCTCCATCGACCATGGTGCCACTCCTCCCTCCTCTCTCGCCACCAGGACAGTAGTCTCCGGCGGCAACCCTTTGAATGCAGCAGTAGCAGGCGGGGTTTTAACTATTGGGGATTCTCATGGCGGAGCTATCGAGCAGTGTGCTAAGATTTTTCAAGAGACGGTCAAAAAAAGTAATGATCTTGACCCTCTGGCTGCTGAACTGGTGAAGGATTATTCAGCCAGAAAAAAAAGGATTCCAGGGTATGGACACCGTCTGCACGAAACAGATCCTCGCACAGTCGAATTATTCAAACTCGCAGTAGAATTAGGTTTTTCAGGCAAGCATCTGAAATTAGCTAAAATCATAGAAAAGAAATTGGAAGAAGCTTCAGGCAAGAAACTTCCCCTGAATGTGGATGGAGCGATTGCAGCCGTGATCTCGGATATGGGTTTTGACTGGAAATTGGGAAAAGGATTTTTCATTATCTCCAGAGTGCCGGGTCTTATTGCTCATGCGTATGAGGAAGTCACCCGGGAAAAACCGATGAGGAAGTTGGGTAATACCGATTTTGAATATGATGGTCCGAGGTCCCGGACGATTCCTTAATTCAACTTGTTTTTGATGTGTGCAGAAGGTAGCAGCAAGCTTCTCTATAGCGTGAAAGTTAAAGGAACAGAGGAAATTTCCAGATGGATTTTAGACTTCGGTGATATAGTCGAGGTATTAGAACCTGAGGAATTGAGAGAAAACATCAAAAACACGATTCAGAAGATGCGGAGGTTTTATTCTGGCTGACAGAGATTAATTAGAATTCGTGTTTTTCATTTTATGAAATGGAGGCCTTCAGGTCTCCATTTTTTTATTTCGTAGTGCGAATCCTTCAGGTTCGTTTGGAAGTGAGGTAATTTCGTAGCGTCCGACCTTTGTGTCGGACATTCTGTCTCAAGTTTGTAGGTCAAGCATGGCGTAGCATGCTTGACAAATCAAAAATGTTTGTCAACCAGCTCCGCCCCTGGCGGACATGGTTGACCTACGAACCTATCAAGATAGCGGTGAAAAAAGGGGAGTCACATCCTGCAGAAAGTGAGCAGTCATACAAGGAACCAGGCTCTTCCTCCAGAGGAAAAGGAGTGAGAAAAAAATCCCGTATATCCCGGCAAAGAACGCACCGGCTGTGCCCTGATACAGATGTCCAGAGCTAAAAGAGATGGATGCAATTAGAATGGTGAGCCACCAGTTCTTCAGATAAAGGTTGAGACGGGTGAGGACAAATCCCCTGAAAGCGCTTTCCTCAGCTAGGGAGGCGCTCGTTGCCATCATTATCCAGAGGGATCTCTGCGGTGTGGTTCGGGGAAGAAGCCTCAATACATCCGGAGATGTAGAAAGATTGTATGACCTCAATAGATAACTCGTCAGCATTAGAAAAAGACTCATCCCAAACCAGAACAAAGCACCTATCAGCAGGTTTCTTAAATCAAACCCCTTTAACCCGATACTTGAAAAGCTCTCCCTTTCCAGTCGCAAGACCAGGGTGATCAACAAGAACACAAAAAGCTCGATGAGGATGGTGGGAAGATATATCTGGGTCGATAGATCGATTCCCTGTGACCCGGTGGCAGATAATTGGGGTTGCTGTCCCTTCATCAGCAAATAGGAAGAAAGGGGCCAGATTACCAGAAGAAAAAAAAGCAGAAGGACGGATCCTACTTTAACTGGACGGATGGTCCTTTTTTCGGAAGTTTCATCCGGGAGGTGATTTTCACCGGACACAGGTGACTGTCTCTCCTCCATCATGCTTTCGGTCCGGGCCCTTCATCCCTGGGTGGTTGCTGGGAGGGAGCTTTGTGTCTTCTTCCCGCGTTGAAAAGGAAAGCTAATCCCACCACGATCAAAATCAAGGGCCAGGTCCTATTCATAGAAGGTATTATCCCCCAGTTGGAAAGAAGAAATATGACTCCTACCCCTAATATGATGATCCCCACAAAAGCCCTGCCAGAATCCCACTTTACCTCTGAAGTTAATTTTTCCACTTTTTCCTCCTTTTAAGAAATTTAATTGATAGATTTCGAATAATATAAAAGCCTACCTTTGTTCAGGCAACAGTTTTTTTTCTCTGGGGGCGTATTGTTATACGCCACTACATATTCTCACTCCATGTCATTCTGAGCGAAGCGAAGAATCTGTCCAATTTAATTTAGGTAGATTCTTCGTCCATCGGGCTCAGGATGACACATAAAACATTAAAGTGACCATAATGCGAATGTTAGGCGAAGGTGATGTGATTGCTTTTTGATTGATCTGTATTGAAATTGGCTCACTTTTGATTTATCCAAAACAGACAAATGACTAAGAGGGAGGAACCAGTGAAAAAGAAAAAATCCGTTAATGAGGAAGCCGATATTCCCATTAAGGAAGACCAGCCTAAGGACAAAAGAAAAAAAGACCATTTTGTAGACTACTATACCTGTTCTTTAGGGTACGGGAGAAAAAAAGGAAAGAGGATCCGGACTCTGAACTGGATCGAGGGAGTGGAGGAGCCTGAATCACTTTCAGAGGAGGCGGACTCAGAAGAAAAGATGAAAGAGGAAAAAGCCAAAGTAGAGTTAGAGGAAAAAGTAGAAGCGGCACTTGACAAACTGGAAGCTGCGGAGAAAGAATTCGTCAGATATTTCTACTACGACTGTAAAAGCTATGACCAGATTTCGGAGATCATGCACAAGACCAAAGATCGGCTTGAGAGGATCCACAAATCAGCTCTGGAAAAACTTCAGTTTCAATTGAAGGGATTTGTATTCCAAAGATATAAGATTAAAATTCCACTTGAAAAGAAGTGCATAATCTGCTCACATCCGTACAAGGAAAAATTAGAGGAGCTGATAAAGGCTAAGAAAAAAGAAGAGACCTGGAAAAAGACTTTGAGAATATTCAAGGAAAAGTTTAATCTGGAGATAAAGGCTCCACAGATTCTGATAAATCATCAAAAGAAGCATATGCTTGATCAAGAACATTAGATTCTTCGTCCCGCCAAGGCGGGACTCAGAACTACGACTAAATGAAAGGAGGTTATATGGAAAATTCGTCTGCTAAGCTAAAAGGGGAGCACTGTATAAACATCTTCATCTCCTACGAGCTTAAGGACAAGATCAGCCAGCTGGCTAAGAGGTATGACCGGACTATGGCTGATATTACCAGAACTCTGATCAAGATCGGGATTCCGATACTGGAAAGCCTGACCGAAGCAGAAGAAAAAATGCTTCTGGATTACATCCAGGTCTTGAGGAGATGGAGAAAGGTGAAGGAGCTTAAGGAGAGTTAACGCTTAAATGCTTGAATGCTCAGAAGCATAATAGTAATGAAAAATCGGGACTTTCGAGGTCATTAAAACTGCAGGGACAGAACAGTGTTCTGTCCCTGCAGAACTTTATTCCCCTTAACTAGGCAATCGAAGATCCATACAAACCCTTGAATATTCTTGTAAAAATCTTTATAATTTCACTTAACATTAGCCAGTGGTTCTGCGTAAAT
>DATKKH010000072.1:0-5810 GCA_035543035.1 Terriglobales bacterium | reverse complement strand
TCGCCGGAGATCAAGGCTGCATTTAACCATTGGTTCAGGCATATAATGGAGTTTGTTTTTCCTCTTTATCAGGGGGTGATTATCGCATCAGTAGTACTGAGTGTCCCGATGAGCAAGATAATTCTGGCCCAGATTCCGTTGAGCTTTTTGATGGTTGTAACAGGATACTTTTTCCTCTTCAGAAAAGTAAAGCTCGAAAAAGAGGAAGCGACAGGACAGAAAAGAACAGTCGATAACCTTCTCCTTTTTTTGAGAAGTGTCTGGGGCATACTGCTGGCAGTAGTGATGAATCTTTTCACCGGGGTTGATCTGTTGTGGGCGCTCTTGGTGAGCGTGCTGCTGTTTGCTATCGTGAACTTGGTCAAACCTGCCGCGCTCCTCAAAATAATCAGGGAGAATGTTACCTGGGAGATCATCATGCTAATGTTGGGGATAATGATCTTCAAGAAGATTATCGAGGTCTCAGGTGCAGTGACGGTAATTCCCCAGACTCTTTCTGCCTGGGGAATCTCCCCAATACTGGT
This sequence comes from Terriglobales bacterium, assembly GCA_035543035.1. GTDB lineage: Bacteria > Zixibacteria > MSB-5A5 > MSB-5A5 > RBG-16-43-9 > RBG-16-43-9. Next base: position 5,286 of record DATKKH010000072.1, on the reverse strand, counting down.
GATCTGTCTGGTCCCCTTTACGGTCGGAGCTTTAACCGGCGTGACACCTGCTTTTATAGGCATTTCTTATCCGATACTTCTGAATTTCCTCAAACCAAATGGAGTGAATTATGGAAGTGCCATGTTAGCTTATGCAGCAGGGTTTACCGGTGTGATGCTTTCACCGGTGCATCTGTGTCTGGTTCTGACCAAAGATTATTTCAAAGCCTCTTTTTCCAAAATCTATAGATTGATAATTCCGCCTTCAATAGTTTTGATGATTGTAGCTATTATCCTGGTTCTGCTGGGATATCCCTGGGGGAGAATAAACTAAAAGGGTTCAAGAAATAACTTGCAGCAGGTAGCTTGTAGCAACAAGCCTAAAACTCGTAGTGCCGACCTTCGCGTCGGGCGTTTTTGTTTTTTTGATCCAGTTCATGAGTGTAAGAAAGAAAGGTTCAAACGCTCAAAGGGGGAGGATAGTGGAACAGGCATCCTGCCTGTTCCAAAAAAGCGTAGAGACGCATGGCCCTGCGTCTCTACATAAATAACCGTCGGGCACAGGGCCCGACGCTACGACCGTGGTGACCTCACCTGGCCCCTCTCCTGAAAGGAGAGGGGATACTGCAAAATTTCTTCAACAAAAGGGGGAACTTTGAGTATATTAAGTTGTATAAACTTTTAGAAAATGGGAGATCCCTTTGATGGAGCAAAGCCGGCCTGAAGGTCAGACTCGATCTTCTGATAAGGAATTGATGGAGAGATTTTTGCAGGGTGAGGTGGAAGGGTTCAATCTCCTGGTCAAAAATTATAAAGTAAGGCTGTTTTCCCTGCTTTACCGTCTGGTGGGGAACAGGGAGGAGGCTGAGGATATCTTGCAGGAAACTTTCTTGAGGGTTTACAGGCAAAAGGGAAGCTACGATTTCAATTATTCTTTCTCCACCTGGATTTATACCATAGCCCTGAACCTGTGCAGGAATCTATATAAAAGGAAGAAGAAGGTAAGATTTTTAGGAATGGATAGTCTGGTCAACCATCCGGACCCGAATTCGGAGAATTTCGGAAACAAAAACCGTTTAAGCTCGATTCTGGAGGGAGCAATTGGCTCGCTTCCTTTCAAGTACCGGATGGTTTTTCTCCTGAGAGACGTTGACCAGTTATCCTATGAAGAGGTTGCGTCGACTCTGAATCTTCCCCTGGGGACGGTTAAATCCAGAGTTAACCGGGCAAGGAGGATTCTGCAGAAAAAATTGAAGCCAATCATGGAGGAATGCTATGAGCTGTCGAAAGATTCGCCGCTCTCTATCCCGATATTATAAGGGCGAGCTGACGACAAAGGAGAAGGAACTGATCGACCGGCACATTCAGACCTGTGAGGAGTGTGCCAGGGAAACTCAGGGGTATAAAGCCTTAAATGATGCGGTTTCAGGACTGGAAAGGTTTACACCGTCATCAGCATTTGAGTCAAAACTCCAACTAAAAATCAGAGAGGTTCCTTCTGCGGAAAAGGATTCTAAGGCAAAATCTTTATTTACGGTTTTCCCTTCTCTCAGATGGGCATTTGTTCCTGCAGCAGCAGTGGCATTGGCTTTGTTTCTGATTTTGAAAGGCGGGTTTCACAAATCCCAGACGATTTCGGAAAAACCTAAAATTATATCTTCAGCAGAGACATCATTGGTCGGGACGCAAACGATGAGCCAAAAAGGAACATGTGAAGGTACTCAGGAAACGCCTTCTCAGTTAGTCGAATCCTCAACTGAGAAAAGCAACTTTAAGAAAGTGCCTGCCAGTTATGTGAGAGAGAAAAATCTAAACCGTAAAGCAGTTTTTGTAATGGATAATCTGAGATTATCCGATCTTGAAGAATTGCCCGATACCAGGGTTACTGAGCGCGGGTCAGCCTATTTTGTAATAGATGCGGTCAATTACAGACCAGTGGATAACAGACAGACCAATGTGGGGTATATTCTGCCTGCAGTTTCAACTGCGAGCAGCAAGGTGAGAAAAGTCTATTAAGGAGGAGGTTTATATGAGAGCAAAAATTATACTGAGCCTGGCCATTTTGATTTTAGTCCTCCTTTATTTCGGAGGGCTTGGAAACTCAATCTCGATGGTCGGTACTGCGTCGGCTCAGGATGTGCTGGAATCGCTGGAGCGAAATATCACCGGTCTGGTGGAGTCGGTCAAGCCTTCTCTAGTGACGATCGAAGCAGGAACTTTTCCCGGAGAAAAGGGGGATCTCTCTGAGCCGGCATCTTTCGTAGGCTCAGGAGTGATCTATTCACCGGACGGGTATATCCTGACCACTTCCAGTGTGGTGAGGGGGATGAAGGATTTCAGGGTGATACTCTTTGACAAAAAGGAGTATACTGCAAAGCTGGTGGGGACTGATTATCAGACTAATTTAGCGGTTTTGAAAATCGATACCAGAGGTCTGCGAATGGCTAAATTCGGCAATTCGGACAATACAAAAGAAGGCTCTTGGGTCACAGTGGTCGGTAATTCCTACGGGCTTCCGACTGCAGTCTCCTTCGGAATAGTCAACGGAATCAGGGACGATAAAACCATCCAGATGAGCGCTAACGTAAGTCCGGGCAACAGCGGCGGACCCGTCCTTAACACCAGGGGAGAGGTGATCGGGATCGTTTCTGCCAAGCTTTCCGAGCCTTCGGTAATGGGATCAGTGAGTATCTATGAGCAGGAGCTGAAAAGAAGCGTAACCATACCGCCGACCCAAATCGAAGTTCCTTCATCCGGAATTTCTCTGGCTATTCCGATGAACGAGGTAAAAGAAAAAGCTGACTGGATAATCAAGCACGGCACCAGCATCGAAAAAGGTTACCTGGGAGTTTATCTGTCAGACATGGACGAGGAATCAGCGCAGGAAATAGGTGTGAAGGAAGGAGTTCTAATCGATGGCGTGGTACAGGGAAGCCCTGCAGACAAAGCCGGATTAAAGGACCAGGACGTGGTGATAGAATTCAATAACGAAAAGCTCAGGGATTCCGACCAGTTCCGGGTGCTGATTGAGAACACCCCGCCTGACAAACCGGTAAAGATCAAAGTGCTGCGGGATGGGAAAGAAAGGATTTTAAGTGCCAGACCGAGCAAGGCCGGGTCGGATTATAGTTTCCAGCTGGGTCTGGAAAAACTCTCCGAAGCCCTGGGGAAGGCGAATTTCCAGGATGTATATGACGAGGAACAGGCTAAATTCCTGGGAGCGCTGGACAGTGCAAAAATCGTTCAGGGCAAGGACCTTGCAGAGCTCAAGAGGGAAATGGAAGTACTCAAAAAAGAGTTGGTGGAGTTAAGTAAAGAGATTGAAAAGATGAACCGGAAGATGGAGGAAGAGGGAAAGTAAAAAAGAGATTCGAGGGTTCAAGAAAAAGGTTCAAAGGTTCAATTGTTCAATAGTTCAAGGTAGAAAAAGGCCTTGCAAAAGAGAAGCTTAAAGGCTCAAACGCTCAAATGATCAAAAGCTCAAAGGGGAAAAATTAGTGGAACAGGCATCTTGCCTGTTCTGTTTTTAAGAGCTGGTTATTGATTTTCGTAGTGCGAGCCTTTTCCTATTAATTCCGGATCCGTAGGACAGGCTCGCTAAAACCGTAGAGACGCATAGCTTGCGTCTCCATTCTCGTAGCGTCCGAGTTTATCTCGGACGGAATTTTTCGTCGGGCTAAAGTCCGATGTTTCTGTTTTAAACAGGACATAAATGCGGATGGATAGCCTAAAAGTATGATAATTAAACTTATTTTTCTGCAAATCTTACTTTTTCAATTGGAGGGTTAAAAATGAAAAAGGGTTTTTTGGGCTTATTTTCAGCAGCAGCACTTATTCTAATTGTAATCGGAACAGCCTTCTCGCAAAAAATCTCCGAATTAAAAATCGATCCATTGTTGCTGGTTTCCCTAAAGGAATGCAGAAATATCACCGAGAATTTGGGTAACGAAATCTATCCGGGCTGGGATTTTAAAAAGACCCCGGTTCTCTTATACAGACCCAAAGTCCAGGAACTGCTCATCAATTTTCCTCATAAACCCAAGGGATTTTCCGAGTATACCGGGTTCAGTCCATTAACAGGAGAAACCATTTATGTTCGCAACGATACAACTTTCCTGGATGTGGATGACCAGAATACCACCATAGAAGTTGATGGAGTTCCGGTTCTGGTCGTGGCCGATCCCTTTTCCAGGATGAGAAACCAATTAAGGGATGCTCTGACAAACAGGTCAAAAGAGACAGCAACACAATGGCTGGAAAGCTGGAATTTCATTCAGTCACCCTATGATGAACTTCAGTTGATTCTTCACGAGGCATTCCATGTTTACCAGGCCAGAATGGCGCCGGAGAAGAACGCCAACGAAATGATTGTAACTCAATACCCCCTTCTCGACCCAGTAAACAATGCTCTCTATGTATTAGAGGGGGAAATCCTCAGGGATGCGCTCATTTCAGACAACCCAAAGGTTAGGCAGGAAAAGATAAAAGAATTCGTTGCAGTTCGAACCTTCCGGCAATCGCGTCTCGACAGCAGCTGGGTGGAGTATGAAAATTTGAACGAGTTTGCAGAAGGGACGGCAAGGTATGTGGAATACAAATTCATGACCAGCGGAGATAAATTAGAACCAATCAGGGAGATGTATTATCACCAGGGGTTCAATGGTTATCAGAACGTCCTGTTCAAGCAATTTAAAGACAGGCTGGATGACGTGGTAAAGATTGTCTCGGTCAGCGATGATCGCTTCGGGAATAAATTCGGCTCTGGCCCTCTTCGTTTTAAGTTATACGAGCTTGGTGCCTGTGAAGCATTACTGCTGGATGAGTTTATGCCAGCCTGGAAAGTAAAAATCTTCACAGAGGGTGTATACCTTGGAGATTTGCTGAAACAGTCTGTTGCTCTTTCATCGGACGGACTCGCGCGTTATTTAGAGCAGGCGAAATCAGAATACAATTACCCGGATGCATATGAAGATAAACTGAAATTCGAAAAAGAAGGGAAAGATGCAATTCAGAAAAAAATAGCATCGATTCTCAATACTGACCAGACCCTGGTTAAGATTTCATATAAGGGTGTTACCGAGAAGATTGGCATAGCATTTACGCCCTTTGGGGTTACTCAGGTCGATAAGAAATCTGCCATATACGATATGGTTCCGATTAAAGTGCGCTTTAAAGAGGGTGTGGAGCTTCAGATGAAACAAACCATCCCGGTGTTTATAGATAAAGAGAACAAGATAATAGCTTTTGCAGTCCCTGCAGCTTTATCAGATTCCGGAAAAGGTTCAGAGAATATTCTGGAGACTCCTG
>DATKKH010000071.1:0-22735 GCA_035543035.1 Terriglobales bacterium | reverse complement strand
TCGAAACCGTCCCCCTCCGGCTTTCTAAACCTGAACGAAAAGGAATTCGCCGTGGCAAAATATTCCTTTGACAGCAGAAAATCGGCCGGCTGGTCCACTGATTCTCTACCATCTTCCGATTTTCTGTATGTTCCCCTCGTCGGCTCCACTGAAACAGTCGGCGTTCTGGCTTATCATCCCAGGACCAGTACCAAACTGTTGCAGGAAGAAGAGAATCTGCTGACTGCGGTTACCAAACAGCTGGCATTAACTCTGGAAAGAGAAATTCTCCGCCAGCGTACTTCCAGTTCAAAGCATTCCAGACATAATTGATACTTTTCCCCTCTGATCAAAGGAGAGTAACGAGAGTCGGCCGACCTTTTCCATAATCCCGCAACTATAAGCTTTTTCCACCTCCATCCTCTTTCTTCAATACCCCAGAACCCTAAAAACCAGAAAGACTCGGCATTGCTCTTGATAAATTTCAAATAGCTATTATATTAGTGGCAAGAAATCGGGGATTCTGAATCAAAGAAGTTCTAAAATCGTCCGCTGTTACAAGAATTTGTAATGAATGGGACAAGATGTTCGATCTGTCAAAAAAGATTCAATTCCTTGATCTCAAATGCTTGGCCGTGATTTTATCTTCTGACAGAAACTATGAAAAGCATAAGAAAATTCAGAAAACCTCTCCTTATTAATGTGAATCAAAGTTAAAATTAAAAAGAGTTTAATGAAGACATGAAAAAATCGAGAGCTTTAACTGGAGGCTTGGTCGGCTCATTATTGACTGCACCAATGATAGCTTTTTTCCATCTGGGATGGAAACTCTTTAAATTGCCATTTGCTCCTTTTGATCTTTTCGACTGGATTGCAAGAATGCTGCCAGGCTCCGTCATAACTTTCGGGATCGACTTGATGGTAAAGGTTATCCACGCTTTGGGGCTTGGCAACACTTCTGCTGTCGGCAAAATGGCCGAGCAAAGTATGGCAATTATTATCTTCCTGGTCTCGGGAGGTATTGCCGGTGCGTTTCTGTTTGCCCTTTTGCGGGTGTGGAAGAAATCCTCATTTGTCTTCGGGATAATATTAGGAGTGAGCATGGGTGTCTTGATGTTACTCATCAACTCCAGTCTCGAAAAGACGGGAATTGCCAATTCTCTACTCCAAGGATTGTGGATTTTAGCGCTTTTCTTAGTCTGGGGTGTAACCCTGGGCTGGGTTCATAGACGTCTGAGCGTAAAAGTCGAGATCGTCCCCGGGTTGGAAGAGTCTGAAGCAAGGCAGGGCGAGCGCATTGACCGCAGGCGATTTCTGATTCGTCTAGGTAGCACTTCTGCCGCCATAACCGTGGCCGGAGCGGTTGTCAGCGAGTTTGTCGGACAGAGACGGAAACCTGAAGTTGTCAATAGCGAACGATGGTCAGCACACAACGTCTTGCCGAATGCCAATGCGAGTGTTACGCCTGCACCCGGCACGCGTCCCGAGTACACCCCGCTCGAACAGCACTACCGCATAGACATCGACACCACCCCCCCCATAATAAAGGAAGAGAACTGGAGGCTGAAAATAGGAGGTCTGGTCAAGAGACCTCTGGAACTGACACTGGAGGACATCCACCGCCATGAACCGATGCACCAATTCATCACAATGGCTTGCATCTCCAATCCCGTCGGTGGAGATCTCATTGGAACGACCCGTTGGACCGGGGTGAGCCTACAAAGACTCCTGCCGATCATAAGACCTGAGTCTAATGCGACTCATTTTAGAATCAGTGCAGTGGATGGTTTTTTTGAAACTATCGCGCTGGAAAAGATAAGAAATGATGAAAGGGTAATGCTGACCTATGCCTGGGACGGGGTGCCCCTGCCACCCGAGCAGGGTTTTCCTTTACGGATTTACATCCCGGACCTTTATGGAATGAAACAGCCCAAGTGGATTGAATCCATAGAGGCGACTGACCACTGGGAAGAGGGATACTGGGTGGTTCGCGGCTGGGATAAAGAAGCGCGGATGAAAACAACTTCGGTGATCGACACGATAGCGGTTGGTGCATCTTTCATAAATGAAAAAGGACAAATGCTCGTGCCGGTCGGCGGCATTGCTCACGCCGGAGCGCGTGGTATCTCCAGGGTCGAAGTGAAAGTGGATGATGCAAAATGGATAGAAGCGCAGTTACGGACTCCTCTGTCAGAACTGACCTGGGTTATATGGCGTTATGACATGCCGTTTCGAGCAGGCGAGCATGTACTCACTGTTCGCTGCTATGATGGTAATGGTACTATGCAAATTGTAGAATCATCCCCACCCCATCCCTCTGGAGCAACCGGACTTCACAGCAGAAAAGCCAAACTTTGATTCATCATTACTAATAACTTATGAAAAACTTAAGGAAATATGGAAAGCCTCCATTTAGAGTTGCGGTTATTCACGGTGGCCCAGGTGCGGCAGGAGAAATGCAACCAGTTGCACGTGAGCTCGCTTCAAATTGGGGTATTCTGGAGCCCCTGCAGTCCGAAATCACCATCAAAGGGCAGGTCGAAGAGTTAAAATCTATTCTGGGAGAAAACGGAGACCCTCCAATAATTTTGATGGGTTTTTCCTGGGGTGCGTGGCTAAGCTTCATTTTCTCGGCAGAATATCCATCGTTCGTAAAGAAGCTCATACTTGTCGCAAGCGGACCCTTTGAGGAGAAATATGCTCTGGCAATTCAGAAAACGAGATTGGAACGTCTAAACAAGACTGATAGGGAAGAGGCAGAATCTCTGATCGGATTTTTAGATGAACTTACCGCTGAGGATAGGAGTAAGATTTTCAGGCGATTTGGAGAGTTGTTTTCGAAAGCTGATGCTTACGATCCTCTTCCTCAGAAATCTGAATCTGTTGATTTGAGAGCAGATATCTTCCAGAGCGTATTGAAGGAGGCTGAGGAGCTCAGAAGAAGCGGTCAGCTCCTAAAATTGGGAAAGAACATTAAGTGTCCAGTTGTGGCGATCCACGGAGATTATGATCCGCATCCGGCAGAAGGTGTTCGAAGGCCGCTTTCCTCAGTATTGAAGAACTTTAGATTCATCCAGCTTAAAAACTGCGGGCATAAACCTTGGATAGAAAGGAAAGCAAAAGAAAGGTTTTTTCGTATTCTTAGAGAGGAATTAGTTCAATTAAAGAGCCAGATTTACAGGTTGAACCAATAATTCATTTTGATCAGAAAGATATTATCCGAATTTGTATTGAAAAGTTTTGAGAAATCTTTTCTCAAATTGAACTCACCTGTCTCGTAATTATATCTGCCCTGTGTCCAGACCAGATAAATAGTGCTGCCCGGTCGATATTCCCATCTCACGATTAGATTCGATGCGAACTCCCGTCTGTGAAAGTCGCTCCTGAACTGCTGGAAGTTGAAAATATCTCCCAGCGGCGAAAACCTATCCACAGGAAAGAATCTTTCGAGATTCGAATATTCGTTGTTAGCAAAAAAGAATTGGGTGTAAAGCTGAACAGTCAGGTCTCTACTAAAGGTATAAATTCCCCGTAAATCCAGACCTGTCTGGTCGACTGCCTGTTTCCCGAAGACATAAAAGGATGAAGAGGAATCAGCCACATCCTGTGCAAATCCCACAAAACGGCTTACGTCCAGCATCCTTAGCCAGTTCGGCTCAAGGGTGACCTCGAGATTAGAACGGGGTTTTAAAGTCACCCAGAGATTAACGGCCGACTGATATCCGTCCCAATAATTACCCACGTTAAGGTTGATCCCTCCCGAGATTTTCTTCCTTTCATCCGTGTTCAGATCGAACCATCCGCTTTTTCCAACCGGAATTTTCATTATCTGGGGAGGAATTTCCCAGTCAGTATAAGTCACGCCCAGGTCGCTGTAAAATCCTCCCTCCACGGTCCACCCGTTCTTTAGCTCGACTGTGCTGTTGAAATTGAAACCCCAATCCAGGCGATCGTGATTCAGATTGGCATCATACGACAGGTTAAAGTTATTCCAGGAGTTTCTGATTATCCAGGCTTCCTTCTGGGTCTTGTACTGAATCCAGGTGCTGCCTCCCTGTAGGTCATTCCTTTTCATATATCCCAGACTATTGGTATTGATCTTTTTATCCAGGTAAAACCAAACAATATTCCCTCTCCAGTGTTTTCCTCCGTCTTTTCCCAAGGCGGTTAAATACCCCAGACCTCTTTCATTTTCTCCGTTAGAGCTTGAGTAGGTCTGACCTACAAAAGAATAGTTTTGCTTCAGGAAGCGTAAGTTCCAGTCTAAGCCTCCGGCATACGATGGGATTTTTCCCTTTTGGTTGACTGCAGTGCTCATTATTCCGATGGATGAATTATTAAAGATATCCTGGCTGAGTCTGATGACGTTATAATTCGCTTCCGGCTCGATTACTCTTTGGGTGCGGAATCCATTGATATGCCAGAAGTCTGCTTTTTCCCGATCGGTAACAGCATTGAGAAATCCGATGGTCGTTCCACCTTTTGTCTTGCCTGTGATTTTTGCTGCAGCTAAAATCGTAGTGGAGGTAGGACGGCTGAAGTAGTATTCGGCCGAATCAGAATATCCAGGGTCTTTGCCGATCCTTCTCGAATAGAAAAGCTGGCACAGGTCGGTCTGAATCGGCTCGAAAATCTTGCTTCCTTCTAGGAAAAAGGGTCTTTTCTCCGGATAAAAAGTCTCATAATTGGAAAGGTTCAACACGATCTCATCTATTTCCACCTGTCCAAAGTCGGGGTTTACTGTTGCGTCCAGTGTCAAATTGGGAGTTAATCCATATTTGATGTCAACTCCTACATTTCCGAAAAGCTCCCTTCCGTCAGGATTACCGAGTCTTTCCGGCTCGGTCTTCTCCGTCGAGACCACATAGGGCAAAACCTCCAGATGCATCGGAGGGTCGATATCCTTGATGCCAGTCAGATGTCCCCATCTGGAAACATATCCGGCTTGATTAGAAGGAATCCTGACCCAGCGGTCGCATTCCTGATTGTGCATCAGGTTACGTGAGACATAAAACCCCCAGGTGTAGCTGTCGCTTTTTGAAAATCTCAAACAGGAAAAAGGAATCTTGTATTCGACTGTCCAACGGTCTTTCCCGATTTTCACCGCGGATTCCCACACTGCATCCCAGGAGTCATCCTCATTACCATCACTGTAATAATACATGTCACACTGGGTTCCAGAAGAATAAGCCTTGAACATATAACCGGTTTTATGGTCATGGTAAGAATCTATTCCTACATTCACAGCATCGCTTGAGCTGAAGCGGTCCCTGCGGGTCAGGACTTTTATAATTTTTTCCGGCTCGTTTTCCATACAGATTACACCTACATAAAGCGCCTGGTTATCATAACATACCTGCACGTAAGTAGACTCCGTCGCAGGCTCGCCGTCATGCGGATCTGACTGGACAAAACCTCCTGATTTTTCCGCTTTGCTCCAGCAATCCTCGTCCAGTACTCCATCGATCTTCACTCCACCGTTTATCCTGAAGGCGGTGATGTTTTTTACACTGTCTTCTTCAGCTTGATTGGCCAGCAGATTTGTTGAAACAGAGATGAGAAAGAGGAAAGTCAAGAAAAGTGAACCAAGAAAACGTTTTCGATTTTTCATCCCATCGGTCTCCCTGCGTTTAGGTCATTATTAGTTCAATTTGGATTAATCCGAATTAACTTGAAAATCAGTACTCAATTAAATATACTAACCTCTGCTGGAAAAGTTTCGTATTTATTGAAGAATTTTAACAGGGGATTCAAGAGTTTAATACTCCAGAAAATTTACTTCCATTTAATCTGGGTACAGTAGGCCTGCAACATAGGCGAGGCTCACAAGAAGAAAATCAGCCAGGAGAAAGTAAATGACGTTTGCAATTGAAACGAAAGGAGTTGTAAAAATCTACGAGGGAGGGGTGAGGGCTCTGGATTACGTGGATTTAACCGTCAAGGCCGGAGATGCCTTCACGCTCTTGGGTCCTAACGGAGCGGGAAAAACAACCTTGATGCGGATACTTACTACCCAGCTTAAACCCACATCGGGTGAAGCGCATATTTTCGGTCTGGATGTTGTCAGGAGAGGCGCTGAAGTGCGGAAAGTTATGAACTATGTGCCCCAGGAAATGAGCGTCTGGACTGACGTTTCCGGATACGAAAATCTGCTCATATATTCCAAGATTTATGGCATCCCCTCAAAGGTACGGAAGAAAACTATCGACGAGGCTCTGGAAGTTATGGGCCTGAGTGCGACAGCTAAAAGTCTGGTCAGGACCTATTCAGGAGGAATGATAAGAAGGCTCGAGATTGCCAGTGCGTTACTTATCAAGCCGAAAGTTCTGTTCCTGGATGAACCGACCATTGGTCTGGATCCCTCTGCCAGGAAAGCCGTCTGGGAAAAAATACTATCGTTCAAAAAAGAGTATGGCATAACCGTGTTTTTCAATACTCATTATATGGACGAGGCAGACCTTTACTCGGATGAAATAGCAATTATCGACCGCGGTAAAATTGTCAAGACAGGCACCGCGGATGAACTGAAACATTCGATACGGGTGGAGTACATCCATTTTGGGCTCAAAAGAGAGGGTATAGGCGAAGAGATTTTGGATAAAGTCAGGGCTCTGGATACGGTCAGTGATCTGGAGGTACAAGAGCGGGAACTCACGGTAACAGTCGAGAATGCAGAGACTGCTTTAGTTGGAATACTCGACGTTCTTAGAGGTGAGGGAGTCGGGATTGAGAAGATATCGACGGCCAAGCCCAGCATGGACGACGTGTTTCTCAAATACGCCGGGACAGTGCTTTCGCGTGGCACTGGTATAAAGGAGGTCAGGCAGGTTCGGAGGATTATCAAGAAAGGATAAAATTATGATGAAAGATTCGTTGCGGGCAATGTTTGCCATGATGGAACTGGAGTTAAGGAGGCTCGGACACGATCGAACCGAGATATACACCCGGGCAATCCAGCCGATTTTGTGGCTGGTAGTCTACGGAACAGTTATGAGCAGCATCCGGGCTATACCCACTGGCGGGATACCGTACCTGGACTATATAACTGCGGGCGTGCTTTTGCAGTCGACCATATTCGTTTCCGTCTTTTACGGACTGACCATAGTGTGGGAAAGGGAGACCGGAGTACTGAAAAAACTTCTGGTGGCGCCTGTTCCCAGGTACGCCACGGTCATCGGAAAATGTATTGCTTCCGGGGTCAGGTCGATCTTCCAGGCCGTTATCATTATTCCCGCTGCCATACTCCTGGGAGTCAAATTCGTAGTCGACCCGATCTACATGCTTTTAGCCATACTGCTCTTGTTTTTTATCTCAGGCGGGTTTGCAGCAATCTCAGTGATCATAGCCTCCTTTATGAAAACCAGGGAACGCTTCATGGGAATCGGACAGGCAATCATAATGCCGCTTTTCTTCGGCAGCAGTGCTTTGTACCCGGTGAAGATGATGCCCGGGGTGCTGCAGCATATAGCAACTCTCAACCCCTTGACTTACGCAGTTGATGCGGTAAGGGGACTGGTTATTTCCGGGGATGTGTCGCACCTGGCACGGGACAGCGCAGCTATTATCTTATTCGATGTGCTGATGTTTGCGATTGCTTCTCTGGTTTTCAAAAAAGTTATAGAATGAGCAAACGCAGGTTGACAAGATTTATGAGGTTATCTACGTAGAAACTTGGAATAGGAGGTGATAGTCATGGCCTTCAAGACACTTTTCCTAGCCCATACTCCGGATGCAGACCCGGAAAAACACAAGAGCTTGATCGAAACATCCAAATACAAACTTTTTGTCACGCTGGTCAGGAATCAGGACCAGGCGATCGAAGTTTGTAAAAGGTATGTAAGAGATGAAGGAATTCACTCGATCCTTCTCTGTCCGGGTTTTACGCATAAGGACATTGCGGAAATCTCCGAAGCAGTCGGAAAAAACGTAGGTATTTCCGTCGCCCGCGGAGATGGCCCTTCAGGCAGGATTGCAATGGAAGTTATGAAAAAAGAAGGATGGTTTTAAGTCTGTGTCAAGTGTCAAAGATATCTGACTTACAGCCTAATTTTTTTCTTGCCTAATCAAAAACCATTATTATATTGTGTCCTCCGATCGGTGGATGGTAGTTAATTCATAGTTCAGGGTAACTGAAGAGAATTTGTCTTTTACTGCGAACCAACCACCATGAACCAATAACCAGCTTGTTTGGCGCTATCGTCTAGTGGCCCAGGACGGGTGGTTCTCAGCCATCAAACCAGGGTTCGACTCCCTGTAGCGCTACCAAGAATTCCAAGGGTCCATAAGCACTCCTAAATAAATGTTAGATGCTTTTTGAATTTCCTATATTTCATAGGTCACTACTTTTGGTAAGATGTTGTGCATCGTCTTGATACTCCGAATTCATAGCAGATAATTTTTCCTCAATCAATTAAACTTTTCCAACGTATGATAGCTTAAACAGCTTCTCAAAAAAAATTCATTAATAAAACAAGAGCTAAAAAAAGGATATCTGAGCTACTACACAATCTCAAAAAACGATGAAAGGAGGTGAAACAAGTGAAAACTCTGAGATTTTTACTGGCGGTACTTTTTGTCCTCGGCTGCGTGACTCTGGTATGGGGACAGCAGCAAACCACAACAGAACAACCTAAGAAGAGTGAGCAGCCAATGAAGGGGACCTGGACTGAAAAAGGGTCGACTTTAACTGCGGAGGTAGTGTCGGTAGACACTGCTGCCTCCACGCTCACAGTCAAGGATAAATCTGGAAAGAGTGAGACCTTTAAAATCGATCCCAAAGCTACTTTCAAGAAATCAGGAAAAGTCGTAGCTCTGAAGGAGCTCACTGCAGGGGAGAAGGTCCGTGTAGGCTATAAGACTGAAGCAGGAGAGAGGGTAGCAACATGGATCAGTTCGGGAATACCGCATCAGAAAAAAGAGGGAATGCCCAAGAAATAGCATCCTCTGGTGGCAACTGAAGAGTAGCAGAAAGGTTTTAAAAGGTGAAGTAAAGATGAAGCCCTGTCCGGCTTCACTAACTTCACCTTTATCTATTTCTGAAATGATATTTGAGGAATGAAGATTCTTTCGAAGGTGCGAAGAGACCAGCATCATACTTTTTTTCTTAAGACAATCTCGTCAGATAACACTCGATTCTTACACAATTCATATGAACCTAGGCAACCAGTCATTCAATCTGCAACAATAAAAGTCATAAATCCAACCTGCTGTCTATAGATTCTTGTGATACAATTCCTGAGCTTTTAAAAACTATCAAATAAGAGGAAAAATTTGTAACAATAGAAACTGTGATAGATATAACTCTTTTCGAGAAAATTTTCACTGGTTTGCACAAATGATTTTTTTAAAAAAACCGTCAAATATAAACAAAGGGAATAGGGAAAATTTGATGGGAGGTGTAACTTGAGCTAAGGGAGAGAATCAAAATTCAGCCAAGGGTGTTGAAAATTCAAAGATAGGTTAAATAGGAGGTTTATTATGCCATCATTTAAAAAAGTTATATTTCTTTCATTCCTGTTTGTTTCCTTTTTTGTAGTTTCTTCGGTTTTGTCCCAGACCACTGCGAATACTCCACAAATTAAAGAGATGAGCAGGCCCGGGTTAGAGGGTTTAAGAGAGTTTCATGAAGTTCTCCAGCCGGTCTGGCATACGGCTTATGCCGAGAAAGATTATCAGGCGATAAGGGATGCGGTTCCGCAGTTCAAGAAAGAAATGGAAGTGATTGAAAAGGCCGAGCTGTCCGGGTTCTATAGAGAGAAAAAAGGTGATTACGAGAAGAAAAGAGAGGTTTTAGCAGAGGCAGTCCTGGACCTTGAAGAGAAATCTAAAGGTACCGATGATGAAGCCTTACTCAAAGCCACAGAAAACCTCCATACGGCTTATGAGCAGCTGGTTAGGGTTTTCGCA
This sequence comes from Terriglobales bacterium, assembly GCA_035543035.1. Taxonomy (GTDB): domain Bacteria; phylum Zixibacteria; class MSB-5A5; order MSB-5A5; family RBG-16-43-9; genus RBG-16-43-9. The sequence goes on along the minus strand of DATKKH010000071.1, from coordinate 12,850 downwards.
CCCCGGGTAACGGAATTGGAAAGCTTCCATTTAGCTTTATATCCTCTCTGGCATGAGGCATTGCCCAATAAAGACTATAAGGCGATCAAAGCTTCGACTCCTGCTCTGCAGGAAAAGATGGCTGCACTAATGAAGGTGGAACTGCCTGAGAAATCTAAGAGTATCGCTCCCCAGTTCATCGAGAAAAGGAAAGCATTTAATGCATCAGTAGATGCCCTGGTTAAGGCTTGTAACGGCAAGGATAACAAAAAGATAGAAGAAAAACTTGACAAAATGCACGCTGCGTATCAAGAACTCAATGCGGTGTTCGAAGCAGAATAAGGGTTTCCCAGAAATACCTGGACATAGATAATCTGGTCATAACCGTGGCTGGACCAGTAGATGAAAACGTCCTGGATGAATTCAAATGATAAAGAGAGTTTGATAGAGGAATGCAAGAGAAGCTAAAAGAAAGAGTCTGTCGGCAAGGATTCGAAAGACTCTTTATATTTCGTTTCCTCAAGATCACGTTCCGAGGTCATTTCAAAAAGAAGTTGACAGGCATATTTTTTTGTATATTTTTCGGTATCACCCAAATCCAGAACCCATAAAAGGAGGAGCAAAATGGACGAGGAAAGAAAACAAGAAATCGGCAAACCAGCAAGAGATTTCGATCTAAAAGACCAGAATGGGAAGGACTTCAAGCTGTCGTCCTTCAAGGGGAAGAAAGTCCTCCTGTCGTTTCACCCGCTTGCCTGGACCGAAGTATGCGCCAAGCAGATGAAGTCACTGGAGGATAACAAAAACACTCTGGACTCTCTGAACACCGTCGTATTGGGGATGAGCGTTGACACGGTTCCATCCAAAAAAGCTTGGGCTGAAAGTCTGGGCATTAAAAATACGCCTTTGTTGTCGGATTTCTGGCCCCATGGCTACGTGGCAAAAGCATACGGGATTTTCCGGGAAAGGCAGGGGTTTTCCGAGCGGGCGAACATAATTCTGGACGAAGACCAGAAGATAATCTTCTTCAAAGTATATGAAATCGGAAAACTGCCGGACATCAACGAGATAATAAATTTCATCAGGAATTATAAATAATTATCAATAGTGGGGTGTAAAGCTTTAGCTTTACCTGGATAAACCAAAGGTTTATACTCCAGTTATCACAAGAATGAGGCTAATGCGCTTCCTTTTCTTTTTCCTCATCGTCCTTACGATTTATGGGCTGATAAATTATTATATTTTCATCCGAGGATTGCAGGCTATTCCGCACTCTTCGAATATCAGAATGTATTTCCCGGTCATTTTTTGGTTCGTAGTTCTTTCCTTCATCCTCGGCAGAATTATGGAAGGCTTCTGGGCTTCCAGGTTCAGTCAGGTCTTGATCTGGGTCGGCTCTTTTTGGCTGGGAGCTATGGTCTATTTTCTGCTGATAGTAATTCTCCTGGATTTTTTAAGACTGCTTAATCACTGGCTTCCGCTTTTCCCAAGCTTTATCACTTCAAACTACATTAGGGCAAAAGAGCTTACTGCCCTGGTTTCTATCGGGATTGTTTCCATCGTCATATTGACAGGCTTTATCAATGCTTTGAATCCCAAGATCAGAAGCCTTAATCTGGACATTCCCAAAAAAGCTCACGGCTCAGGAACGGTGAATCTGGTCATCGTGTCGGACATTCACCTGGGCACGATTGTCGGGAACTCAAGGATTACCCGTATCGTCAATAAAATTAACCAGCTAAATCCGGATGTAGTTATTTTGCCCGGGGATATTGTGGATGAGGACTTAGGTCCGGTTATCAGACAGAACTTAGGAGAGACGCTGAAAAACATAAAATCTAAATTCGGGGTTATCGCTATTACCGGGAATCATGAATATATCGGAGGAGTGGAAAAAGCCTGCAAGTATCTAACTGAGCATAACATTCTGGTCCTAAGGGACAGCGTTATGAAGATCAATGACGACTTTTACATCGTGGGAAGGGAAGACAGATCCAAAAAAGGATTTACCGGCATCAGCCGTGAGCCTCTGGAAGAATTGATGGCCCAGGTCGACAAAAGCTATCCTGTGATTTTGCTGGATCACCAGCCGATTGACCTGTCTCAAGGAGTGGTAAATGGTGCGGACCTCCAGATCTCCGGCCATACACATCACGGACAGATCTGGCCATTGTCCTGCATAACTGATTTGATTTATGAAGTAAGCTGCGGCTATAAGAAAAAAGGGAATACCCAAATCTATGTTTCCTCAGGTGCTGGCACCTGGGGACCACCGGTCCGTATCGGAACTTCTCCTGAAATTGTGAATATAAAACTGAGCTTTCAGTAATTTTAATACAAATAAAAATCAGGACACTAAACCTCTGGACTATTCATCTACTCATCTATCAAAAAAGATCAAAGAGGTTCCAGCTCAGTATACCTTCTGAGCCTGAATTTGGACTCCCTCCATTCGACTGAAGTTTTAAAAAAAGGGGAAAACCAGATTATCCCTATCAGGATGTCTTTCAATGGGACCAGAAGGTAAGATAAAAATCCTGCCTCTGCCCGGACAAGTCTGCCCTGGACCGATTCTGCGATCATCTTGAATATAGCGATAAAAAATAAAACCTTGAGCGAAAATACGGAGAACCAGGAAGTAATGCAGAGGAGTAGGGCAAACAGGAACGGGTTGAGCATAAGCTCGGAGAGATACCCTATTCCTCCCAACTGCATCCGCATCTGGGACCAGCGAACGTTGCGCTTGAAAAATCTGCCGAAGGTTCTTCCGCTGGTGTTGCTGTCTATCGGGAGATGGGAAAGGACGATCTTTCGTCCCAGGCGCTTGAACTTTTTTTCCAGAATCTGGTCTTCTGCCAGAAAATTCTCCACGCTGGAAAACCCGCCTATTTTCTCCAGGTCTTTTCTTTTCATCAGAACCGATTTACCGGTGACTGCAGCGTATCTGAAGAAATGGTAAAGAAAACAGGTTCCTCCGAGCACGAAAAAATTCAGGTTCAGGTTTTCCAGTCTCGAGCCCAAGGAGTCGTTTCCCTTTCCCCGGATCAGGTTGGTTACGATTCCAGTCGATAGGTCTTGGCTGAAACTCACCAGGTCTTTCAGATAATTCCTGCCAACCTGCACATCAGCATCACTTATCAGGATCAAATCATGAGTGGCTTTGCTCATTCCGCGGAGAAGGTTTCTCACCTTGGGATTATATCCCTGATGCGGATCCTCGGCTGCGATCTTGATCTTCGCCTGGGCGCATTCCTTTTGAAGTTCAGCTACAGCCTGAAGTGCCGGGTCATCTTTTTTTTCAACACAGAAAATCAATTCAAATTCCGGATAATCTAAATTGCAGAAAGTAGCAAGGTTTCCCTTTAACTCTGGCGAGATTCCCTGCAGGGGTTTTAATATGGAGACCGGCGGAGTATTCGTCTTGCTTTCCGAGGAAGGAATCGACCTTCTGCTCATTCTGAAGACGCTATACAGGAGAAGAAAACAGCAGACGCAGGTTATGAGGATTATGACGAAAAGGATTGAATTTATCAGGCTCAAATTAGGATAATTAGAAATTAATAATACCTCGGAATACTAAAAAATAAAACTGAGTTAATTTATCGAATGATTTCAAAAAGTCAAGGGATTGTAAGGCAATTTCCAGTTGGATCCAAATGGACATTAATTGCCCCTACGAGTTTTCCAGAAATTATAATGTCCGCTTACTTTTCGTTTGAAGCTTCTTTTGCCTGTTTTAGGGAAAAGAATAATCCTCCTTATTTCAAACCAATCCTCATCCAGGACTTCAGAACCTGAATCAGTGGCGATGCCGAATTTGTAGCCGGCTTCTCTGACGATTTGTTTCAGTCCCTGATTCAGTTTTCCATAAGGATAGGCGAAAGTTATAACTTCATCTCCGATAATCTCCTCTATTTTCTTTTTAGATTCTGCGATTTCCCTTTTTGCCTGTTCAGGCTCAATTTTAGTCAGATCCGGATGGGTCAGGGTATGCGAGCCGAATTCGATACCATATTTTTTCATCTCCAGGATTTGTTCTCTGGAAAGCAATCTAAGTTCCGGCTCAGAGGATTCAGACCTGTCCCATTCGTTAGTTTCTTTCCCCGCGACCAGGAAAATCGTGGCTTTGAAACCATATTTCATCAAAATAGGAAAGGCAACACGATAATTATCCTCATACCCGTCATCAAGCGTAAGGATGATATATTTCCCGTATTTTTTTTGCTCCTCGGTTAAATTAGCGTAATCTTTGAAGGTCAGGGTAATGAACTCTTTCTCCTTCAGATAACTCATCTGCCAGTCAAAATTTACTCTGGTCACGTAAATTCCATGCTTTCCAGCTTCGGATGGTGTATCAACTACTCTGTGGTAGGCAAGGACCGGTATCTCTTTCTTGTTTTTGTCCGCGATCAATCTCCGGTAAATAGATTCGATCCTCCGGCCTATTTTTTCCATATCGAATTGTTCCCGGATTACCGACTTTAAGTCCGAATAATCTAAATTTTCCTTTAGAGCATTGGTTAAATCTATTCTAACCCTTTCAAAATCGAAAGACCTGACTTTGTCTATGTCTCCGAAATTGCTCTTTAGCGCCTGACTAATATTTTCCTTCGTAACCAGCCCGATTGAACAGGCTTCACCTACTGCAATAGTCGGGACTCCCATTGCAATACTGGAAATGGCAATTCTGCCCGAGCCGATGACTACTTTAGATTTATTGATCTGGCTCAGAATATCTTCCCGAAATCCCAGGAAGTTTATTTCAGGATGAAGTCCGGACAGTTCTCTGATTTTTTCAGGCAGGGGATTGCCTCCGATTACGTTCACTTTTATTCCGGGGATATCCGATAACACCTGTTCTATTATTTTATGGGCGACTTCTCCTTTGGGACCAGATAATCTTCCGATGAGTGAAATTAAGTTTTCCTCAGGTTTTAAATCTGAACATTTTTTGAATTCCCCAAAATCAAAACCATTCCTCAAGACTTCGATTTTGTCTTTTTTTACCCCTAAATCTTCGATCAGATGTTCTTTTATATTTTCACAGACTGCGATTACGTAATCTCCGAATCCTTTCACAATTTTCCGAGAGAGATGCAGGTGCTGTCTTCCGTGGACAGTCGTTATAAGGGGTATTCCGCAAAACCTGGAGGCAAAAAAACTGACCCAGCCAGAAGCACGGGAAAAAGCATGCAGAATGTCGACATCTTTTTCTTTTATTAATCTGGAGAGAAGATACATGTGCTTTAACCGGCCGGGGAAAGACCTGCGGTTCAAATCCATCTTCACATATTGGGCAGAGGTCTTCAAAGTCAGAGTATCGGAGACGATTGTTATTCTATGTCCATGCTTAATTAGATAATCAGCCAGGGAGACTGCATAGGCTTCTGCTCCGGTTACTTCGAGCTGGGATAAAATCAAAGCGATGTTCATTTCTTCAAGTCCTGAATTATTTTACTTTAAAGGGTATGAAAATAAATGAAAAAAATCAATAACAATTCATCAAAGAAGGAAACAGCAAGAGAAAGATTCTCTAGACCTATTTATGTTGTGTCAGATCCTCAGATCTGACACATGTCAGGAGTAGCTCCTGACAGAACATTAAAAAGGGTATGAAAATAATCAGGAAAAATCAATAAGGATTCATCCGGGGACTTGAGTAGGCCATGTGTTCGTAGACTCATGAGCAAGCGTCCAGGTTCGCTTCCAAACAAATAAATTCTGGAGTAATAAAACCATAAAGGTATAAAATAGGTATTTTTTTTCTTGACAATTTCTGCAATTTTAATATAATGAATACTTAAGTTGTCCTGATTGTGAAAAACATAACAAGACGGGGACTAATTATTAATTCAGATCGATGGATTTAAAAGACGAAAAGAAGATTTCACGCAGGACTTTTCTGGATTATGCGCTTGGCGGATCGATAGTTGTTTCTGCCCTGGCAGTCGTTGGCTCTATTCTCACCTATATTTATCCTCCTAAAAGCCAGGGCGGTGCGGAAAAAGCGGAGAAGGTTGAGGCTGGTCCTGTTGCCGATTTGCCCGCGGGACAGGCCAAACCCGTGGTTTACCAGGGGAAAAACGTGATGGTGATGCACGTCCAGGCAGGCTTTTTCGCGGTGGATATGAAATGCACCCATTTAGGCTGTATGGTGGAGTGGGAAACAGATTCGCAAACCTTAAAATGCCCCTGCCATGCTGCCATTTTCGATTATCAGGGTAAAGTCATTTCAGGACCTGCACCCAAGCCTCTGCCCCAGTACAAAGTCGAGATTGCAAATGACGTAATTTACGTTACCGGTTTAGTCTAAAATGGAAGAAAAAGAAAAAAAGGTAATCCCGAAGATTAGACACTGGACCGAAGAGCGGCTGAATTTAAGGCAGATCGTTGGCGTGCTCTTGGACATTTTCCCGGTGGTTTATGGAGAGCTGGACCAGAGGCTGGACGTCAAAGAAGGACTGCAAAAACTTCTCAAGAAGCCTGTTCCCAAAGGACTCAACTTCTTATACTGTTTCGGCGGGATGACTTTCCTGCTATTTGTGATCCAGGTCGTTACCGGTATACTCTTAGCAATCTATTATAAGCCATCAGCCGCAGATGCCTACAACAGCGTGAAATTCATCAGCAATACGGTTCCTCTGGGATGGCTGATCAGACAGATTCATGCCTGGGGTGCAAATCTGATGATAGTCACAATCCTGGTGCATATGGCCAGGGTCTATTTCCATGGGGCTTTCAAAAATCCCAGAGAGTTAAACTGGATGGTAGGAGTGGTCCTGCTTGCCCTCACCTTTGGGTTTGGATTTACCGGCTACCTACTTCCCTGGGACCAGCAGTCGTTCTGGGGAACTACCGTAGGAACCGAGGTAGCAGGAGGTGTCCCTTTAATAGGTAATTATCTCCTGGTGCTTTTGAGAGGCAGTCAAAACGTTACCGGAGATACTTTGACCAGGTTCTATGCAGTGCATGTTTTGATTTTGCCCTGGATCACTGCTATGTTCCTGACGGTTCATTTCGCCATGATCAAAAGGCAGGGAATTGCAAAGCCTCTATAAAAAAAGGTGAGACGTAAGATGTGAGACGAAAAAATGGAGAATAAACCTTCAGGTTTATCAGAGAGAAAGTAAAGCTGAAGTCTCAAGACCTTGACGGCTTTACACTCCAATTAATTCGACTATGGACGAAGAGTTAAATAAAAAACAGGTGGAAGAGGAAGAAGAAGGAAAACCTTTTTATCCGAACCACTTTCTTAAAGAGGTTATAGTAGCTTTTCTTCTTTTCGGTGTCCTGCTTTCCCTGGCAGTTCTTTTCTCTTTCGGCCTGGAGGACAAGGCAAACCCGTTCCAGACACCTGAAGGGATCAAGCCGGAATGGTATTTTCTCTCAGGTTACCAGCTTCTTAAATACGTGCCCAAGATTTTGGGAATTCTGGGAATCGGAGTCGCGCTGATCATCCTTCTGTTAGTTCCTTTCATAGAGAAAAAACCGGACCGGGAACCGTCCAAAAGAAGGTTAGCCTGGTCCATTGGAATAATCGTCATAATCTTCGCCTTCATTTTTGGATTTCTCGGATACATCTCCGAATCTAACCGAACAATTTTAGGCAGGAAAATCTTTTTCGATCTCAAGGGAGTTCCTCATTCAGCCGAGCCGGCAAAAAAAGAGGTTCCTTCTCCAAAACCGGCGGAGCAGAAAAACAAGTGAAAATGAAACTTCTCAAAATTACGGTTTTGCTGATCTTCGCAGTCTTGCTTCTCAGAGCCCAAAGCTTCGGTGTTGACTTAGAGTCGTATTCCTGCATGGTCTGCCACGGGGAGCAAAAAGTCGATTTCCTTAAAAGCATACATTTTGACAAAGGTGTCCTTTGCGTCGATTGTCATGGAGGGGATCCGAGCAGCTTAGACCCTGAAGTAGCAATGTCTTCCAGGGCAGGATTCAAAGGTAAGCCCTCCAAAAAAGAAGCAGTTCTTTTGTGCGGCAATTGCCATGCTGATAAGAAGAGGATGAAGCAATATGGTGTCCTGACTGATCAGCTAGAATATTATCGCACCAGCCAGCACGGAATCGCTCTTTTTGAAAAGAATGATACCAAAGTTGCCGGCTGCGTGGACTGTCACGGCAGTCACGACATCACCTCAGTGGATGATCCCTTGAACAGAGTCTTTCCCACGAATCTGCCGAAGATTTGCTCGACCTGCCACTCGGATAAAAAGCTGATGGGAGAATACGGCCTTCCTTCCAATACTTTCGAGCAATATGCTTCCGGAGTTCATGGCAAGGCGCTTCTGGAGAAGAACGACAGGTCAGCTCCTACCTGTGCCGGGTGCCATGGAAGCCATGGAGCAGCACCTCCGGGAGTATCAGAGGTAGGGAACGTATGCGGGAAATGCCATATCAATTCTGAAACCTATTTTGCCAAAAGCCCCCATTTTGAGGCGATGCAGAATAAGAAAATGTCCCAGTGCATCTCCTGTCACAGCAATCATGCCATCCAGTATCCGAATATAGTCATGTTCGATACAACCTGTTCCAGATGTCACGACGCCGGTTCAGGAGCTTATAAAAGGGGACAGCAGATAAAAGCTATGATCCTGGAGGCTGACGAGCAGATCGATAAAGCCAGAGAACTGATCAAAAAGGCGAAAACCCAGGGACAGGATGTATCCGAATATGAAACCCAGCTGGAGCAGGCAAACACGGATATGCTGCAGGTAGTTCCGGTAACCCATACCCTGCTGCTTCCCGAGGTTGAGCCTGTAACCAGCAGTGCGAGGAGTGTTGCCGGGGATATAACCTCGTCCGTGCATAATTATCTTGAATCGCTGCGGATGAGAAAAGTAGGCCTGGGAGTAGTCTGGCTTTTCATCTTCTTTGTGGTGGTGGTTCTTTATCTGAAAGTGAAAAGAGCAGACGAGGAGTGGGAGACAGAAAAGAAAAAGGAGAAAGAGAAAGTTTAATCTCTAAGGAGTTCCGAGCACAAAAAACCGGCATTCTTAAAAAAGGGTGTCGGTTTTATGCCATATAAATAGCAGATGAAATTCGATTTTTACAAAAAAGAAAAATTCAAAAAGCTGCTGGTCAGTCTGGTCAAGATCCTGACAGTCCTGGTTGTCTTAGGCATAATTCTGACCTACGTCGGCGTAGAATACTCTGCCAATCCGAAATTCTGCATAACCTGCCATTACATGCAGCCTTATTACGACAGCTGGAAGACCTCCACCCATAACCTGGTCTCCTGCATAGACTGCCATTACGCCCCTGGAGTCCAAAACGAATTACGGGGCAAGTTCCAGGCCTTAGTCTCCGTGGCCAAATACGTTACCGGGACATACGGGAAAAGCAAGCCCTGGGTGGAAGTATCGGACCAGAGCTGCTTGAGGCCCGATTGCCACGAAAGAAGACTGCTTGAGGGAAAGGTGAGCTTCGGGAATATCCTTTTCGACCATACCCCGCACCTGACCGAGATCAGAAGGGGTATGAAGCTGCGCTGCACCAGCTGTCACTCCCAGATAGTGCAGGGAGTCCATATGACAGTTACCACCAACACCTGCTTTCTCTGCCACTTCAAGGAGGTGGAAGTCGGAAGACCTCTGGGAGGGTGTCCCTCCTGCCACGGCGCACCGACCTCGGTGGTGGAATACCAGGGAATAAAGTACGATCATAAAGAAGGCGTTAAATTGGGGATAGACTGCATGAAATGCCATCTCCAGGTGACTCGGGGGGAGGGTAATGTGTCCAAGGAGAAGTGCTTTGATTGTCATGCTGAACCGGATCGGCTGAATAAATATAATGACGTATTGCTTATGCACATGTATCATGTGACCAATCACAAAGTCGATTGCCTCAGATGCCATGACGAGATAAAGCATAGTATGGTGTCGATGGCACAGACAATAGATGTTGACTGTAACACCTGCCATCCGGGACATCACGCTGCTCAAAAGGAACTTTTCATGGGCTCAGGTGGAACCGGAACCGAGCAGATTCCGGATCCGATGTTCCTGGTGCGGGTAAGCTGCACCGGCTGTCACATCTCTCATAAGGGAGACCTGCTCAAGGGCACCAGTGCATTTGCCTCGCCGGCAGCGTGCGTTTCCTGTCACGGTGGGAATTACGGTCAGATTCTGGAAGATTGGAAAAAGATAATCGGGCAGGGTCTTTCCCAGATTGTTCCGGCTTTAAACCGGGCAGAGTCTGAACTCAAGATGACTCCTCAGAAAGGAGAAGCTTACCTCAGAAGTAAATCGCTCATATCCGAGGCAAAAGAAAATATCGACCTGGTCAGAGAGGGTAATGGTGTACACAATATAAAATATTCTATCCAGCTCCTGCAGGTTGCGGATCAGAAACTCAAGGAAGGGATGAAGGCACTCGGCTCCAAATATCAAGTACCGACTTTATCCTTACCCTCTGCCACTCCTAAGTCAGAGTGTTACAGTTGTCACCTGGGAATAGAGACTAAGACCGGAACGGCTTTTGGCAGGAGTTTCTCTCATCAGGTTCATCTGGTCAAAGCAAATCTGCCGTGCAGTAATTGTCATTCCAACGAAAGAAAACACGGTGAGCTGATCCTGACTGCGGAGAGCTGCAATAACTGCCACCATAACAAAAGACAGGATTGCGAAACCTGCCACCCGGTTCAGGCATCTTTTAGAAAGGGTTCAAAAGTGCTGGATTACCAGCCCATTGCTCCGCTGATGCCGGATTTAGGATGCCGGGATTGTCATACCGAGATAAAATTCAACCAGACTGCGCAGATAGTCAGAACCGTTTGCACTAACTGTCACGAGGAAGATTATATCCAGATGCTGGATGACAAGCAGAAAGAGATAAAGGACGAACTGGCAAAGATTGATGAGTTAGTCTCGCAGGAAAAGAAAAAAGAGAATCTGACCCAGCAGCAGAAAGAAGGAATCGATTATATTCTGGAAAGAGTGGATTTACTTGAAAAAGATAAAAGCTATGGCGGGCATAACCAGAATTTGGATGATAAAATGCTCCAGGATATAAATGCAAAGATGAAGGAATTGGGAGGGTAATTTTTCGTAGGGGCACGTTGCGACGTGCCTGCACAATTCCGTTGCGCCCAACCCTCGTGTCGGGCTTCTTTTTTGAGGTGCCTGTCGTCCGCCACAGGCGGACTGACCCGATGGAAAATGAACGATTGCACCTGCCAGGTCAGGGGACCTGGCAGGCACGTGGCGTCCGGGTTTATCCCGGACGTTTTTTTGTGTTGTCAAGTGTTACCACCTGATAGATTGTTGCATTTTGGAAAATCGTAGCGCGAGGCTTTTAGCCTCGCAATGCGACCCTAAAAGAGTCGCGCTACGAAGGATTTATTTAGTAGTGGCACGGCATGCCGTGCCACTATATTTCTATCTTGCTTTTGGTCTTAATCCCTTCTTAGCCGATTGCAGGATGCTCAATTGCAGAAAGGACCTTTCTTTTTTCTGAAGTTCTTTTACAATCTCCGGGTATTCTGCGGAGATGTCTTTCTTCTGCTCCGGGTCATTAATACAATTATAAAGAGAAGTTGTGGCGCCTATGCGGTCAACCAAAAAATAAGGCTCTTCAAGCCAGCCGATTCTTTTTCCATCCACCATCATAGCAAACCCTTTATCCTCAGGAGAAAGGGAAAAGATGTCTCTTCCCCAGGATTCGTGTTCTGCAGGTTCTCCTAACAGACCCAAAATCGTGGGCACAAGGTCGGTCTGGCTGGCAATGGTCTTAATTCTCCGCGGCTCTTCTGCTGAGAGTCTTGGCGAATAGATTAAAGAGGCGATATGAAATCGGTTCAAAGGAAAGTCGCTCGTGCTCTGCAAAGCCCTGCCGTGATCTGCAACCAGGACGAAAATGGTGTTGTCAAAGAAGGGCTCTTTTTCTGCCTCGTGGAAAAACTTACCCAGAGACCAGTCCGAATAATAAAAAGCATTCAAATAGTTAGCATAAGGCAAATTCGGCGAAAAAGGCTTGGGCATATAAGAAGGCACGGCAAAAGGCTCGTGATTGCTTAATGTGACAATCACCCCCAGGAACGGTTTTTCCTTAAAACTGGCAAACTTCTCCACTGCACGTGAGAAGACGATATCGTCCGGCACTCCCCATTTGCTGAGGTACTCGCCAGAAGGAAAATCCTCCTGCCCGATAAAATGCTCAAAACCCTGCTGCCTGAAGAACCCCTCCATATTATCAAACTGTAAATCTCCCCCGTAAACGAAAGCGCTTTCATAACCTCTCTGTTTCAGAATCCGTGATAAAGAGACAAAAGGGAGATTATGATTATATTTTTTCATCAGGGTCCCGCCAGGATTAGAGGGGAAGCCGCATAAAACCGAGAGAAGCCCACGGTTGGTGCGGGTGCCCGAGGCATACAAGTTGTCAAATAAAAGTGATTTCCGGGCTAAGCTGTCGAAAAAAGGGGTGGCGTCTGTTTTAGCACCGTAGGAGCCGACATACTGAGCTAACCAGCTCTCCAGGAAAATTATTACTACGTTTGGCTTTATCCTCTCTCTATTGAGCGAGGCGAGCCTGAATTCTGAATCGTCAAATAGACTTGACCGCAGAATAGAGTCTTGAGGGTATTGCAACTGTTCATTTTTCTGTAACACTAATTTTTGCACGGTGTTCAAAACATCTTTATTTTCAAAAAACTGGAACTCAGCTAAATATTCTGGAGAGCCTTCTCTATGTTCCTCCAGAAAGGTCATCCCCAAAGTATGAGCCCCATTTAAGGCTAACTGGTTGGCAAAATCATACTTTGAAAAATATGCCAAGCCCCAATCTATGGGTGCGGTTTTTACCCGACCTCGCCCGGAAATGAATAATAAACCAAGGGCTAAAAGAAAGTAAAAAGCCTGGTTAAATAGTG
>DATKKH010000070.1:0-10396 GCA_035543035.1 Terriglobales bacterium | reverse complement strand
TTTTTATCTATGTTCGATCTGGTGCTTATGGAGTTATCTGGAAAAGCAGATGCTTGGATTTTATATGGTATCATTTGCCTTGTCAGCGCTGGCTTTGCTCTCCAAGGAAGACGGGACGAGTATTTTCCTGGCGGTTTTTATTCTGACAGTTTTAAAATCGTCTGGAGCTGTCAAACTAAAGATCAAAAGAGGAATTCTACTCTGTGTTCCTTTTTTTGGGTTGACTTTAGTTTATGCGATTATCCGGTATCTGACAGTGCCTGAAAACATAATGTCAAAGTTCTTGACCCTCAATCCAATGGTGATAATCAAAAACCTATGCTATTTCGGGATAAGCTTACTTTTTCCGGTCAGGCTTTTCTTTGACCTGATCGGGTTTAAAGTCCACTCTTATCTAAACGATATGATGCAATACAGATTGAGTAATCTCTGGGTAGTCCTGATTGTGATGTTTATAGGCGTGGTTTTTCTTCTGCTGATAATCTACTTCTTGAGAAAGAAAATCCCTGGTTTCAGATTTGGTCTGCTAATGCTTCTTGTCGGGATTCTGCCTTATCTCCTGGTCAATGGTAATGGCCAGCGGTTTCTTTATTCTTCTTCCCTGGGATTTTCCCTTTCGATGGCAAGTTTGTTTATTTATTTTCTGGAGAGGATAAAGAAGCTCAAGTTGCTGAGTTTGCTTATAGTTCTGGTCCTCATCTTTAATGGGGCGATTCTTTACGAGAGAGCTGGCTGGTGGAGAAGAGCAGGGGAGACCTGTCGGAATGTCATCAATAAGGCTGGCGAGATAATCAGGCTTTATTCTCCGGATTCGGAAATCTATTTTGCCAATCTTCCACAAAGGATGAACGGAGCCTACACTTTCCACACCGGTTTTGAAGAAGCGATTTTTTTGTTTTATCCTGAGGCAAAAGTCAAGGTTTTCGATCTGGGATCGCTTACAAATGAAGAATTACAAGCTTCAGAACTTAAATACCCCGGTAAAATCTATATTTATAGAGATAAAGGTTTTGAGAGAATACCATAATTGCAGGGGAGAGGTTCCTCGTCCAGAATGTTCGAGCATACGCTGGATTAAAACAAAAAAGCAAGGCTGGAGCCTTGCCCTGCATTTTCACATCTCCTATAGCGGAGCAGGGTGCTCCGCCTACTGGTTTTTATCCGTCATTAATCATCAGTCATTCGTCATTTATAATTATCTTCCTTCTTCCATTTTCCTTTTTCCGTTGTATGTTACGAGACCTGTGCCACCTCCTTTTTCACCCCGTGATACCGTGGTAAATAGACTATAAAAGCCGTTCCCTGTCCTAATCTGCTTTTGCATTCGATTCTGCCGTTCAGATTAGTGACTATCCTTTGAACGATGGCTAAACCCAAACCGGTTCCGGTTTTTTTGGTGGAATAAAAAGGTAAAAAGATTTTTCCCATCTGCTCTTCAGGTATCCCGTTTCCCTGATCGATGACGGACAGGGGAAGAAATAAGTCTTGATTCAGCTTCTCCTTGTTGTAATTCCGGACGATCTCCAGATCAGCAGGCATGCAGCTGATTATAAGCTCGGTTCCCTTTTCCTCCATTGCTTCCTGGGCATTGACCAGAAGATTGAGCAGGAGCTGCTTGAGCTGATTTTCTTCTGCCAGAATGTAAATCGGTAAATCTCCCAACCTTTTTCTGATATTTATTCTTGACTGATGAGAGGGGTGTTTTCTTGCAATCTCGATAACTTCATCCAAGATTCTTCCCAACTCGACTTTACCTAAGGGAGTCTCTCCCAATTTAGCATACTGCAGGAATTCGGTTAAAATAGTATTTAACCTGTTACTTTCCTTAATAATCAGTTCCAGGAGCTTGTCATTTTCCCCTTCAAGATTTAATTCATTTTTTAGGATTTCGACCGAGCCGGAAATCGAGGCGAGGGGATTTCTAATCTCGTGAGCGATCCTGGCAGAAAGCTCACCCACCGTAGCTAAGCGGTCCTGAATCCTCATCTTTTCCTCAATTTTCTTCGCTTCGGTCAGATCTTGAAATACCGCAATGACTCCTCTTTTTTTGCCGCTTTTCCCCTGAAGTATAGAGGTGCTGATGCCCAAAGGAAGTTGCTGTCCCACCAGGTTCCGGATATTTAGTTCACTTCTGAAGTCGATCTGCTCCATACGTAAAGCCTGCTCCAACTTTTCACCCAGCTCCGGCATTCTCCGGTTGAAAACTTCCTTAAAGCTTTTACCTTTCAGCTCTCTGGCTGAATATCCCAGGATCTCCTCGGCTGTCTTGTTGTAATAGATAATCCTTCCCAGCGTATCGACAGTTATTAAGCCACTGTGCATATGCTGGAGGATATCATCGGTTTCCATCTTCATCCTGTCCAGTTCCAGCGAGACCAGAGAAAGCTCCTGTCCCTTGATTTTAAGGCGTTCGGAGAGGTAGCCGCTCAAAAAAGCTATCAGGTAAAAAGAGCAGAGATATAGGAATATCCTGTAGAAATCAGGATCATTCAGCTGGTAAATGTTCTTTATCCAGTCAACTGACAGCAGATTTTTAAAGGCGAAAAGATCACCCCAGATGATGGTCGAGGCATATCCTAGGCTGGATAAAGTAGCCACCAGTAAGGCTCCTGCCAGATTATAAAACAGACTGGCGGATACAATAGTAAGAAGAAAAAGTATGGCAAAAGGGCTTTCAGCTCTACCGCTGGCAGCCATTATGCCGGTCTCTACCAGGACTTCGAAAATCAACTGGACGACCACAATCCCCTTGAACAACAGTTCTGAATCAAACCTTTCCTTTAACAATAATAAGGTAAGCAAAGCGAAGGTTGCCAGGCTATAGAAGATAAAGGGTAGAAAAAGTTGGGTCGAGACTTTGAAATACAATATTACTATCAAAAGAATGAAAACGTAAATCAATAACCTGAAGAAAAGCGGAAGAGTGATCTTAGCTGGTTCTGGTGTCAATTTTTTGTAATTCATACAACTTGAAGAATAATGTTTACCTAAAAAACTGCCCTGGTTTTACCCAGGGCAGAAGGTCTTCTCATTTGAAACAATTTAAACTTTCTTATCCGATCTTGCCTATTACGTCGAACATAGGCAGATACATGGAGATCAGGATTCCTCCAACTATGACTCCCAGGAAGATGATTATAACCGGCTCTATAATCGAGGTCAGAGCAGATACAGCCGCATCCACTTCCTCCTCATAGAAGTCAGCAATTTTGTTGAGCATATCGTCCAGCCCGCCAGTCTTTTCTCCGACCGAAATCATCTGGCATACCATCGGAGGGAATACTCCGGTATCCTTCAAAGGCTGGGTAATGGTTTCACCTTCTGCAATTGAGAGAACCGATTTCTTAATGGCATTCTGGATGACTTTATTTCCTGCGGTCTTGGCAGTGATTTCCAGAGCATCCAGAATTGAGACTCCAGAGGAAATCAGGGTTCCCAGGGTTCGGGTAAATCTGGCAATCGCGCTTTTTCTTAGGAGATCGCCTATCAAAGGTAATCTCAGAAGGAGTTTGTCGATAGTCAGTTTACCACCTTCAGTCCGCATGTAGAATCTGAGACCGACTACCAACGAGGCCAGGAAAATAAACCCAGTAATGATGTTTGACTTCAAAAAATTACTTAAGCCCAGGACGAACCTGGTTGGTCCTGGAAGCTCAGCTCCTACCCCGGCAAACATCTTAGCGAATATCGGGACGATAAAGGTTAGCATTAGGGTAGTAACTCCTATGGCAACCAGAAGAATGACTGCAGGGTAGATCATAGCTCCTTTAACTTTTCTTACCAGAGCATCTGCTTTTTCCCGGTAGACTGCTAATCTTATAAGAATGGAATCAAGAGCTCCGCCGATCTCGCCGGCATCTACCATATTGACGTAAAGATCATCGAACACCTTCTTGTGCCGGGATAAAGCCTCGGCCAGGGTTGTTCCAGCTTGCACGCTTTCCTTCACCTGGTTAACGACTTTTCTCATCTCAGAAGAATCGCTCTGCTGGCCCAATATCTCCAGACATTGAACCATGGGAAGTCCTGCTCCGATCATGGTTGCGAATTGACGGGTAAACCTGGAGATATGAACTTTTTTGATTCTTTTTCGTCCTAAGCTGAGGTTGATGCTGGACGGTTTTTTAATCACCGAGCTGACCAGGATCTTGTTGTTGCGCAGAAGCTTCTCCAGCTCGTTACGGTCTTTGGCTTTAAGCTCTCCTGAGACCGTGGTTCCTGCTAAAGTCTTCCCTTTGTACTCGAAGATAGGCAATTTACTCCTCCTTTCCTACGGATCCGCCTGTAGAACATTTCTAAAAATCATACCAGATTAGAGATCTGCTCTTTTTTGGACAAGATCTCATTCAACTCCTGCGGGTTGGAGCTTCTTCCTAATGCATCCCCGACCGTAATTTTGTGCGTCAGGTAAAGTTCCGCTAATGACTGATTCATGGTCTTCATCCCGTATTTCTGACCTGCCTGCATCATGGAATAGATCTGATGGATTTTGTCATCCCGGACCAAAGCCCGGATCGCCGGCGTGCAGACCATTATCTCCAGGGCCAGAACCCTTCCACCACCTATTTTGGGAATCAGTTGCTGGGTTACCACTGCCTGGATAACGAAGGATATAGTGACCCGAACCTGCTCCTGCTGGTTAACCGGGAAAACGTCGATTATTCGGTTCATCGACTCAACGCAGGAGTTCGTGTGCAGGGTGGCAAAGGCTAAATGTCCGGTCTCGGATATATTCAAGGCAGCTTCCATGGTTTCAAGGTCCCTCATCTCTCCGATGAGCACCACGTCCGGATCCTCACGCAAGGCATATTTCAGAGCAGAGGCAAAAGAAGTCGTATCCGAATAAACTTCCCTCTGGTTTATCAAAGCACAGTTATGGCGGTGCAAGTACTCTATCGGGTCTTCGACCGTGATGATGTGACAATGTCTTTCCTTGTTGATTTTATCGATAAGCGCTGCCAGGGTTGTGGATTTACCCATTCCGGTAGGTCCGGTGATCAAAACCAGCCCCCTGGGCAAGTTGGCAAATTCGGTTATGGTTTTGGGCAGTCCTAGCTCTTCAAAGCTGGGTATTCGGTGAGGAATCATTCTCAACGCCACAGCTACATTACCTCTCTGCATAAACACGTTGCATCTGAACCTGCTCAAATTCTCTATACCAAAGGAAAGGTCTAATTCGCTTTTCTCCTCGAATTTCTGACGCTGTTTCTCGCTCATAATGGAGTAAGCCAGCTTCTTTGTATCCTCAGGCGTCAGAAGGTCATGGCTGGTCTTAATCAGTTTTCCGTCGATTCTCAGTTGCGGAGGGCTTCCTACGGTCAAATGCAGATCAGAAGCATTCTTTTTGACCATTGATTCCAAAAGCTCTCTTAATCCTACCATATATTCTCCAAGATTTTTTTGAAGATGAAAATGATTTATTCAAATTCAGAGTCGGTCTTTTACTATTATCGACTTTCAAGCGAAATTCTTTATGGGACTGCCATGAAAATCAAAGAATACATATTTATTTAACAGAGTATTACCAACGACTTAAATAAGGACTAAATCAATCCCGTATTCAAAAAAAATTGACATGAGGAGACACAAAAATGGAGAGGCATTCTGCATTTTTTATTCCTCTTGTCATTATCATACTGAAGGCAAGATTGGTCCGCCTTTAAGTGATGAGATTGAAACTATTGGAGCACTTGTCCTCAAAACGGGGTTTCTATCTTTTTTATTTACAAATCGTTAAGCAAAGATTAGATTTCAGGCGTAATCTAACTTCGAACAAGTATGAGTCAGAGAAAAGTCGCTTTGTTCACTGTAGGATGCAAGCTAAACCAATACGAGACCGAATGGATGGGGGAGAGCCTGGAAAAAGTCGGCTTCAAGAGAGTCGGCTTTTCCGAGCAGGCGGATTTGTACGTGATTAATACCTGCACTGTTACGGCGCAAAGCGACTATTCCTCCCGACAGGCTATTTATCGGGCTTTCAGGAGGTCCCCGGGCTCGAAGATTGCAGTTGTGGGCTGTTACTCTGAGATCGAACCTGAGCTGCTGAGTAAATTGCCCGGCGTCTCTCTAGTCCTAGGAAACGAAGAGAAAAACAGAATTGGTGAGGTTATACTCGAAAGATTATACAGCGAATCATCAAAGAAAAATGGACAGAAGAAAAGGGTTACTGGAAGATTTGAGCATACCCGTGCCCTGGTGAAGATTCAGGATGGATGTAATAAAAATTGTGCTTATTGCATCGTCCCTACAGCACGCGGAGGGGAAAGGTCCAGAGATGCGAGGGAAATCGTTGAAGAGATAAAGGGTTTAAGGGATAAAGGGTTTAAAGAGATGGTGCTGACCGGTGTTCACATTGGCAAATATACACAAGAGGGAATGGACCTCACAATTCTCTTGAAGAAAATCTTAGGGGAAACACAGGTGGAGAGGATCAGGTTAAGTTCAATCGAGCCAAAAGAGCTGGATGAAAATTTAATCAAGCTTCTGGCTGAAGAAAAAAGAATCTGCCGGCATCTGCATCTTCCTCTGCAAGCGGGAAGTAACGAGATACTTAAAGAGATGAGAAGGAATTACACAGTGGAAGAATACCGGGATTTGATTCAGAAGGTGTCTGGCAGAATTGAAGGCCTGACCATAGGAGCGGACGTTATGGTTGGGTTTCCCGGGGAAAGTGCTGAGGATTTTGAAAAAACCTGCACGTTCATCTTGTTCTCACCCCTTTCTTATCTTCATGTTTTCAGCTATTCGGACAGAAAGGGGACCTTAGCCTCGAAGATGCAGGACAAATGTGCTCCAAAAGTTGTTCATAAAAGGAGCGAAATCCTTCACCAGATTGGAAAAGAGAAATGGGAGAAACATCTGGAAACTTTTATAGGCAAGAAGATGGAGATTTTAGTAGAGGGTAACAGGGACAAGAAATCTGGCAGTTTGATCGGCTTGACTGACAATTACATTCGTGTCCTGGTCAAGGGAGAGGACGAAATTAAAAATAAAATCATATCCGTCAAGGCGACCAAAAATGAAGGAAAATTCCTGATTGGAGAGATTTAGGGACATAGACAAATGAGCCTAAAGTTCATCGAAATAAAATTAACCCTTCCAAACGATGTCTCTGACCTTTTTGGAAATCTGCTGATAGAAAACGGGTCAAGAGGCTACGTTACTGAACAAGGAAAAGGGGAAAGGATAATTCTCAAGGGGTATCTTAGAGGAAAAAATAAAGCCGAGACTATGCTCAAGCAAATCAACAGATATACAAAATCAATAAGAAAGCTTGGGAAACGCAATTTAAGGATCAAGCTCGAGTCAACAGAAATAAGGGAGGAGGACTGGTCAAAAAACTGGAGAAAGGCTTTTAAGCCTATTCGGGTAACAGATAGAATCGTTATCAAGCCAGGCTGGATTAAAAAGAAATTTCCCCGGAAGCTGGTAATCGAGATAGAACCGAAGATGGCTTTTGGGACAGGTGAACACTCCACGACAAGGCTCTGTTTAAGGGCATTGGCGAAATATCTGAAAACCGGAGATCGGGTTCTGGATCTGGGGACCGGAAGCGGGATCCTGGCTATTGCTGCTGCAAAATTGGGAGCTTCCAATGTGCTGGCTCTGGATATCGACCCGGATGCAATCAGCAATGCACGGGAAAATATTAAAAGAAATAAAGTCCAAAAAACAATCGATTTGAAATCGGGAACTTTGAGCAATAAAATTCCGGACGATAGATTCGATCTTTTAGCAGCAAACCTGTCCAGAACCCAGATAATGATGTTTTTTGATGGGATGAACCGAGTCTCGAAAAAAAGAGGGATTTTCATTCTATCCGGTATTCAAGCTGAAGAAAAAAAAGAGATGGAGAAGTTCCTACTGACAAAAAAAGTTCTGTTTAAGGAAATTACATCTGAAAAAGGATGGGTTTGTTTTGTGGGAGAAAAACCAAATAGGGGTGTTTAATTAAATGCCCCTACGGTGTCATAAATAAGGAAGTTAGACATGGTCACATACTTTTATGTCGATCCGAAGAAGGTTGAAAAAAATTCGCTCAGAATCGAGGGGGAGGAGGCTAAGCATATCTGCCTGGTATTGAGAAAGGATCAGGGTGATGTCATCGATGTGGTGGATGGCGAAGGAATGAAATATCAGGTTCAGGTTACTGCTAAGGGAAAGGACTGGGTGCAGGGTAAGATCATCAGCCAGACCAGAAAGGAAAACGAGCCTTTTACTCATTTGACTTTAGCCCAGGCTTTGATCAAGGGGGTAAGGATGGATTTTCTGGTGGAAAAGGTTACGGAGATCGGAGTGTCTTCGATTATTCCTCTGATCACGGAGAAAACCATAGTCAAGCTGGGAAAGGATTCAAAAAGTATTTCAAGAGTGAACAGGTGGAAAAGGATAGCTATAAGCGGGATGAAGCAATCTCTGCGCTCAAAGCTGCCTGAAATCCAGAATCCGGTGTGGTTTCAGGAGCTTCTGGCTGAGGTCAGAGATTATGATTTGGCTCTTATCGCCTGCCAGACTAAAGGCTCGAAATTCCTCAAAGAAATTTTCGAGGCGAAGAGTAGGTTGAAGGAAGTTTTGCTTCTGATAGGTCCGGAAAGCGGTTTTACCCAGGAGGAACTGGATTTATCATTAAAATCAGGAATCGTTCCGGTTTCCTTAGGACCGAGAAGGCTCCGCTCCGAAACCGCAGGGATTGTTTTTTCCTCTTTGGTATTGCATGAATTAGGGGACCTGTAATAAACTTTAGTCAGGATTCGAGGATAATAGCAACTTCTCCTACCGAATGCTTGTTAATTTCCTAAGACAGTCGGACACTTCTGAATCATTGTAGTCTAAATGTGTTCTCCCTTTGAAACAAACCAGCCATAAAGGTTGTTCCGGGCTAAGATGAGCCAGAGGATGAAAGGGATACACCAGTTTAAAAAATAGATGAAGCGGGATGAGGCCCAGCCTGCACTGGCTGGATTTTCGGTCTGGCCCTGAATCAAAAATAGAATTTCTGCCAGCAGTATTTGCCATAAAAAGATCAGAAAAAGTCCCAGGAAGAGCTTCAGTATAGTCTTGCGAGATTTTATTCCAGGGATTATCAGGAAAAGCGTGATGAAAGGCAAAAAATTGTAAAATAAAGGTATCAGGATAGGCAGGAAGATTAATTCTATTCCAAATAGCCTGAGGATCGGTGGAACGGTTGAGCTTATAAGGAGAAAGTAGAGATATTCTCCTATAAGTCCCCAGAAAACAAACAAGACCAAAGAAATGCCAATGAATTTCAAGATAAAAGGCAGCAGCTTCACTTTTCCTATAGATTCTGACTTGGACATTTTTGGCTGATTCAGTTGAACTTCGCAGATTTTACAATCTTATCGATCCATAAAATCCAGGCACAAAGGATTATCAAGATCAAGCCCACCTGCCAGAAGTAAAGGTGGAGGATCTCGAATGTTTCCGGTCGATAGTTAGAGATAATTGCTATGGTGACCATTCTCAGGATGTTGACCAGAAATATAAAGGGAATACCTAATAAAGCTCCCCACAGTTTCTTCTTGAAATTAGCCGGATAGGCTAATATTGCCGCAAGGAAAATAAATGTCTCATATAGTCCGGTACATTCGGGGATAACTTCAAAAGAGAAGTTCGGAAGACTTAAAGACTGTTGTTTTACGTTGGCTCCCATTCCCAAAAGATTCAAAACCAGACCGACCAGATGTGTCGTGACTATTTCTAATTTTACAATGGGAGCGGATAATAATTTATCCGCAGTGAAGGTGAATAAGAGGATGATAAGAATTAACAGGCCTATGAATATAAGCACGAATCTCAAAATTGCTTTGTAAGCTTTACTTTTCTCTTCTTTGGGAATGGATTCTTTTCTATCTTCAGAGTCAGGTTTCTTGAACTTTTTCTTCATATAACCAGATCAGGTAGATTTCGATTTACAGGTGGTCTGCAGTCTCTCAGTATCTGCTGAAATAGACGAGAGCTTTCAAGTTAGTCAAACAAGATAATTTTGAACCCCCTTTAGTTTACTCTAAAGGGGGTTCAAGTCTTTGTGCCCTCACCTTAAATCAAGTGATTGCTGGTTTTCTCCTTATCCAGAGGTAGGCACCGGTAATAATAATCAAACCAATAAGAATAATAATACCCCAGGTGCTAAGAGAAGGAACATAATGAGGTATTACTGTTACGACTTTGCTACTTGAGGTTTGTGAGGGGCTTTGACCGTTGTCTGTTATAATGTAACTGTATGTACCCACACTTGGAAATGCTATTGCCTGTTTTGGAGTTCCCGTTGTCAAGTTGAAATTCCCTATGGGGCCAGAACCACTAATGTTGACATTAGTGCAAGTACTTCCCTGGATTGAGAACTGCACCGTATCCCCTACCCAAACTTCCAAGTTAC
>DATKKH010000069.1:0-6778 GCA_035543035.1 Terriglobales bacterium | reverse complement strand
CCTCGATGCCGGTTCCCTTGAGGGCCGAGATCTTGTGGATCTTTTTTTCTTTCTCAGCAAAACTCAGCTCAATTTCTCCAACTTTTTGGTCTGAAACTAAATCCACCTTATTAATCACAATTATATAACCAAACTCAGCCAGGTCTTTTTCCAATTCTTTATCCTCATCTGTCACACCAATCGAAGCATCTACAACCAGGAGCAAAAAATCAGCCTTATTTATCTCGATCTTAGTCCTTTTTATCCCTTCTATCTCGATTTTATCCTGAGAGAACCTGAAACCTGCAGTATCAGTCAATCTTATTGGCAGACCCTTGAAGTTAGTGTACTCGCTTATAGCATCCCTGGTCGTTCCGGGAATTGGGGTAACAATTGCGCGCTCCTCTTTTAAAAAAGCGTTCAGAAGAGAAGATTTCCCCACATTCGACTTGCCAACAATGACCAGTCTCAGTCCCTCTCTCAGAATTTTCCCTTCCTCATAAGTGTCAATCAAGCTTTTTATCTCAGATTCGATTTTTTCCATCTGACCCAGGATAGCCGATTTGTCTATCTCCTCGATCTCATCCTCCGGGAAATCTATCCTTGCCTCTAATTCTGCGAGGAGGTTGACCAGCGCGTCTCGAAGCGAATTTAATTTTTCGGACAACTCCCCTTGCAGATGTTTTAACCCCTGTTTCAGGCTCAAATCGGTCTTTGCTTTTATGATTTCAACTACTGCCTCTGCCTGGATCAAATCGATCCGCCCATTCAGGAAAGCTCTCAAAGTGAATTCACCCGGATTTGCCAGCCTTGCTCCGGCTTTGATTATCTCCTCCAGGACCCTGTAGAGAACAAAGGGGTTGCCGTGACAGCTTATCTCGACTAAATCCTCTTTGGTATAGCTTTTAGGTGCCTTGAAAACTGTCAAAAAGACCTCATCGATAATCTCACTATTAACCTTAGAGATTATATGACCATAATTTGCCTTATGGCTCTCAGCTTTGAGTGGAGAAATATCCCCTTTGAAGACCTTATCTGCTATGGAGACGGAATTTTTCCCGCTGAGCCGGACAATTCCAATGCCACTTTCTCCAAAAGAAGTGGAAATAGCTGCAATGGTATCTTCAGTGTTGGAGAGATACCCGGTAGAATCTTTCATATTCTGGATGGTGATTAAGCTACTGCCCCTTTAGGCTTCATTTTGCCCTTAATATAATACTGTTCGATCAAAGAGAGAATATTAAAGAAAGTCCAGTAAAGGGTAAGCCCGGCTGGAAAGCTTTTGAATAAGAAGAAAAACAGAATGGGCATCATATAGACCATTGCCATCTGTTTTGGATCTTTTATAGTCATCTTTTGCTGCCAGAACATAGTAACTGCCATTATGACAGGAAGAATATAATATTTGTCCATCTGAGAGAGGTCGCTTAACCAGAAAATGAATTTTGCTCCTCGAAGCTCAATGGTACTTCTGAAAACAACGAACAGACCATAAAAAAGCGGCATCTGAAGTAAGAGAGGTAAACATCCGCCAAGAGGGTTTACTCCCGTCTCTTTGTAGAGCTTCATCATCTCCTGGTTCATCCTCTGGGGGTCTTTTTTGTATTTCTCCTTAAGTTCATTCACCTTTGGCTGCAAATCCTGCATTTTAGTTGCCGAAGTGACACTCTTTTGAGTCAAGGGATGAAAAAGAATCTTGATCAGTATTGTGAAGATGATAATGACTAATCCGTAATTAGGAATAATCTTATGCAGGTTAACTAAAACCCATAGGACAGCCAGGGAAAAAGGCTTTATGATTTTCCATCCGAGATCAACTAGATTTTCCAATCCATTCTTATATCCCTTTAAGATATGATACTCCAGAGGTCCAACATAAACCATAAACCTGTCTTGAATCGTATTTCCGGAGTCTTGCATCTCGATAGAAACTCCGATTCTCTTTTTATCCAGCCTTTTATTATCTATGAATCTTGTCTGTCTGATTCCGTCTGCTTTAAATCCTGCTCCTTGCCTGGATAAAGGAGATAAAGCAGCCAGGAAATATTTGCTTCTGGTAGCAACCCACTCGGTTTCCCCGGCTCTCGACTCATTCATCTTACCTATTTCTGCACCTTTGGGCTGCTGGAAACCCTTTATCTTGACGACCTCGGTTCCCATCATCGAAGAGGCTTCAAAATAATTAAGGTCCTCCTGCTGATTAACCTCTGTTGGTTTTAATCCGCTTCCCCAGGAGAGAAAATAATTCCTTCCTGTACTTTTTTCTTTGGAAGAAAGTTCAAATGAGAGCAGAAAATCATACCTTCCTTCAAAGAAAATATACTTTTTTAGGATAGAAAGGCCCTTTCCGTCCGAATAGCTGAAAGTTATGCTGTCAACCGGATGAGATTTGGAAATAAAGAGAGTATCCTTGTCTACTGAAAAATCCAATTGTTTTAAATCTAAGTTTATGTCCGGGAAATAAATATCCAATGAGGAAATTGTGTCCTGCGGAATAATCTCGATCTGACCTCCTGTGGAATATTTGTATTTTCTGAAGGTAAGACCGGTTAGATTTCCTCCTTTTGTGCTAAAAGCTCCTTCGTAAAGAGAATTCTCCACAAAAACTTTTTTCTCGGGGACAGAAGAAGGAGCAATCGTGACCTCCGGACCTGATTGAGGGAGAGTCTCCTCTTTTTTCTCTGATACAGCAGTAGTTTCAGGTGAAACCGTCTCGATTTTTTTGGGAGTGATCCCTTTTCCTCCAGTAATCAACTGAATATAATAGGGATACAAGACTATGATCAGGCCTATAACGAGTAATGCAATGATTGTTCTTTTATCCAATTAATTTCTCCTGCAAAGATTAAGCATGTTTATGCGAGTGATTCTTTAAAAGAGGGTCATATCCTCCTGGATTAAAGGGATTACACCTCAAAACGCGGTAGATTGAAATCCAGGTCCCTTTGAAAATTCCGAAAGTTCTAAATGCCTGAATCGAATATTCTGAGCAGGAGGGATAAAACCTGCAGCTCGGAGGAAAGACCATTCCCAGCGTGTTCTGATAAATCCGGATTAGTAAAATAAAGAATTTATTCATCAGATTTTTTTGATTCAAAAAAACCCAGAAATTCATTCAAAGTTTCAGGGTAACTGATTTTTTCTTGTTTAGACCTGTAGAGAAGGATTATTTTCTCCCCGGTAAAAAACCTGTGCTTATTTTTCCTGAGTATCTCCCTAAGGATTCTCTTTATCCGGTTCCTCTTGACTGCTCCCTTTAAGGCAGAGCTGAGGGCGACGCCGAACTTATTTCCCTCGTCTTCAGTTTTCAGACGCAACAGGATCAGATTATGACTGAAAGATTTTTCCCCCTTTTTGATTACCTGATCCCATTCTTTTTTGTTTTTTAATTTCAGGGATTTGGGAAACCCCTCCTTTTTCATCATTTACCTTTGATTTTCACGGTCAGTCTTTTTCTTCTTTTCAGTCTCCTGCGCTTTAAGACCCTTCTTCCTCCTTTGGTCTTGCTCCTTTTTCTGAAACCGTGGTCCCTGACCCTTTTGATCCTGGAGGGCTGATATGTTCTTTTCATTTTTCACTCCCTTTTTGAGCTATTATATATTTTGCCTCAGGCAGAGTCAAGCGAAAAAGGAAAGATAAATTCATCCGCATTTTTCCTCAGGACTTAAATTCGATGCTGCTGTGGACAAGTTTTTTTCTTATCGTCTTATTCTGAATGAGGATAAATGAATGTTTCTTTTTGCAACAGGAATTTTTTTAATTCTCCTGAAATAATTATTGAAATTTTTTCTGAAAAATCTTTTTAAACTTTGGTTTGCAAACGGATTAAATCTTTTCCAAAGTTTTTTTCTAAAATCTCTTGACAAGTTTAAAGAGTCGCTTATCTTCGAGACGGCAAACAGGGTGAGGATTTCTCAAGACATCAAGGCAAGGAACATTCCTAGGAGGAAAGCCTGCTTTGATGTAAGATATGTCAAATTGAAAAAAGTTTTTGTGGACAATTCTGTTGAATTCTGTATATAGATCCTCATAAGCTTAAGTCTAACAAAGCATACTTCTTTATAAACACCAGTGGATAACTTTCCACTCTGTGAAGGGAAATCAACTGCTCGTGCAAAATCTTATGCCGGCCGATAACGAAAAGATCTGGCAGGACTGCCTTAGCTATTTAAGCCAGAAAATAAAAAAACAGAGTTTTAATACCTGGCTAAGGCCAACCCGAGGAATACCTTCCGAGGAAAAGGTGTTGAAGGTGGCTGTCCCGAATAAATTCGTGGGGGAATGGATCGAAGAGCACTATCTGGTCCTAATCCAGGAGGCAATGGAGAAAGTGGCGCAGGAGAAGCTGTCCTTGTCCTTTTTGATCTCGGACCAGATGGGGGAGACTTGTGACAAAATAAATTTCGAAGAAGCTGAAAAAAAAGATGAGGCCATTCTTAAAAAGCCTAAGTTGAATCAGAAAAATAATCGGTTCAATCCCAGATATACTTTTGACTCTTTTGTGGTTGGCGAAAGCAACCAGTTCGCGCATGCAGCTGCCTTGGCAGTGGCTGAGGCACCTGGGAAGACCAAGTTCAACCCGCTCTATTTTTACGGCGGAGTAGGCCTGGGCAAAACCCATCTGGCCCAGGCGATCGGGCATTATGTCAGAGAAGAGTATCAGGAGTTAAACGTCCTCTACGCCACCAGCGAGGAGTTCACCAACGATTTCATAAATTCCATCACCAAGAACACCACCCAGGAGTTCGTCAACTACTACCGCAAGGTTGACTTGCTCCTCCTGGATGACATCCAGTTCTTCGCGGGCAAGGAATCGACCCAGGTCCAGTTCTTTCATACCTTTAATGCGCTTTACCAGAGCGGAAAGCAGATCATCTTAACCTCTGACCGCCCACCTAAAGACATCAAAGGATTGGAAGAGAGGCTTTTGTCCCGGATGCAGTGGGGACTGGTAACAGATATCCAGCCCCCGGATTTGGAGACCAGGATTGCCATTCTGCAGAAAAAAAGCGAGTCAGACGGGATAAATTTACCTCAGGATGTGGCTGTGTTCATTGCGGATAATATCACCTGCAATATTCGGGAGTTAGAAGGTGCGTTGATACGTCTTTTAGCCTTCTCCTCACTGAATAGCAAGGAGTTAAACGTGGAGTTAGCCAAAGAGGTGCTGAAGGATGTCATAAAAAACGGGGCAAAAGAGATAAGCCTGAAGGATATCAGGAAAAAAGTTGCTGAAAGCTTTAACCTGACTGAAGAGTCTCTCTGCTCGAAGCGAAAAACCCAGGAGATAGCCTTGGCCCGGCAGGTGGCGATGTATCTGACCCGGAGTTTGACCAAAACCTCTTTGAAAACCATAGGACTGGAATTCGGGGGAAGGGACCACTCCACAGTTATCCATGCCTGCAATCTGATCGCGGAGAATCTGAAAAAAGACCTGGAATTCAAATTAAAAATTGACCAGATTATCAACTTTCTATATTCATAAGTGGTGGATAATAAGTTGAAGAAATTTTGGAAAAATTTTTGTTGAATAGTCAAAAGGTTTTTAATATCTTATCCACTGTTCAGTATTTCAAAATTTTAATCGAAAATTAAAAGGCTAAAGGAGTTAATTTAAAGAGCTGAGTTTTATCAACAAATCCACTTCATTATTATTAAATATTATTTTATAAATATCTTTAATTAAAATATTTAGGAGGAAGCAAATGAAGTTGACAATTTTGAAAAGCAAATTACTCTCGGCACTACAGGATATAGTAAGCGTGATTCCCAGCAAAACCACCCTGCCGATCCTTTCGCATATTCTTATCGAAGCAGATGATTCTAAAATCAAATTGGCTGCCACGGACCTGGACATATCCATGACCACTACTTTGGAAGCAAAAGTTACCAAAAAGGGTGAGATAACGGTCCCGGCAAAAACCTTTACCGATATAATCCGGGAATCTCCCGAGACCCAGATCGAGATCAATGCGGCAGATAACCGGATGGAGCTTAAAATTAATCACGGCGTTTATAAACTTCCTGGTCTGCCAGTGGATGAGTTTCCAAAATTACCCGCAGCCAATCTTTCCAAAGAGATTAAGGTGGCCGGACAGGACCTGTGCCGAATGATAAAAAAGACCATATATGCGGTTTCGACTGATGAGACCAGGCCAGCCCTGAACGGGATTTTGTGGCAGACCAAAGGTGAAAATATCCAGATGGTGGCAACAGACGGTCATCGCTTGGCAAAATTTTCCCAGAAAAATAAAAAGCTAAAAGGCCTGCACGAGGACGTGATAGTCCCTCCCAAGATCCTGGGAGTTCTGACCCGCTTGTTAGGTGATCAGGATAAAGAAGTAGGGCTTATCTTCGAGGAAAACAGTTTAATTTTCGACCTGGGCGATACGATTTTATCAACCAGACTGATAGAAGGACCTTATCCCAGTTACGAACAGGTCATTCCCAAGGACAATGACAAGAAATTGATCGTGGAAAAAGACCTGTTGACCAACACTGTCAAAAGAGTCTCCATACTTTCCAATCTCTTAACCCATCAGGTTAAATTCTCACTTAAAAAAGATATCCTGGAGCTTTCTTCAGCCAATTTCGATATGGGCGGGGAAGCAAAGGAAAAAATCCCCTGCGATTATAAGAATGATGATCTGGATTTGGGTTATAATGCTCTTTATATCCAGGATGCTTTAAAGCAGATAGATGGGGATGAGGTGGTGTTCGAGCTATCCACCCCGGTCTCAGCCGGAATGGTTTATTCTCCCCAGAAAAAGGAAGATGAAGAATACCTTTGCCTGATAAT
>DATKKH010000068.1:0-6320 GCA_035543035.1 Terriglobales bacterium | reverse complement strand
ATCTCCCCACTTGGAATCAGTTCTTCAGTTAGTTATCTCTTGAGAACCTTTAATCGATATGACGTTTTAAAATATGATAATTATAAAAAGATTAAAATTGCACAATGGGATTCTTCAAGGAATGAAATTGAAATAAGAAGTGTTCTCCCCCCTGGTGAATATTTGTAATTAGTTTCTTTTGAAGCTCCTACCATAATGCGATTTAGACAAATTCTTTTTATCTTTGCCTGCCTCATTTTAGGCTTTGCGTCCATCCTTTCTCAGATTATTCTTTTTCGTGAACTGTTAGCTGTATTTTATGGGAATGAGTTATGCCTTGGCATTCTGCTTTTTGTCTGGCTCCTCTGGGTGGGATTGGGAAGTAGGCTGGGGAACGTCCTTTCGGTTTCAAAAAGCTCTTTCCTGAGGAATTTATCTTTCTGGTATGTTCTCTTAGCTGTTTTTTCATTCCTCACAATTATCGGAATCAGGTATTCCCGAATAGTCCTGAATGTTCTTCCGGGCGAGATAATCGGTTTTGTGCCGATGCTGATATTCACCTTTATTGTCCTTTGTCCCCCTTGTTTGATCTTGGGCATACTCTTCGTTTTGAACTCAACGGTATGGCAGATTGATATCAAATCCGGTTTGATGGTGACTAAAGTCTATCTATGGGAATCTCTGGGCGCTGGTGTTGGCGGATTTCTGGGAAGTATAATTTTGATTCCGCACCTATCCAATTTTTCCATCCAGAGCTGGCTTTTTATCCTTCTTTTTCTATTCTCAATTTTACTCTGGATGAGTTTTTCCAGTGGGAAAAAGAGAATTTTCATCCTGGTAGCTGTTTCAGCAGTCTTGGTTTTTAAGATAGGAAAACTGGATACTTACCTCGAAAGCATATCATTAAGCAAACTATGGAGGGGTCAGCCGGTCGTAAGGTCAGTAGATTCAGTTTATGGAAATTTAGTCCTTCTGAAAAATCAAGAACAAATCTCACTGTATGAAAATGGTCTGCTCTTGTTTTCATATCCGGACGAGTTTTCATCTGAGGAAGCTGTTTTATATACTTTAGCAGAGCACCCTGAGCCAAAAAGATTACTGCTGATTGGGGGAGGTGTAGGCGGGTCGCTTGCTCAAGCCCTGAAATATCCAGACCTGAAAATCGATTATGTTGAGCTTGACCCGAAAATTATTCAGCTGGGGGAAGATTTTCTCCCCGAATCTGAAGTTGGAGCTTTAAAAAATGACAGGGTGAGAATCATCCATAAAGACGGAAGACTTTTTGTCAGACAAGAAGCTGAAAAAGGGAAGGAGAAATATGATATAATAATCCTGAATCTGCCTGACCCTTATAATGCACAGCTTAATCGTTTCTATACAAAAGAATTTTTTGGTCTGGTCAAAAAACTCTTGTCCCAGAATGGAATTTTCTCTTTCCGGGCAACCTCTTCTGAAAATTATTTAAACCAGGAGCAGGCTTCATACATTTCAAGCCTTTATAAGACCTTATCTTCGGAGTTTAAATCGTTGGTAGTACTTCCAGGCTCAAATAATATATTTTTAGCCTGCCAGGAGGAAAATCTGACTTATGACTGGAAAACAATTTCAGAAAACCTGAAAAAGAAAAATATCCAGACCACCTATCTCAACGAGCATTTTCTAAGTAATCGTCTTTCTCCCGAGAGGATAGAGTATCTTCTCGGAATCATCCAATCTACAAAAGGGGAGATAAATCATGACCTGAAACCGATCTCCTATTTTTATAACACCATTCTGTGGAGCACCCAACTTAAATCGTTTGAGAAACCGGTTTTCATTTCTCTGACTAAAATCAGACCCCAATGGTATTTCTTAATTGGATCGGCACTCTCATTTTTCTTCTTGTTTCTGATCATCAGAAGAAAGAAGTTCATTTCAGGTCTTTCTTTATACGCCATTTTTCTGGCAGGATTTTCCTCGATTATCTTTGAGGTCTCTATCATTTTAATTTATCAGGTATTCTATGGGTATGTTTACTCCAAAATCGGGATATTCTTGACCTTGTTCATGATAGGGCTTTTTGCCGGAGCTTTATTCATTGACAGACAGAAAACCATAACGGGAATGAGAAATTTGAGCCGGCTGCAGTTAGGTCAATTAATCTTGTTAGCGTTCTTTCTTCTGCTAATATCAAGTTTCCTCAGTGCCGGGTTGAACCCTGAGATTCTGGAGTTGATTTTAGGCGGGATGATTTTCTTCTCAGGGTTTATCGGGGGAGCAATATTCACCTGCGCTAACCGACTTTATCTGCAAGTAAAACAGGAGAAGAAAGCAGGCACCGGATATGCAGTTGACCTTTTTGGGTCAGCTTTGAGCTCGATCTTAATCTCAGCAATATTTATTCCTCTTTTGGGCATTTCCTCTACTTTGTGGCTGATCTTTCTTTTAAACTTTATCCTCTTCGGTTTTCTCCACCTCTCAAACTCAAGAACGAAAACTGCACAACTGTAGTATCTTTGCACAGTATTAACTCCCTGAAAGTCTGGAGATTATGAGCTTTAGCGTCCTGACTGTTCAAATATTGATATTGACAAAAGAGTATAATTTGTTAGATTTAAACAGAGATAGTATATCTGTTTATAAATAAACTTTTTTTGTCGGAGGCTTCATGTTAGGCGAGAAAAAATATGGCATTATAGCTCTGATTTTAGCCCTGGCTGCGGTAGGAATAATCTGGATTGTAGGTTTGGGCCAGACCGGAGAGCAGACTCTTCAGGCCCAGGCTCAGCCACAGCCACAAAACAAAGATACCATAATGGAATATAGCAAGCTCCTGGCACAGGTTGCTTATAGCATCAATGACCGGTATGTGGAAAACTTGAACCCAAAAGATCTGGGATATGCAGGAATAAAAGGAATGTTAGATCTGCTTGACCCGTTTTCGGATATGCTGGAAAGAAAGACCTTCGACCGGCTGATGGAGTTCACTCACGGAAAATATGAAGGCCTGGGAATGAGTATCGAGAGAAAAGATAAATATATAATCATCGTTTCTCCTATGGAGGGAACGCCAGCCTTCAGAATGGGATTGAGAGCAGGAGACAAAATTCTGGAGATAGACGGCAAATCCACGTTCGACATATCTACCGAAGAAGCTTCCAATATGATGAGAGGGCAGGCCGGAACCAAAGTCACCTTGAAAATACAAAGAGAGGGGGCAAAAGAGCCTTTGGATTATGAGATCGAAAGGGCAGTAATCGAGATAAAGAATGTTCCTTATTACGGAGTGGTCGGTGATGGTATAGGATACGTCAGGCTTACCAGGTTCTCAGAGGATACCGGCAAAGAGCTAAAGGAAGCCATCCGCGACCTTAACAGCAAAAATATCAAGGGAATGATTTTCGACCTGCGATACAACGGCGGCGGGCTTCTGAACGAAGGAGTCGAGACTTCCAATCTTTTCCTGAATAAGGATAAGCTGGTGGTTTATACCCAGGGAAAGAAACCTGAGGATTTGGTTAAATACTTTGCCAAAGAAGATGCACTTTATCCGGAAAAGCCGTTAGTGGTCCTGGTAGATGAGCAGACCGCTTCTGCATCGGAGATCGTGGCTGGATCGATTCAGGACTGGGACCGAGGTGTGATAATAGGAGACACCACCTACGGAAAAGGACTGGTGCAGTCCGTTTTGAACATGCCGGATGACGTTTACCTGAAACTGACCATTGCCAAATATTACATTCCCAGCGGCAGATGCATACAGAAACCGGAAAGGTCCAAGAAAAATTTAACCCTGGCTTCCTCAGACGATGGGGACAGCACTGTCAAGGACACGACCCAGAGCGAAATTTTCCACACGAATGATGGCAGGGTGGTATATGGCGGCGGAGGAATCGTGCCGGATATAGTAATTTCGGCTGAGCAGATGAAACCCATAGAAATCGATCTGGAAAGACAGCAGCTTTTCTTCGATTTTGCAGTCAGATATGCCTCCCAGCATAAAGACCTGCCTAAAGATTTCGAGGTGGACGATAAGATGCTCTCCGAGTTCAAGGATTTTCTCAAAGAGAAGAACTTTACTTATCTCAACCAGGTGGAGATTTCTCTTCAGGACCTGGAGAAGAATATAAATTCGGAAAAGGACAAAGACTCTTTTGCTCCTGCCTTAGCAGATCTGAAAAAAGTCATCCAAAAATCGAAAGAAGGTGATTTTGACAACAGTCTGGACTATATAAAGAAGGGCATTAAAAGAGACCTCCTTTATAATATGTATGGGGAAAAAGCATATTATGAAGAGAGCCTTTTAAAAACAGATCCGGGCGTAAAGAAAGCTATTGAAATACTGTCGAACAAGTCCGAGTACAAGAAGATTCTAAAAGGATAAGTTCTCTATATAAAGAAAAGACGATAAAGAAACCCTCTGCGGATTTTGCAGGGGGTTTCTTTTTATTTGGATGGGCATTTCTCCAAGCTACGGAAGGATAATCAGTCCAGGAATTAGTATTCTATAATAAAATGTGATGATTAATGTTAGGATAGTATTTTGAAAGTATTACTTCAAATCATTCGGGGAAAAAAGTATTTGAAGAATCCGAATCAAATCCTTCACCCGGTAGCACTAAGGATAGTTTGGGGACTTATTTAGTTTTCTTTCTAATTGAGCTTCAGGGACTTATCGCTGTGCAGTTTTTGCCGATAAAAAGATTGAGAGAAGCTTTTTTTGATAAAAAAACTTGCATTTTTCAACAACGGTTTATAATATTAAGCAGAGGAAAATCGGAGAATAGATGCCACAGGAGAAAATTTTAGTAGTAGACGATGAGCTGTTCGTCAGGGAATTACTCCTCGAATTCTTAGGCAAGCAGGGCTTTGAAGTTCATTTAGCTGGATCTGGAGAAAAAGCTTTAGAGGTAGTCAAATCGGTTCCAGTTCAGATTGCATTGATAGACCTTAAAATGCCGGGAATGGACGGCATACAGACTTTAAAAGAGATTAGAAAAATCTCGCAGGATGTTTTAGCAATTATTATGACCGGTTACCCGACCATAGAAAGCGCAGTCGAGGCATTGAGGAGCGGAGCCTGCGACTACGTGATCAAGCCGTTTAAATTAAACGAGCTAAGAGCTTCCATAGACAAGGCTCTTAAAGAGCATCAATTGAAATTCGAGATAGATGAGCTTAAAGGGAAAATCAGGAATTTAGAAGAGGAACTGAAGAATTATCAAAAAGGGGCCAAGAATCCTGATCACCCGAAGTTTAACCCCGGCCCGGGTATTACTCCGATTGCCGGAGGTGCTCTCTATGCTTTGGAACAGAAACCGACCGATTCTGTTGTTCTGGAGCAGATCAAGAAATTGGGGGAGTTAAAAGACAAAGGGCTAATAACGGATCAGGAGTTCGAGCTTAAAAAAGGGGAGCTTTTGGACAGGCTGTAAACTCTCAATACCAAAGTCTTCTTAAAAATTATCAAATTCTTTTAGAATGAGTTCTAATCTCCTGCTTTTATACCACAAGTTGCTCAGGGAATACGATAAAATCCTAAATCTCACCGATAAGCTGCTTTACGCTCTGCAGGCAAAAGAAGCAGAAGAGACCATAGACTCTCTTTTGAACCAGAGGGTCAAGACCATGCGGGCAATTCAAAAAATGACCCTGAGTCTCAAGAATTTTAATCCTTCGGAAAGGATCGAACCCCAAATAGTCGAGCAGCTCAAATCGATACATTTGAAATTCGAGGGAAAAACCAGTCTACTGGCAAAGAAAGAAGTGGAGCTGGAAAAACTGGCAAAAAGCTTAGAGTAAATCTTCACTCATAGTCACCATCCAAGTTTCCCCGGAAAAAAGGACAGAACAATGTTCTGTCCCTACAGAAGTACACGGATGAGGGAGTGGAGACAAGCTCCACCCCTATGCGATCGTGAGCGTGAAGAAATAAAAACCTCGTAACGTCGAGCCCTGTGCCTAACTACAGAGAAAATAACGTCCGAGACAAGCTCGGACGCCACAAAAATGGTCTTCGTCGATAGAGGACAGAATCCTCCACTGGTGGATTCTGTCCCTACAATAAAAAACTGCAAGATTTTTATTGCTATCTTTCATTATTTCTTTATATTTTGAAAAATAACTTCGTCGCCGGAGAAAAAGGAGATGGCAAAAGAGGGAAAAGGAGAAATAACCCAGGAACAGTTGGAAGCCTTTGCCGACTCCTATGCCTCTTTCAATAAGACCATCCAGAAACTCCATCAAGCCTATAAGGATTTAGAGCAGAAGTTCGAGAATCTAAACCTCGAATTAGAACAGACTAACCTTAAGCTCAGAGAAAGCTTAGCCGAGAAGGAAAAAGTCACCAATTATCTCAATAA
>DATKKH010000067.1:0-4797 GCA_035543035.1 Terriglobales bacterium | reverse complement strand
TATCGTCCATCAGTCGAGACCCAGGGGATCGAAATCTACAAGCCTATAAAGGAAAGCGCTTTTTCTGTCAGGCTAAGCTACAAGTTTTTCAGATGATTCGGTTAATACCTGTTGCGTCAGGAGCTACTCCCGACGTAGCCTCCTGTCAGGTCCTGGACCTGACAAAATACTAAATGAGCGAAATGATGACCAAGTTAATGTTAGCGATAGACTCAGAAAGACAAGAAAGAGAGGATGGGACAACACGTAGCAGAGGTTTTAGACCTCTGCTGCGGAAGCCGATTTTACTTGACTTTTCGGATTTTTATAGAATGAATATATCGTTAATCAAGCATACAATAGAGTCCCGGAAGTACATTAAACTCACAAGGATTATCCTCTTAAGAGGTCGTTCATTCTTAAACCACTCAACCCCTCCAACAAAGGGTTTATTATCTTTTCAGGGAGGTGATCAATAAGGAAGGTGGTGTTCACGTGTAGATTTATTTCTTATTCATTTTATTCAAATAAAAAGGAGGAGAAATGAAAAAGCTAATAGTTTTAATCGGAATAATCGGGATTCTGTGTATTTATCCCCTGGCACAGGCTCAGGTGGATACTCTGACTATTCTACATCTGAATGATACCCATTCCCATCTTTTGCCCTATGGTCCTAAGGACTGTGCGGGTAACTGGACCTGGGGTGGAATGGCAAGGATAGCCACTTTAGTGGGAATGAACCGTTTGTCTGCCAACAAAGTAATGCTTTTACACGCGGGGGATTTCTTTACCGGCGATTTTATGTTCCAGAAATATCTGGGAGTGGCGGAACTTGAGATCATGAAAGGATTAGGATTTGATGCCCTGGAATTAGGAAATCATGAATTCGATCTGTATCCTTCTACTCTGGAATACGTGCTGAGCCAGGCAGGATTTCCCGGTTCTGTTTTTCCAGTATTATGCGCAAATCTGGATATGTCAGGTGATCCGGTGTTGAGCAATTTTGTCAAGCCCTATACCATAAAAGAGTATAATGGTTTAAAAGTTGGGATTTTTGGGCTTTTAACAGAATTTACCAATCAGAACTCGAATCCTTCGCCTGTTATAGTTCTGCCAGCTTTAGCCAATGCCCAGGCCTGGGTGGATACCTTAAAGGCTCACAACTGCGATCTAATCATTCTCCTTTCACATTTAGGAGTTGATTATGACCAGTTGGTTGCGTCCTCCATCACGGGGATAAACATAATCGTAGGAGGACATTCTCATACTACTATAAGTTCACCTATCCAGATTGGAAATACCCTGATACTCCAGGCAGGAGAATTTGGAAGATATTTGGGAAAATTGACACTATACCTGAATAACAAGACTATTCAGAGCTGGAAGTACAAACTCCAATCTGTCGACTCCTTTATTCCCCAGGAGCCGACTCTTGCAGCTATGATTGGTAATTTAGCAGCAGGGGTAGAAGCAGATTCAAGATTCGGTCCGGTTTATACCCAGGTGATTGCAAGGGCAAATACTGAGATCGAAAAGCCTTTGGGAACCGGGTTATTCAAAGATAACGGATTAGGAAACTTAGTCTCGGATGCAATGAGAGACAAAACCGGGACAGATATCGCATTCCATCCTCAGGGATTTTCCTCCCAGACGATTTATAAGGGAAAAGTCAAAGGAGCTGATATCTTTCAGGCGATTCCTTACGGGTTTGAGCAGACCTCTGGGCTGGGACTAAAACTGGCTACTTTCCAGACTGATGGAATGTCAATCATCCATGGATTGGAATTCTCAGTTTACTATCTCCCCTCGATGGAGGATTTTTTCCTGCACTGCTCCAACTTTTCTTATGTCTATAACTCATCGAATCCTCCAGGATCGAGAGTCGACTATTCTACGATTTCAGTGAATGGACAGCCGTTAAATCCTTATTCCAATTACACCATCACGGTGCCGGATGGGGTCGTTCCCTTCTTAAGCCAGATACCTGGATTTCAGATCAACAATCTCCAGATTACCAATTATTTTATGTACACAGTGGTTAAAGATTTTATGGTAGTCCGCTCGCCGATTTCTTACTATACTGAAGGTCGGGTAATCGATCTTGCACTTCTATCTGATCCGCTCAAGGGAACTCTAGCCCTGATGGATGTCGTTAACCAATATCTGGAAAACGGTTCGATTGATAGATGTGGAATCGCACAAAGTTTGAAATGCCAGTTAGGATCGGTCTGCTTCTTCCTGAAAAGGGGTGAATATGACGATGCCCTTGAAAGTCTAAAAGCGTTCAGAAAGCATATCAAAGCTCAAGCTGGAAAGCATATCTCTCCAGAAGCAACGGAGAAACTGATTTATCTTGCGAATAAATTACAGGAATCGATTAACAGTACTTGCCCGGTTGCTGAAAAACAAGGTCTAAAGAAAGAGTTGCCTGAGGGTTTTGAGCTTCTCCAGAACTATCCCAATCCCTTTAATCCGCAAACCGAGATTGCCTATACTCTGCCAGAAGGATCTAATGTCAGACTCGAAATCTATAACGTTCTTGGCCAAAAGGTCAAGGTGTTAGTGAATGAGTATCAGAGCGCAGGAACGAAAAAAGTGTTCTGGGATGGTAGGAACGAGAATGGAGAAAAAGTATCAAGCGGTATTTACTTTTACAGGCTCGATACAGGAAATTATGTCCAGACAAAGAAAATGAGTTTGTTAAAGTAGCTTGCGGAGTTTTTGTAGGGGTACGGCACACCGTGCCCCTATATCTAGCCAGTCTTAAGTCAAATTCCACTGTGAAATCTTTGTAAGGGCGTATTGCAATACGCCCCTACTTTATTTTGTAGAGACGCATCAAATGCCTCTCTTTTATTTGCTCACAAAAGGTGACACCTCTGTCTTCCAAATCATAACATTTATAATTTCAAGCGAAACAGACGATTAGACATCTTATGTAATCTCCTATTCTAATTGAGGTTGAGTTCTTCAATTCTTTTGCTCTGGTCTGGTATTCTTCTTGCTAATCG
Organism: Terriglobales bacterium; assembly: GCA_035543035.1. Classification (GTDB taxonomy): domain Bacteria; phylum Zixibacteria; class MSB-5A5; order MSB-5A5; family RBG-16-43-9; genus RBG-16-43-9. Next base: position 1,807 of record DATKKH010000067.1, on the reverse strand, counting down.
TAAGTGCGAGAAAATATCAACAAAGGAGATCAAGATGAAAGTTCTTTTGATTTATCCGGATACCAGCCCGGAAAGCGTGATTCCCAAAAAGCTGATCAATATCGAGCCGCTTGGTCTGGAGTACCTGGCAGGAGCAATTCCAGAACACGAAGTGGAGATTTTAGATATGAAAATGGAGAATTCCTGGGAGAGAAAGATTGAGCAGTTTCAACCTGATGTTATAGGAATTACAGGCACAGTAATTCATACTTATAGGATTTTGGAGGTTTTAAGAAAAACCAAGCAACTTAATCCAAGAACTTTGACAGTTGTAGGAGGGACCCACGCAACTTTAAGACCTGAGGATTTTAATTCCCCTTTTGTGGATGTAATAATTCCCGGTCACCGGGTTTCATCCTTCAAGCAACTTCTATTGAATTTTGAGATGGAAAAACCCTTCGAGGAAATAGAGGGATTAGCATTGACTAATGAAGACAGGTTACATTTCACTCCAGTAAAAAATCAGGTCATTGACCTGGATCATCTTCCTTTGCCCAGGAGAGATTTAACAGAGAAATATCGAGCAAAATATTTCCATTTAGTCTGGAGGCCAACTGCGCTAATCATTACCTCAGCTGGTTGTCCTTATCAATGTAATTTCTGTCCCTGTCCAGTACTTACTCAGAGAAGATTTCTCAAAAGGTCGCCCGAGCTGGTTTTGGAAGAGCTTTCACAGATAGAAGAGAAGTATATTTATGCCGGGGATGATAATTTTTTCTTCGATTACCAGCATGCACTGAAAATCTACGAACTTATAAAAGAAGCCGGTATAAAAAAACAGTATTATATCCTGAGCCGGGTGGATGAGATAGACCGTCATCCGGACATAGTCGAGAAATGGGCAGAGATTGGATTGAAAAAGGTATTTCTGGGTTTGGAGTCATTTAAAAATGAGGAGCTTAAATCTTTGAATAAAAGATGCACCGTGGAGAAGAACAACCAAGCTATAGAAATACTGCGCAAGAATGAAGTCGATCCGTTGGGTGCTTTTATCATTCAGCCTCATTATAAAAAAAAGGATTTTGAGGCAGTCCTGAAATATATGGATGAAATGAAAATCTTCTACCATGAATTCACCATTCTGACCCCTTTGCCCGGAACAGAATTCTATGATGAGGTCAAAAACCAGATGATATTCAGGGATAATCGGCTTTTTGACTTAGCCCATAGTGTTCTTCCAACTGAGCTTCCGGCAGAGGAATTTTACAGATTATATAGTAGATTATACAGGAAAGCGTTTTCTCCTGTCAGAGCTTTGAAGATTAAGCCAACCGTATCCCTCTTTACTAAAATGGGTTTCTTAAAGCTCTTACCCGGGCTTTTGGCATTATTCTTTGCGGGTAGAAAGGCCTATAGAGATCTAATAAGATTTCAGCACTTTTTCTGATTGAATCTGATAATCCTTTTCAATGCGCAATACTGTCACTTTTTGGATAAAAAGAATAAAAAAGATCAGGTCAATATATGGTATTTGAGTTTTAAGTCTTAGCTTAGCATCTCACATCGGTTGCTTATGCAGAAATAACTGCCAATTGTGGCAGAGTTAATTGAAGGGCGTCCTGCCCCAGTTATCGTAACACACTTCAACTCAGTTCTGACATAGCAGTTAGTAAGAGCTTCTGACGATTTATTATACAAACAGACAAACAAATTTGAAGTTCTACAACTGGAAGAGAAAGCGAACCTGCTCGGCTCACATCCAAAGTCCCAAATATATCCCAACCTACCCCTGTCGATTTGTTTTTGGGTTTAATACTTTCCGAAAAAT
>DATKKH010000066.1:0-5131 GCA_035543035.1 Terriglobales bacterium | reverse complement strand
TCTGTCACTGGCTCGGATATGCGTAGCTCTGAATCGACTGAAAGGCTCAAGAAATTAGGCATCAAGGTTTTTTTGGAGCATAAGAAGGAGAACGTCTCCGGAGCGGATGTGGTGGTAATCTCGTCAGCAGTTAAAGATTCGAATCCAGAGGTTATTTTCGCTAAGGAGAACAAAATCCCGGTGATAAGAAGATCAGAGATGTTAGGCGAGTTGATGAGAATGAAATTCGGCATCGGGGTGGCAGGAACTCACGGGAAAACCACTACCACTTCGATGATAGGGCAGATTTTGACTGAGGCAGGATTAGACCCGACTATAATCGTAGGCGGAAGAGTAACGAACTTGGGGAGTAATGCCAAATTAGGCCAGGGTGAATATCTTGTAGCTGAAGCAGACGAGTTCGACCGTTCATTTTTGCGTCTCACTCCTACCATTGCCGTAGTTACCACTTTAGAAGCCGAGCATTTAGATTATTACAAGGATTTAGAGGAGATAAAATTGGTCTTCACTGAGTTCGTCAATAAAGTTCCCTTTTATGGAAGCGTCATTCTCTGCCTGGACGAGGCGACCATTCAGGAGATAATGCCCAGAATAGAAAGACCTATAATCACCTACGGGCTTGTTCCCCAGGCTGATCTGGTAGCTTATTCAGTTGTGTTCAAAGAGAATGGAAGTCATTTCAAGGTAAAACATAAAGATAAAGATTTAGGAGAAGTCTCTTTGCTTGTTCCTGGCATCCATAATGTCAAAAACTCTCTGGCCGCACTCAGCGTCGGATTGGAACTGGAGATACCATTCGATAAGATGAGAGAAGCACTGTCAGAATTCAAGGGAGTTGGCAGGAGATTTGAAATCAAGGGAATAGCAAACGGAGTAATGATTGTGGATGATTATGCGCACCACCCAACCGAAATCAGAGCAACGCTAAAGGCCGCCAGGGATGGATGGTCGAGAAGAACCATAACCATCTTCCAACCGCATCTGTTCTCACGTACCAGGGATTTCTATAAAGAATTCGGCAAATCTTTTTTCGACTCGGATATTTTGATAGTAATGGATGTCTATCCTGCCAGGGAAGAACCTATACCCGGAATAACCGGTGAGCTGGTCGCGTCACAAGCAAGAGAATACGGGCATAAAGAAGTTTTCTATATACCCGAGAAGGAAAAAATTGTTCCGTTTCTCCTTAAAATCCTCAAAAAGGGGGATATGGTGATAACCCTGGGTGCAGGGGATATATTCAAGATTGGTGAAAATCTGCTCTCTGCTTTGAAAGAGGTGGAAAAGTGAAAAAGGCTTCAATCCTCGGAGTTCTGGTTCTCCTTTTTCTCTGGGTGAGAGGAATCGAGCTTTTTTTCACCGAGTCGACTATTTTCAGTCTGAAAAACATAGCTATTACCGGAAACGAGGGTGTAAGCCAGGACGAAGTGCTGAAATTAGCTGATATGAGATTGAAACAGAACATCTTCAAAGTCGACTTAGGAGATATCGAAAGGAAAATCCAGAAAGATAAAAGGGTAAAATCGGTCGAGACCTACAGGATCCTTCCGAACCAGGTTGCAATAAGGATCGAGGAAAAAAAACCTGATCTTATCCTGAACCTCTCTCCTGAGCTGTGCGGTTTGTCATCCGAAGGGGAATTCATACCTCTGAGAGAAGGGAAAGCATATGATCTGCCTATCGTCAATGGAATAAATACCAGAAGCTTTAAGCTTTACAGCAGGGCGGAGGAGCCAAGGATCGAAGAAGCCTTAGCCTTTTACAATGCGGTAAAGGAAAAATTACCCGAGTTTCTGGATCAGATATCGGAAATAGATCTGGAGGATCAAGATAATTTATCAGTCATCCTGGTAAAAAGCGGAGCCAGAATCCTTTTCGGGACAGGAGATTTTCAAAAAAAGATCGAAAGATTCGTCTGGCTGGAAAAAGCGGCAGTCGTTGAGGAATGCTCCTGCCTCGATTTTAGATTCAAAGATCAGGTAATTTTCAAAGGAGCAAAGAAAAACCTCTAAAAATAAGCCTTTATACTTCTGTCCAGGCAGCATGAAGGCTTGCGGAAGGGGACATAAGCTATGGGAAAAGATGATGTGGTCGTGGGATTGGATATAGGCACGACCAAAATAGGAGCTGTCATCGGTGAAATAGACGAAGAAGGAAAGGTAAAAATTATCGGGCTCGGAACAGCCCTGGCAGAAGGTCTGAAGCGCGGTGTAGTAGTGAATTTAGAGCAGACGGTCAACTCGATAATCAAAGCGGTGCAGGATGCCGAGCTTATGGCAGGAGTAAAAGCAGAATCGATCTATGCCGGCATAGCCGGAGACCATATCCGGAGCATCAACAGCCGGGGAGTCATTGCCGTGACCCGCCAGGACCATGAGATCACCCAGTCCGAAATCGAAAGGGCAATCGAAGCTGCCAAAACCGTTGCCATCCCGATGGACCGGGAGATAATTCACGTGCTTCCCCAGGAATTCACTGTGGATGACCAGTCCGGCATCAAAGACCCCAGAGGGATGGGAGGCACCAGATTGGAAGTCGAGGTTCACATTGTCACAGGCTCAGTTACCTCCACCCAGAATATCCACCGCAGTGTGAAAAGGGCAGGATATGACCTGCAGGATCTGGTCTTAGAGCCCTTAGCCTGCAGCCAGGCACTCCTTACCCCGGAAGAGATAGAGTTGGGAGTTGCCCTGATCGATATAGGCGGAGGGACCACCAATCTGGCGATTTTCTATGATGGATGCATCAGACATACTGCGGTCATAAGCTTAGGCGGCAGAAATGTAACCAACGACTTAGCCATAGGCTTGAGAACGCCGGTCGAACAGGCAGATGAATTGAAAAAAAGCTATGGCTGTGCCCTGGCGTCATTAGCCGATCCGGAGGAGATGATAAAGGTTCCCGGAGTTGGCACCAGAGAGCCGAGGGAAGTTTCCAGGAGCATATTGGCTGCTATAATCGAGCCCCGGATGGAGGAGATTTTCAGCCTGGCTTTGAGAGAGCTCAAGAAAACGAGTTTTTCGGATATTCTGGCAACCGGAGTGGTGCTGACGGGTGGAGGCTCCCTAATGGAAGGGACCGAGGATTTGGCAGAGCAGATTTTCGATATGCCGGTGAAAAAGGGAGAAGTAAAAGGGGTAAGCGGGCTTCTGGACATTGCGGCTAATCCGGTGAATACCACAGGAATCGGGCTGGTTCTCTACGGTCTGAGAAATCACCAGGGGAAATTCAGAAAAGGTGCTAATGGAAAGCTGTTCAACCGGATGGCTCACCGGGTAAAAAACTTTTTTGGAGAATATCTATAATAAAAAAATAAAAACTCTTAAGACAGGAGGTCAGTTATGTTCTTCGAGTTAGACATAGGGGCTCAGGAATATGCGCGGATGAAAGTAGTGGGTGTAGGGGGGGCAGGTGGTAATGCCATAAACCGGATGATCGATGCCTCGTTATCCGGGGTGGAATTTATCTCGGTCAACACCGATGCCCAGGCTCTGGACAATGCCCGCTCGGTCCAGAAAATTCAGATCGGAGCCAAGCTGACTAAAGGTCTGGGAGCAGGCTCCAATCCGGAGATCGGCAGGAGGGCGATCGAAGAGGACCGGGAGCTGGTAGCAGAAGCCCTGGCTGGAACGGATATGGTTTTTATCACTGCAGGGATGGGCGGCGGGACCGGAACTGGTGCAGCACCCATAGTTGCCGAGATCGCCAAAGAGTTAGGTGCTTTGACCATTGCTGTGGTGACTAAGCCGTTTGATTTCGAGGGAAAAAAGAGAATGGCAAAAGCCCTGCAGGGAATCGAAGAGCTGAAGCAGAGAGTCGACACCCTGATCATCATTCCGAATCAGAAACTCCTCTCCGTGGTGCAGAAGGAAACCACACTTTTGGAGGCTTTCAGGTTCGCAGATGAGGTTCTGCTTCAAGCCACCAAAGGTATTTCGGATTTAATCACCGTTCCGGGCTTAATCAACTTAGACTTCGCTGACGTGAAAACGGTTATGTCAGAAATGGGTGACGCCCTGATGGGAACCGGCTATGCCTCAGGAGAAAACAGGGCTAAAGAAGCCGCTCAGAAAGCAATCGCCAGTCCCCTTCTGGAAAACGTCTCCATCTCCGGGGCAAAAGGTGTTCTGGTGAACGTGACCGGCGGTCCACAGATGACTTTGTTTGAGGTGAACGAAGCCTCCTCAGTCGTAGTAGAGGCGGCTGGAGCTGAGGCAAATATCATCTGGGGAGCAGTTATCGATGAGTTCTTGAGAGACGAGATCAGGGTTACGGTGATTGCTACCGGTTTCGGAAGTTCAGCCCTGAAAAGAGAGCCGGAATCAGAGCACGACCTGTTCTCCTCGCGTAAGCTGGTTTTTGAAAAACCGCGTCCGCTTAAAAAGGAGAGCCCAACCCAGCAGATCCTTGTGCCTAAAAACAGGGATGCGGCTTTTTCCCAGGATGACCTGGAGATACCAGCTTATCTCAGGAAACAGGAAGGAACCTTCAGGCAGGAAGGGCAGTAGGAGAATTTGGAGGAAAACAATAAGATAGGTAGACCCATATTGCCCTCAATATGGGGAAGGATCAATACGTAGGGGCGTCCAGTGGACGTCCGGTGGGAAAGGTGGAGACAAGCTCCACCCCTACGCGAGAGATTAAAATAACTGACCCTCTGTTTTTCCTTAGGGGCGTTCATATGAACGCCCCCATTTTTTCGTTCCTCTTTCAAGATCAACGAAAAAAATAAACATCGAACATTAAGCCCGATGTCACGAAGGACACCCTCAAAACAAGTTTGAGGGTGCCACCCGTCGATTTTTTCGGGCTTCTCTCGATATCAATAAAAATAACGTCGGGTATGAAGCCAGATGCTGCGAAAAGCCTTAAGGACAGGGTTTCCTTATTACGTTTTATGCATTTTAATAAAAATCATTGATTTTCATCAGATTATTTCTTATATAATGTCAATCCGTAAATAGAATTAGTTTGCGGTTGATGATTAGTTCTCTTAGTGAAAAGATTCAAATGAGGTTCGAGGTTATTTAAAGTCAAGTTTGAATTTGCTCTTTGTAAAAAATCAGATTGTTTTGGGGTTGTGTGGTTTTGGCGGTCTCCAAACGCCAAACTCACAAACTCCAAACTGTAT
>DATKKH010000065.1:0-3711 GCA_035543035.1 Terriglobales bacterium | reverse complement strand
TTTCCGCAAAAGTTAAAGCTAATTGAACAGTTTCATTCTTGCTCTTGAGAAAAACCAGAACCTGCTCACCCTGATTTAAAAGTTTCTGTATATTCGGGAAAAGAAACTCGTCGATGTTCTCGCTTTCGATATCGATGAACTCCTCTTCCCCTTCTTCCTGGGAATTATGCTTTCTGTAAACGAATTTTCCTTTGTAAAGGATCCCCTGTAAAAGCTCGACTGGTCTTTTATGCTCCAAAAGTAATTTGCATTTTAACCAGGAAGCCAATCCTTCCACTTCTCCCAAAACTGCAGACAGACCGATTATCTGGGGTTTGCAACCGGAACTCAGAACCTTGAGCAAAGCTAACTCCAGCACCTTACCGCGGGATGAATCCCCAATCATCTGCAGTTCATCTATAATCAGGAGGTCTATGTTCTTCAGGAGGTCCAGATTTTTGAGCAAAAGCTGGTTGAATTTCTCATAGATCAAAATCCCTAAATCGAAATTACCTTTTTCTAAATCGGAATCATATTCCCTTCTGTCACGCGTGGAGATAGCTATTTTTATTCCCAGACCTGAATATTTATCCAGAAAATCCGCAAACTTTTCTTCAGCTATAGCTTTCAGGGGAACAAGATAGATAACTTTTCTCTGCTTGAAAATGGAGCTTATTGCTGCAAGTTCTCCACAAAAAGTTTTGCCCGAAGAAGTAGGTGCAGAGATTATCAGACTCTCTCCGTTAAGGAGACCAAACCGGCTGACTGCCAAAGACTGCAGAGGCAATAATTTCTCCCCCTGTTTTTTCTCCCAGGCTTGGATTATCCTCTCCGGAATCCCAAATTTTATAAGTTTTCTTACTTCCATTTTCCCCTCCGAGTAATGCAGGCTAAAGTCTAAAGGCTATAGGTTAAAGGTTTAAATCTCTTTCTGACTTTAGACTTTGGACTTTAGCCTTTTGCCTGTATTATACTGCACATTTGTGCACTTGTCAAGAAAAAAATGAAGTTTTTTCGTGCAAATGGGTGGCACCCTCAAACTTGTTTGAGGGTGAGATCCCCCACGCGACCCTGAAAAGGGTCGCACTACGAAGATAACCTCTATACCGTTTTGAAATTGAAATGATTGCAAGGCTGAAGCCTTGCCCTACGATCTTCCCTCTATCCCTCGCTACTCACTACTCGCTACTCCGTTCGCCTTCATCCATCATTCTTTGTTAAAAATTTCAGAAAAAAGTCCTTGCGTCCCTGAGAAGGGGACACTATATTTTCTTCCTGATTTGCGTAAAATTTTGGTAAATTCAAAGGAATCCTATGAAAATCAACCTGAAATACGGAGATTCTTATAAGGAATTGTCTCTGCCGGATAAGAACCTCCTGAAAGTTCTGGAACTGGAAAAAGTCCCTGGTCTTTCGGATGTCAACCAGGCGACCATCCAGGCTCTGCAGAATCCGATCAAGAGCAAAAGGTTAAAAGAGTTAGCCAAAGGCAAAAGGACCGCTGTCATCGTGGTTAGTGACTTCACCCGTGGAGTCCCCTACAAGCGACCGGCTCATAATCTCCTCCTCCCTATTGTTGAAGAACTCAACTCCGGAGGCATACAGAAGGAGAATATCACTTTCCTGGTCGGAACCGGTGCTCACAGACCCCATACTGACAAGGAAAACCGGGACAATTTCGGGGATGAGATTGTCAATAATTTCAAACTAATCAGCCACGAGTGCGATAAAGATTTAGTTTCCTTCGGAAAACTCTCCACTGGAAACGAGCTTTTAGTCAACAGACTCATTCAGGAATCGGATTTAGTAGTGATGACCGGACTTATCACCACTCATTATTTTGGAGGATATTCCGGCGGAAGAAAAGGAATTTTACCCGGAGTTGCCGGAAGGGAATCTATCCGGGCTAATCATGCGATGGTATGCAGATCCGGAGTAGCCATTGCCTCTCTCAAGGAAAACCCGATTAATCAGGAGATGGAGGAAGCCGCAGCCAAAGCCGGAGTCGATTTCTTATTGAACGTGGTGATAAACGACAAAAAGGAAATCGTGAATATCGTCGCAGGTGATTTAACCGCAGCTTTTTATGCAGGAGTCGATTCCTGCAACAAACTTTATAAGGTAAAGATCGACCAATTAGCAGATGCCGTTATTGCCAGTGCCGGAGGATATCCCAAGGACGTGAATTTATACCAGACAATGAAGACGATGAACAATGCTCGGCAGGTAGTCAAGGAAGGCGGGACCATCGTAATGCTGACCGAATCGCGCGAAGGTATAGGTTCGGATACTTTTGACAAATGGCTCTCCAGGGCAAAATCATTAGACGAGCTACTCAACACAAAGGAGAAAGACATAGTTGTCGGCGGCCATACTGCGGTGATCAACTCCAAAATTCTGAAGAGAAATGACGTTTATGTCATCTCCTCGATGAAAAAGGATTTCTTGGAGGAGAGATTTTTCAAATATGCCGAAAGTCTGGAAGATGCTCTAGCCAAGATAAAATCCAGGCACGGGGATGATTTCAAAGCTTATGTAATGCCCCAGGGAGGATTGATTTATCCCTGCCTGGAACGGACGTGCAGGTCAGGGGTCCAGGAAACCGGACTCATCTTTTGAAAATCTGAAATTGTAGGGACAGAACACCGTTCTGTCCGAGTTGTTCCCTCTCCCTTTATGGGAGAGGGCCAGGGTGAGGGTAGTAAAATATCACCCTCCCTTAATCCCTCCTCTACGAGCCGAAAAGCTTTAACGGCCATCAAGGGAGTGAAAGAAGTAAAAATCAATAATCGAAAAACATCAACTTTTTAAAAAGGAGTCAGTATGGCAGAAGTGATCGTCAATGACGAAAAGCTGAGCAAATTCTGCACTCAGGTTTTTGTCAACCTGAAAGTTCCGCAGGCAGACGCAGAGGTAACTTCGGACAACTTAGTCCAGGCAGATTTGAGAGCGATCCCGTCGCACGGGGTTGCCAGATTGATGAGATATGTCAACGGCATCAAGAATGGAAAGATTCTTCCCGGTGTTAAGCCCAAGATATTGAATGAGTCACCTTCCACAGCAGCCATAAGCGGAGAAAACGGTCTGGGCCAGCCCGCAGGCCTGTTCGGAATGAAGTTAGCAATCAAAAAAGCCAAAGATTCCGGTGTCGGTTTTGTCACCGTGTGCAACTCGAACCATTACGGCATTGCCGGCTATTACTCGATGATGGCTTTAAAGGAAAACCTGTGCGGCATTTCGATGACTAACTCAGCCCCTTTAGGCGTGCCGACATTCAGCCGGGATATGATCATCGGCACAAACCCGATTTCCGTGGTCTTCCCAGCCGGCAAAGAAAGACCCTGGGTGCTGGATATGGCAACCACTGTGGTTCCCAGAGGAAAATTAGAAGTGTATGACCGCCTTGGAAAACCTTTACCCTTAGGCTGGGCAGTAGATGAAAAAGGTATTCCCACTACTGACACCAAAAAGGTTTTGGATAACATGACCAAAGCCGCAGGCGGCGGAGTTCTCCCCTTAGGCGGCGCAGGCGAAGAGTTCAGCGGGCACAAAGGTTACGGCATGTCGGTTTTGGTTGACATCTTCTCCGGAATTCTCTCAGGCGCAGCCTACGGACCTTATGTTGATTCCAAAAGAGACCCCTCCCAGAAATTCTCCAACGTGGGACATTTCTTCGGCGCGATAAACATCGCGAACTTTGGCCCTCTGGACAGGTTCAAAACCACATTGGAC
>DATKKH010000064.1:0-6250 GCA_035543035.1 Terriglobales bacterium | reverse complement strand
AAAGAATTGTCTTTGCCTTCAGGCCTGAGGTGACTATTTTCAGACATTCCTTCACCAGGTCAAGATTCTCCGGGAATTTACATAATGAAGGCTCGTCAAATTGTACATACTCAACTTTTTCCTCGTCCAACTTTTGAGCCTCTTTTTTCAGAATCCAACTGAAGTCCGTCATCCAATTCTTCAAATCCTTGTAATGCTCGTCCAGAGACAATTTTGCCCAGGTAAGAGGCCCGGGCAGAACCACTTTAAGTTTCCTGGAAGTGTTGGCTTTAGCGAATTTATAATCCCCCAAAGTAGTATAATCCTTGAAAAACATCCAGGATTTTATCACCGGCTTACGGTAGTAGACGTTATTGTCGAAAAATCTCAAAAGCCCGTCGATTTCACACCCTTCGATGTTCCTGGTAAAGGGAGTTACCAGGTCATCCCATCTTATCTGTCCGTCAGTTATAATATCGATCCCGGCAGCTTCCTGTTCTTGTATCACTCTTGAGATGGTTGCCTTGTAAACCTCTTCCAACTTCTCGGCTGAGATTTTCTTCTGGTCAAATTGGTTCAAGGCATTCCTCAGATTAGGAACTTTTTTGTCCGAGCTGATTTTGGGATAATTTCCGACTACAGTGGTTCTGATCATCGTTTTTTTGTCTTATAGTTAGTTTTAGTAGAGCGATTCTTTAAGGATCCTAAGCGAGGCTGAAAGCCTAGCACTACGAAATTCTGAAACTGAAATCCGACTTCTTGGTCAGGACACCATCAAAGGCAGGAAATCAAAGCTTCAGCCTGTCTCCTAATTCTCCAACAAAAGGAATCTTCCAGTCTTTCCCCTGGGTAGAATATATAATTCCTGCTGCGGCAGAAACCAGACAGAGAATCAGTATCATTCCCCAAAAAAGTTGACTTATCCGGGGAAAAAGAAAGATTATCGCCAGAATCTCCAGAACAAAAAGAATCAGCCCCTGTTTGCCATGCTTGAGAGCAAAAGGATTATCTCTCATCCTGGTCAAGGGGACAAAGCACATAAAAGGTATATAGCCAAGAATGGCAGCCGCCTTTCCCTCCTGGATCATCTTTTCCTGAGATTGATCTGACCCGTCAGTCTTTTGTTCTTCTGTGTTCCCTGAAATTATTTCGTTCATGGCACCACTCCCCGAGATATAGCCCAGGACAGAACGATGTTCTGTCCCTATAATTCAGGAGCTCGAAATTTTGAACCCCTGCCAATTCTTACCAGTATGCCGGCGTTTTATCTACCTGTAAAAGACTGAATTTTATCAAGTCTATCTCCGGGCACCTTTCGATCTCATCCTCTCCTTTTCTTACTATTACCCTGAACTGAAAACCTTTTTCCTGGACCTGCTCGAAAGCAGAAAGAGGGAGTGAAAGCTCCAAAACCCTAGCAAATGCGAAATTCACCGGAGCAGATACATCCTTCCAGTTCTTGCTCTCTAAATCATATCTACAAAGAGAGGCTTTATCTTTCGAAACCGAAACTCTGAAGCGTGAAGGAAAAAAAATTTCAATATCCAGCCTGTAATCTTCGGAAAAATATTTCTCGGCAGGCAGAATCGTATCTATCCTCAGGTAGAGATTTTCCGGATCATGACCAAAATAGATTTGTTTCACTACGCTGACTGCTCTTCTTATCACACCGCTCAACTTCACACAATCCAGAACCCCTGCTCCTTCCCACTCATAGAAATGAGTCACTATTCCGTCTAAAGTTGGGGTGATGAAGTTGACAGGCTCCTGGACAGCCAATACCCTGGCTGCAGTCCTCAGGGACTGGAAAAGGGTTTCAGGAGGCTCCATATCCATTATATCGTAAACAGAAAGCAAGTGGGAACGGAAGAGCAGATCGAAAAGCTCGCTGCCAGGGCCTGTATGAGCGCTTCCATACCACCAGCACCAATCGCTGCCCTCTGCCACATATATTTCTTTCCAGGCAGCTTTTTGTTTTTCCTCTAGGATGTCTTTTCCTTTTTTCTGTTGAAAATCGATCAGTTTTTCCCTGGTTTCCGTAAGCAGGTCCCAGGCTAAATTATCCTCCGGCTCGCCTATCCAGATTTTGAAGTTATGGTCGATCCAGGAGCCTGGGTACAAACTAGATAATTTTGATTTAACTTTAGTTTCTTCCAGAAACTTGCTTACGGTAGTAGTCTGAATCAGCTTTTCCCGCGAAAGTCTAGCATAAAGAGCATTGAGGAAATCGTTTCCGTCATTTTTGTAATACTCCCAGCAGTTTTCCCCGTCCAGGATGATACTAACAATCGACTCCGATAATTCTTCCTCCTTCAGATTCTTCCTTATCTCCAGAAGCCTGTAAACCAGATCGTCTGCCGCTTTCTTTGGATCCCAGCGGGAATATACGAATCCGATTAAATCGGAAAGGTAATGGTCCCGGAAAACAAAAAATATCTTGCTTCCCTTAGAGGTTACCTCATACGGCTTATACAGTAAATCGCCCTTATAATGGTCAGAAAAACTTTCGACTTTCATGCTTAAAAAAAGTATCTCCTCGTCCGTGGCTGCCCACTTAATCCCGGCCTGCGCCATCAGGGGAATGATGTCCTCGCTGACACTTCCTTCTGAAGGCCACATACCTTTGGGCTTTCCGTCGAAAATTCTTTCGAAGAATTCAATCCCGCAGTTAATTTGTGCCAGTGCATCCTCAGGGTGGATAAATCTTTTCTTCGGAAGGAAGACGTTTGGCATCGAGACCTTGGCTATGTCTGTATCGCAGAGCAAAGGTAAGATCGGATGACAAAAGGGAGAGATAGTTATCTCAATCTGTCCTTTGTCTTTCAGGTCTTTATACTTCGGAAGAATCGAACGAATTATGCTTTTTTGCTTTATGAGCATAACCTTCTTGTCCTCCTCTGTAAAATTCTCTTTCTTTTTGAACAAGGGGACCAATTCCGCATCTTTCCTGAAAATCGGATCAAACCAGACCAGATTTGACCAGACCTGCAAGTCAAGGAAATCCTGAGGCGAAAACTTCTGGGCAATCGCCGGGAATTTTTCAGGGTCCTCTCCCCTTCTGAGGAGAAGCTGATAAAAACGCGGGTAGGGCTTGATCATGGTCGACTGGTTGCCCATGAAAAAATCCCTGACTATTTCCAGTTTTTCATCTGAGGTCAACTGGCCTGATATCTTTTCGGTTAAAAATAAGTGGCGGTCATAGACCGAATTGGAAGAGTAATCCAGGAGTTGCTCGATCAAAGTCGGCACCAGGTTGAAAGTCATGGAGATATTGGGATAACTATCCAGTATGGCGGCCATATCGTAGTAATCCTTCAAAGCATGCAGCCTCACCCAGGGTAAAAGATAACGGTTGGTCTTGATGTCCTTGTAATAAGGCTGGTGCATGTGCCAGATGAAGGCAACCTTCAGTGACTTCTGAGAATTTGGTTCCATAAACGGCTCTTTTCTATCCCTTTTGCGCCTGGAGCTCCGCTAACTCCATCCGGGCCTGGGGGACTACCTTTGAATTAGGGTATTTAGTTATGATCCTCTCGTAAAGCTCTTTGGCTTTGTCAGGCTGGTTGGCATAAGAGTAAGACTGTGCTGCCGAGAGGAGTAAATTCGGGATAATCAGGTCGTCCTTGATCTTGTCTGCTGCCCGAAGATACGATTCTGCTGCCAGGGCAAATTCTTTTTTCTGGACATAGCAGTCACCGATGCCGGAATAAGCCCCGGATAAAAAGAAAGGATCGGATTTCGAATACTTGCTCACGAATTCCTGAAAATAACGCAGCGCCTGGTCGTATTCCTTGCCATAATAATAAGAATTACCCAGAAGATACAAAGCCTCCTGAGCTGCATCGGTCCCGTTATAACTTCTCAAGATTGTTTGAAGATCCGCAGTGGCTGCCTGAAATTCACCCGACTCCAGCTCCACCCGGGCTTTTCCCAGAAGGTCCGCTGCTTTTTGACTACGGCTTTTGTTAGAGGAAATCAAAAACAAAACTATGAGAATCACCACAACCAGCCCGCCTCCGGCAAACAAAAACTCTTTGGAGTGTTTCTGGACATATTCCGTGAATTTAAAGGTGGTAGTTACCAGTTTATCTTCCTTCATCATGTGCTTGGTTACCTTTACTTTTTTGGGACTCATCCTATCATCTCCTCACAAAAAATTTGAGTGCACTTAGTAGCTGCCAAATCTATTGACAAAACCTTTATCTTCTTATAGTATGATTACTTTTTGAGAACATTCTAATAATCCAGCGATTTTTTATCTCTAAAATGAGTTCATTGCCAAACAAGTATTTTACAAAAAAGGCGAAGCTCATTTGAAATTGAGCTTCGCCTCTGTATGACTATCCCGAAGATTAGAAAAAACCGGTGAAGTTCACCAAAAACCTGGTGTTCTTTTTCTCCAGCTTTGCAATTTCAAAGGACTTCTCCAAAATAGTACCAGCCATCTTGGTATTGTACTGGCTGTATTCAAAGGTGAAATCAAGTTTTATCTGACTCCAGCCGATTCCGGTTCCCACAGAAAACGTGTTCCCGGTGACTTTATTCCCATTGGACTGGCTCACTATGCCTATAACATCTGCCGAGTTCATCAGAGTATGACCTGCCTGCGGGTCATAATCTACGAATTCAAAGTCGACGTTTTTCAGATCGGAGAAAACCTGGGGATCATTTCTGAACCCTGCCCTAATCGGGATTGTCCCGTATTTGCTTTTATAAACATATTCTCCGCCGATCCTGAACTGGGTGATCGAATTCCAATCCAGATCCATGGTAGAATCTGGGGAATTGGGATCGGACCATTTGCGGGGAAAATGCAATTTCGCCTTGCTGAAATTTCTGAATTCCAGATCCCCGGCTAAGGTAAGCCCTTTTATCGCGTAAGAAGCTCCAAATCCCACGGTAAAAGGTATTTCCCATTTCTGCTTATATTCAACCGGGAAGACCGGCCTGGAGGAAGTCGCATCCGGATTGGTAATTGTGATCCCATTGATGATTACGTCTTTGAGAAATTTGGCATCGTCTTTTTCCTGCAGCTTAAAAGGCGTTTTCACGATGGCTCCGATTCTGAAATCCTGGTATTTATACATAGCGCCTATAGTGAAATTAGCTCCGGAATAACTCCCCTTTATGAAGGGATGATACAGGATCAAGGTATCGAAAGCCGGATTCCAGGTAAACCTTATCTGCTGGCTGGAATTATACTCATAAGAGCCGGTGTAGATATTTATGCCAACACCCAAGGATAACTCCTTGTATACCTTAGTCGCCAAAGATAAATTTACTACATCCAGTCCCCCTTTGATCTCTTCTTGCTTATCACCTATCCGGACAGAATCCACACCGGTTGTTGTTATAGTTGTATCAGTTATTTGATAGACGCCGAAATTGTCGATGCGTCTGTCGCCCGGGAAATTATAAATCCGTTTATCATAGATGTCAGAAGACCTGTTATACAGGACGCTGCCTACCACCTGCTTCTGGTACAGCTTAAAAGGAAGGATCACGCTACCAAAAGAGATTGAGGCTTTATTCTGTTTCAGGGAATTTGCAAAATCGGTGCCGGCATAAGCAGTGGTATATTTCAGGCTGGGATTAATGAAATAAAGAGTGGCCCCCATCTGGTACTTATCTAACTGGGTTAATCCGGATGGATTCCAGCTGGCAGCAGACGGGTCGTCGGACACTCCGATAAAAGCTCCTCCCATCCCCCTTGCTCTGGCTCCTCCCCCTATCAAATTGTAGTCCAGAATATTCCTTGTTACCAGTACCTGATCTCCGAACCATAAAGTCTGAGAAAGCCCCAGGTCTACGAATGCTAACAACAGCAAAGCGGTTATCAGGATTAGTTTTAGCTTCATCTGGCTTACTCCTTTTTGTGTTTTTGGTTCACCGCACAATTTTAAGCCCAAAATATATAATTTCACCTTTTTATAAGCAAGCTTTTTTTTAACTTTTTTTATAAAACTCCGAACTCTAAACTTTAATCCGCCTCCCTTGTCTCCTCTTTAATGTGAGAATTAGAGTTTCAGCCCAATTCGTAATTTCATCCGATGATCGGCATTAGCGTTTCGACTTTTGATTTTTTCCATCCACTGACCACCGACCACTAACTTCCGCCTTTACTACCCCCGGCCCGACTTGAACGGGCGGCCAACAGTTTAGGAAACTGCTGCTCTATCCAAACTGAGCTACGGGGGCGGGTAAATCGGTGATTAGTGAATAGTGATTGGTGATTAGTTCCTGCACCTCCCCTCCCCAGAAAAAGATACTC
>DATKKH010000063.1:0-4148 GCA_035543035.1 Terriglobales bacterium | reverse complement strand
AAGCATAAATCGTGAAGGTTTATTTCCAAGTTCAGCTTCATCCTTTATTCCTGTGCTGGTGGAATATTTTATGGTGGCATAGTCGAAATTCGACCCAAAACTCTTTCCAGTCACGTAAACATTTCCTCGAGTGTCTGCAGCTATG
This sequence comes from Terriglobales bacterium, assembly GCA_035543035.1. Classification (GTDB taxonomy): domain Bacteria; phylum Zixibacteria; class MSB-5A5; order MSB-5A5; family RBG-16-43-9; genus RBG-16-43-9. Next base: position 4,003 of record DATKKH010000063.1, on the reverse strand, counting down.
TCCAGCCCGGCATCATTCGAATCTGCCCAACCGTTAAATCTTCTTAGCCAGAGCGTGTCACCGCCGGGTGTATACTTGATGGTAACGCAGTCTGAGCTATACTTATACCCGCTCCCTATCTGCTCGTACTTGTAACTTTCCCCAGTGACGTAGATGTTTCCAGGCGGGTCCACCGCGATACCATAGGCAAAGTCGACCATGTTGTAAGGGCTGTTGAAACTTGCTCCCCAGAACGGGTTGCTATCCGAGACATTGTACTTTAGTGTGACATAGTCGTAAACACCAGAGGGACCATCGCTCCATCCGGTGACATACAAATTACCGGCATTGTCCAGAGCCAGATCGGATCCTACACTGGAAAAGAACCAGCCTCTGTATCTGCTGGTCCAGGCAACCTCGCCGTCAGGCTTGTACTTTATAGTGGCATAACTGCTGGATATCTGTCCATTGCGGCTTTGTCCGGTTACATAGACATTGCCGGAGTCATCCACTGCTATGGCGTGAGCTGCATTCCCCTGATCTAATCCACTGTATCTCCTGACCCAGGCAGTATCTCCATCCGATTTGTACTTGATCGTGGCATAATCGAAATAAGAAGAGGTCCCATAGCTCCCTCCAGTTACATAGACATTTCCACCAGTGTCGGCGGCTATGGCATAGGCTTTGTCGTCTCCATTTCCGGGCCCGTTGTATCTTCGTATCCAGATGGTGTCACCCCACCCATAGTATTTTATAGTGGCATAGTCAAAGCCCGTACCATCTCCCCAACTTTCGCCAGTTACGCTTATGTCACTAAGGCTGTCGATTACCACAGCATGGGCTCTGTCATCGCCGTTGCCGGGTCCATTATACCTTCTTATCCAGATGGGACTACCGGTTTCAGGATCGTAGTTGATCGTTGCATAATCGAGACCTGTTGCTATTCCGGCACTCCAGCCAGTCACACATGCATCGGTGAAAATATAGTAGCCAAAGAGGTAGAAATCCAAGAGGGCTATCGAAGAGGCGACATCCTCGCCGTGGGCGGGGCCATCATAGATGTCTGTCCAGGAGCTGTCTGTCTGGGCAGAAAGGGGAAGAGTGCAGATGAAAAGAAAAAAGGAAATGAAGCCCACATAAACTGAAGGGATTTTACTCACAATCCTCCCGCTCTAAAAAGGAGTCGAATTGTTTTATCTGAGAATAAGGTAGGTGGTAATTCGGCTTTGTCAAGTAAAAAAGTAATCTACCCTTTCCTAACAGGAGACGGGAAGGGTGAGGTCAAAAAAACAGAGACGCATAGCGATGCGTCTCTACAAACGGAAATAAAATGTAGGGTCACGGCGTGCCGTGACCCTACGAAAACATTATTCAGAAAAAATCTTGCCGGGGTTGATTATTCCTTCCGGGTCAAATGCCTGCTTGACCTTCTTCATGAACTCTATCCCGGATTTTCCTACTTCTTTTTCCATGAACCTGGCTTTGGTCGTGCCGATTCCGTGCTCGCCGGAAAGGGTTCCTCCCAATTTAATGGTCAGATCGAACAATTTCTCTACTGCCTTTTCTACCCGGTGCATTTTGGCTTTATCTCTGGAATCGGTCATAAAATTCACATGCAGGTTTCCGTCACCGGCATGTCCAAAGGTATTAATCTGGACGCTGTAATCCTTGGATAGCTGTTTAATTCCCCTGACTAATTCAGGAAGCTGGCTTGGTGGAACGGCTACATCCTCGTTCACCTTGGTCGGAGCTAATCTTAATAAAGAAGCAGAAACCGAACGGCGGATTTTCCACAAGTTGTCTTTTTCCTCCTTGGTATCTGCAAATCTTAGGCTTTTGGCATTATTCTTTTGGCAGATTTTGATGATCTCTTCTGCTTCCTGATGCGCCTGTTCTTTTTCACCATCGGTCTCGATCAGCAGGACTGCTGCAGCTTTCTCGACTCTATCTGTCTGGATGAACTCCAAAACGCACGACAGGGTGTCGCCATCGATGAACTCCAGGATCGAAGGGGTGATTCCGGATGCAGTGATGTCAGCTACGACTTTGGCTGCATCTTCCATATTGTTAAATCCTGCTAAGATGGTTTCCTCATAAGCTGGTTTTTTCAACAGTTTCAAAGCTATTTTGGTGATTACTGCCAGGGTTCCTTCTGAGCCGATCACGATTCCGGCCAAATCATACCCAGAATCCCCATCCTGACTCAAGACGCCGGTTCTGACGATCTCGCCGTCATTGAGCACAAATTCCAGTCCCAGCACGTAATTTTTTGTGACCCCATATTTTCTACCTCGCAAGCCACCAGCGCACTCAGCCACGTTTCCGCCCAAGGTCGATGTCTTCAAGCTGGAGGGATCAGGAGGATAAAAAAGCCCTAACTTCTCCATTTCATCGAAAAAGTTCTGGGTCACAACTCCAGGCTCGACTACTGCATACATTTTTACTTTATCCACGGAGAGAATCTTGTTCATCTGCTCGAAACTGACCACTATTCCGCCTTTGACCGGCAATGAGCCTCCAGTATACCCTGAGCCAGCGCCCCGGCTGACTATCGGTATCTTGTTGGCTGTAGCATATTTCATCACCTGCACCACCTGGTCGATATTCTGGGGTATGACTACGGCATCCGGCATAAAGCTGGTGTTGGTGGCATCATAGGAATAGGTGAGTCTTTCCTCATAGGTGGAAAAGACGTTCTTTGGGCCGAAGATTTTCTTTAAGTCCTCAATCAGATTTTCTTTCATTTTTACCTTCCTTTGCTGGATTCAGAATATACGAAATTAAAATTGGAGTGTAAAGCTTCAGCTTTACGATTTTTGTTCTGTAGGGACAGAACATTGTTCTGTCCGTGAACCCCTGCCAGGTGTTACCCTCAGGTCACAATAAATTATATATACGTAGCAGTTCAATTGTGTGAGAACGCGCTAAACAGACTGTCCCGCACACCAGCCGGATGACCAGGCCCATTGAAGATTATATCCGCCCAGCCAGCCGCTCACATCCAGGACTTCACCGATAAAAAAGAGTCCCGCCACCAGATGAGCTTCCATGGTCTTGGATGAAATCGCATCACAATCGACTCCCCCTAAAGTCACCTCTGCGGTTCGGTACCCCTCGGTGCCTCCTGGCCTGATAGCCCATTGCTGGATAAGCGCTGAAATCTCCTTAAATTTTTGGTGAGAGGTTCTCTGCAAAGGGGTTTCAGCCAGATCACTCTTTAGCAGGGTCTCCACAAGACGTTTGGGTAGATATTCCGCCAGCACCGATTTCACCTTCCGGTGCGGATATTTCTGCTGCTGTTCTTTCAGAAGATCGACCAGGTCGATCTCTGGCAACAGATTTATCCTGAGCTCCTCGCCGGGCTGCCAATAGGATGATATCTGCAGGATGGCAGAGCCGCTCAAACCCCGGTGCGTAAATAATATGTTTCCGGAAAAACTTTGCCGTTTGTTGGTGACTACGGCATCAACCGCGATACCGGACAAGGTTGCCAATTTTCCTCTATCCCTGGGCTGGAGAGTGAAGGGAACCAGACCGGCGCGTTGCGGCCACACCTTGAGATGAAACTGCCTGGCGATTTCATACCCCAGAGGGCTTGCGCCTATCTCCGGAATAGATAATCCGCCCGTGGCAACGACTAACGACTGGCAGAGGAAATTGCCCTGACTGGTATATACTTCGAACTGGTGCTTACCCGAATGTTTGATCTTTTCGATTTTCGTATTCACTTGAAAAGAGACCCCGGCCTGTTCGCACTCAGATAAAAGCATGTTCAGAATGTCACGGGAGCTGCGCTGGCAGAAAAGTTGTCCCTTGGTTTTCTCGCTAAAGGGGATATGATGCTTTTGCACCAGGGTCAAAAAATCCCATTGAGTGAAGCGGCTTAGTGACGACTTGCAGAAATGCGGATTATGGGAAATGTAGTTGTCGGAACTAATATGGTAGTTAGTAAAATTGCAATGCCCACCGCCGGATATCAAAATTTTCCGCCCCGGTTTTTTTGCATGATCGATAACCAGCACCT
>DATKKH010000062.1:0-10725 GCA_035543035.1 Terriglobales bacterium | reverse complement strand
GAGCATACCTGAGGTTTTCTCACCTTTCGGCTGATCCGCCAGTTGACCTTTCCTGGAGTTTGAGTCCATATACTGATGAAGGAGCTATTGCCATAAATGCCAGGGACAAGGTTCTATTCGGCCAGTGGAAGATGGACGATTTTTTCAGGATGGGAATTTCCTCGCTTCTGTCAGTTGTTTACTTTTTCATCTTTAAGCTTTTCGGAATAGGATTTATTCAGATTAGAGTACTTCCGGTTCTGACCAGCTTGGGTTCGATAATTCTGGTTTTCTTTCTTTTAAAAAGGGAGAAGAGTCACTATTCAGCCATCTTTTCATCTTTCTTCTTATCGATTGCCTATATTTTCATAATGCATAACCGCCTGGCACTGGAGGAGACCAGTTTACTTTTCTTCCTTTTGCTTTCTCTATTTTTTCTCCAACTGGGAAAGGACAAAAGAATATATTTTCTTTTAAGCGGTTTTACTTTCATCCTGGCAGTCCTTTTTGTCAAGCTATCCGGGCTCTTCTTTATAGCCATTATGTTTTTAGAGTTTATCCGCTGGGTCTGGATGGAAAAGGAGGAAAAAAGGAAGAAACTTTGGCAGGGAGTGGCTTATTTTATTCTGGGAGCAATAGCAGGAGTGATTATATGGCTACTTTTCGTGTTGTTGCCATATAAAAATGCTGTGATCGGGTATATTCAGGCGGGTGCACTTAAATCTTCAGCCGGGAATGCTGCTAATTTAGGCGCTTACCTGAGGAATATAATCACTCTGGGGGTGGGAGATAAACTTTTTCCCAGGCTTTTCTTTATTTTCATTCTCTCCTTTCTTTATATTATCTACTGGGTCAGAAATATCGTTCATAAAATCAAATCGGGCACTTCTATGGAGTTCGTAAGTCTCTGCTGGGTCATTCTGGGTATGCTTTTCCTCTCCTATCCTAATTATCATCCGATCCGCTATCAGCTGCTTTTAGTGCCGCCTTTATGTATTTTAGCTGGATTCTTTGTTGAGAAGATCATCCAGACCAGAAATCTCAGGATTTCGAGTATCTTGAACCCTTTGAGCCTGGTTTTACAGTTTCTGATACTGGTGGTTTTCGTTTATGGTCTTTACTACAGCATTATCTTGCATATACTAATTAATTATCAAAGCTTCTATGGCATAGTCTCTTCTTTCTCTTCTGACCCGAATGGCTGGTTTCAAGGGGCATTGGGACTGATACAGAACTATTCTGCCCTGGTAGGAAGGTCTATAATCCTGGCTTTGATAGTTTTGGGAATCTTGATAGGACTTACCAGGCTGAAAAAACTCAGAGAGGGATTTGCAGTTTCTCCAGGGCTGAAAGGTGTTCTTTTAATCCTGGTTCTTTTCCTGGTTACTTATAGCAACCTGAAGCAATATTCGACCTGGGCTGAGAATCTGACTTATGATCTCCCAGAAATATCCAGGGATTTAAGCTCTCTTCCCAAGGGCAGCATAATTGCCGGTCCCTGGGCTGCTACTTTGAGTCTGGAGAATCCGCACTATGCGATTATGATGCAGGATTTCGCCAACAAGGATAAGATAATCGAGAGATTCAAACCCACGCATATATTAATCTCCAAAGACGGATGGGAGGACATATATTTTCATAAGACTTACCCGGAGCTGATGTCTAAAGCAGTCCTGCTAAAGGAATATCAAGTCCGGACACAATACAACAAGCCACTCCTTTTGTACAAGTTACCTAATAAATAATATATCTTATTTCCTTCAAGGATTTATCTTGACTTTTCGATTTTAGGCTACTATATCATAAAGTAAGCACTTGACATTCAGAATTTAGTAATCCTATAACCCTTAGCAAGGAGGGAGCAATGATTACCCTTAATAAGAAGGTATTCATTATGCTCGTATTTGCTATTCTTCTTTTCGTTTTTTTTCTTGATGCAGAGGCTCGCACACTCAATTTTCAGCCTCTACCTGGTGGACCATCGGCGAGAAAAGGGAATACTGTGATTTATGACAGCGAGCATAATCAGGCAGTCTTTTTTGGAGGGCAAGGGACTGATTCATATCCAAATGATTTGTGGAAACTCAATTTAAGCGATCTTAGCTGGAGTCTGGTCCCGACCAGCGGGGATATTCCTTTATCCAGACAAGGTCACACAGCTATCTACGATCCAGTTAATAAACGTATGTTAATATTTGCGGGCACCAATCCAAATTATGTATTCAACGATTTATATTCTCTCGATCTGAATACTAATATCTGGACTCAGCTTTCTCCCGGTGGCATTTTGCCCAGCCCAAGATGGAACCACACTGCCATTTATAATCCTGCAGACAGCAGCATGGTTATCTTCGGAGGCAGACAGCTATATCAAGGGCTTGAAGCTAATGGTGGTTCTGATACCACATCATTAAACAACGCAGGAATAAGCAATACATTGATGAAAGGTCAAGTTCAGCTCCCTTGGTTCAATGATCTTTGGAAGCTGGATCTTAAGACCCTGACCTGGTCCCAATTAACTCCGCTTAGCGAGTTGCCGGCAGCTAGAGAATTTCACTCTGCTACATATGTGCCTGTAGGTAACTCTATGGTCGTTTACGCCGGTTATGCTGATGGATTGGATTATGGCGATCTTTGGAAATATGATTTTGCAACTAACATCTGGAGTCAAATCGTGCCCTCCGGTGAGCAACCCATGTCCAGAGAAGCTCACTCTGCTTTTTACGACGATTCAAAAAATTGTATTCTCATATTTGGAGGGAATAGTCACTCCCTACGATATTTCGGTGATATCTGGGAGTTTGATCTCAACCGTCTTAGCTGGAAGAATATATCGCCTTACCTGGGCCGGTCAAGCCCGGCAGCTATCTATGATCCTCAAAGACAGGGACTGATAATCGATGGTGGTTTTGCTCTGAACGCTTATTACGATCCTTATTATTTCGGAGATGGTTATCTAATTACTTCTAGCTCCGGGGCCCCCTTCTCATATGGTGACGCAAATTGTGATGGGCAAGTAACCGTTACCGATGTAGTTTATACTATAAACTTCCTATTTAAGGGAGGACCAACGCCCTGCAGCGTGAGTGAAAAATAGCAAGTCCGAATTGTCATAATCCTCATCCTACTTGTCTAGGCTTTTCAGACGTGGCTATCTTGATTTAATATGTAGGGCTGTTTTTCCAAAGCAATTTCCCGTTTCGACCCTGCATAGCCGACAACTATCCTTATATTGAATTTCCGCTCTGGAGTCAGAGCTTTGACCCTTATGGTCAATATGACATCAATGCCTATGCTGTGGATTACTGGAAACAGCAGCCGATGGGAACAAGAAGATAATCCCGGATTTCTAAGATAGAATCAAGAATAAAGTCTTTGGTCAATAGTTGTATTTTGTTACTCCAGAGTCTCATCTGCAGTAATATTCCGTAGGAATCTTCAATTTGAGTCACACTCTGCCGATAAGTTTTTTAGATTGACTTTTCGGTGGCTAAGGATATATTGAATGAAAAATCCGGATATGGCTGAAACCAAAAAAGAAATCGGCTACAAAATCTCCGTGGTGGTGCCGGCTTATAATGAGCAGGAGAACCTTTCTCCACTTCTTGAGAATTTCGAGAAGATGTTCCGGGAGTCGAAGTTAGAAGGGGAGGTCCTGTTGGTGGATGACGGCTCAACGGACAGGACTTACGCTCTTGCCAGGGAGAACGAGAAGAAATATCCCTTCCTGAGAGCTCTGACCAACAAGACCCATCAGGGGCTGACCTCTGCTTTGCAAAGAGGTTTCGATAATTCTACTGGCGATATCTATCTTTTCTGGCCCGCAGATCTGCAGTATATGCCGGAAGATATCCCGAAGTTCATTCAAAAAATGAAAGAGGGAAACGACATCGTCACCGGCTGGAAACAGGGGAGTTACGGGATCAAGTCTTTCGTTTCCTTTTTCTATAATACATTATCCAGATGGCTCTTTAATATCAAAGTGCATGACCTTAACAGCGTTAAAGCTTTCAAAAAAGAGGTGCTGGAGGACATGCCCCTTAGAAAAGACTGGCACAGGTATATGGTGGTGATGGCTGCGGAAAAAGGATTCAAAGTGGACGAGGTCAGAATTCCTCTTTATCCCAGGAAGTACGGCAAATCGAAATTCGGCATCTGGAGAATCCCGATCGGGGTTCTGGATTTGTTCAGCGTAAAATTTCAAGTCTCCTTTATGCGTAAGCCGATGCTTTTCTTCGGGTCGATCGGTCTGATTTCTCTTCTCCTGGGTTTTTTAACCGGGCTGGTAGCTCTTTATTTAAGGATATTTCAGCATGAGGGTTTCAGGCCGGTTTTATACCTGGTTATTCTTTTGGTTCTTTCCGGGTTGTCCTTGTTTGCCCTGGGATTTTTGGCTGAGGCAATAGTAAGCGTGAAAGAAGAGCTCGAATACCTGAGGAAGAAATAAAACCTTTACAATTTCTGAGGACACACCTAAACTTTCTCTGCAATCGGTGCATACCAGAATATTAATCCTTACTCATAATTATATCCGGTATCCTGGTGACTTTGCTGGAGTTTTCCTTCATCAGTTAAGCAAGAACCTGGTTTCTGCAGGTGCGGAAATCTCTATTTTGGCTCCTCACCAGAAAGGGATTTCAACGCATCAGTATCTGGATAGGGTCCAGATCCACAGGTTCAGATATGCGCCTCAAAGATACGAGAGGATAGCTTATGCCGGGAATATGAATGAGTTAGTGATGAAAAATCCAGTGAACCTGATTATCTTCTTTTGTTTCATGCTGGGCTTCGCCTGCAAAGCTTATAGGCTGGTGAAATCAACAAAAGCTGACATAATTCTGTGCCAGTGGTGGATTCCAGGAGGATTAATAGGATACCTTATATCGATTCTTCAAAAAAAGCCATTAGTTCTGACCTTGCACGGAACTGACATCCGGCTTCTTCTGAAATCAAAACTTTTTCAAAGAATGGCTGGTCCGGTTTTCAATAGAGCGAGATCAATAACCACTGTTTCCAGCTTTCTCAAGGAAAAACTATTATCTGCTGTCCCTGTGTCTCGGGAGAAGGTTCAGATTGTGCCGATGCCGGTTAATCCGATATTCGAATCTTCAAAACCAATCATCGGGGCGAAAGGAAAGAAGAAAAAAATCCTCGCAGTCGCAAGATTCACAGAGCAAAAAGGGGTGGGGTATCTTTTGGAAGCTCTCAAACAGTTAAAAGAAAAAGGGGACAATTTCGAAGCTCGGATAGTTGGAGAAGGAACGCTTGAAGATGAGTTCAAAAGAAAAATCGAGCAGAGCTCTTTGTCCGGTTCGGTTTTTTTGGTGCCGATGATGCCTCAGGAGAAATTAAGAACTTTGTACGAGGAATGCGACATATTCGTGCTTCCTTCAATAGAGGAAGGGTTTGGTATGGTCTTAGTCGAAGCTCAGCTCTGCAGAAAGCCGGTAGTTGGGGTAAAATCGGGCGGGATTCCGGATATCATCGAGAATGGAAAGACTGGGCTTTTAGCAGAGCCAGAGGATTCGGCGTCATTAGCTTCAACCATTGAAAAAATTTTGACAGATGAAGATTATGCTCAAAAATTAGCTGATGCAGGATACAAAAGCGCCCAGGAGAAGTTTTCATCCGAGGCGATAACCAGAAAATATATGGAGTTTTTAAGCACGTCATTGCGAGCCTCTCCGTAGGAGGGCGAAGCAATCCATTCACTATGAGCGGATTGCTTCAACCTCCGGTCTCACAATGACTGCCGTGTGCACGAAGCGTAGGGATGGAGCTTGACTCCACCCTCCCCAACGGGCGGAGATAAACCCCGCCCCTACGCGATTAGGAGAGAGCAGGAACGAAAGGTCATGAATATGTCTAAGATCGTTTTAAAAAAAATCTTGTATAGAACAGTTCAGGTTGTCATCCTGCTGGTCATCTTCTACTTCTTGGGTAAAAGCCTGTTTACCAACTGGGCGAAAGTTAGAACATATCATTGGGAGCTTAATTATCCACTGCTCATAATCTCTTTTTTCCTTTTTGCACTGGTTTACCTTTTTCTGATAAAGATATGGCTCTCACTATTGGGGAAAGTTGGCTCGCACCTGGGATTCTGGAAGATGTTCAAAATCTGGTTTCAGTCGAACATCGGGAAATACCTGCCCGGGAAAATCTGGACAGTAGTGGGGATGATCATTCTTCTGGAAAAGGAAGGGGTGTCAAAGAGAAAGGGTTTGACTACTTCCATAATTGGTCAGGCTCTTTCAGTGCTGTCTGCTTTTGTTCTTTCATTTATCCTTTTAGGATATACTTTGTATGAGAAGATATTTTCCAAAAACCTGGTTATTTTCTTCCTGGCGATATTATTTTCGATTGTAGTGTTAGTCATCGTGGCTTATCCTAAATTGCTGGAGATCTCGATAAATCTGGGCTTAAGCCTGGTGAAAAAAGAACGTATAAACTTGGAGCTGAAAAGCAGAGATCTTCTGTTATATCTGGTATATTATATATTCAGCTGGTTTCTGTTCGGATTAGCCTTTATGGTTTTCATTCAATCGATAACCCAGGTCAACTGGAACCTGTATCTTACCCTGACCGGAGCATTCGCTTTCTCCCTGACCATCGGTTTTCTGGCGGTTTTTGTGCCGGGTGGGTTAGGGGTAAGAGAGGGGATTTTGGTTCTCCTTTTGAGCCTTTATTTCCCTCTGCCAGTGGCTACTCTGATTTCAATTTTCTCAAGATTGTATATCTCTATAGTTGAACTTGGAGGTTTTCTCGTCGCTTTGGCAATCAAGTGAAAGGAAGACGAATCTTATGAAGAAGAAAGAAAAAAAAGAAAAATCAAAAGAACCGGAGATAAGAACTGGACTAAATCAGGGAAATAAGATCTTTAAATACCTCCCTTTTTTGCTGTTTGCTGTTCTGACCGTGATCATGTTCAGAGAGTTCATCTTCTCCAACCAAATGCTGTATGGCAGCGACACCATCCAGGCCGGGCTTATGTTCCGCTCCTTTTATGCCAATTTCGTAAAGCAGTTTCATTCCCTCCCTTTATGGGACCCTTACCTTTTCGGAGGATTGCCTTTTGTCGATGCCATGCACGGTGATACCTTTTATCCTCTGGCTATCCTGCAGTTCATCCTGCCAATATACAAAGCCCTGGGCTGGAAGCTGGTTTTGACGATTTTCTTTGCCGGCATATTCACTTTCTACTGCATGCGAACGCTTGGGTTCAGCCGGTGGGTCTCCCTGATCGGAGCACTGGCTTATATGTTCTCAGCCAATTTAGTCTCCTGGGTCTATGCTGGTCACGATGGCAGGATGTATGTCACCAGTCTTTTGCCCCTGAATTTACTTTTCCTGGAGAAAAGCTTAAGATCCAGAAAGCTGATTCATTTCGTTTTATTCGGAGGAACAATCGGGCTTTTGATTTTAGCCAACCATCCACAATTAGCTTATTTTGCCATGTGGGGATTAGGGCTTTATTTTCTGGTGAACTTGATCTGGGATTATAAAGATAACAAGAAGGTCTCCAGACTGATTAAGCCCGTAGCATACTTTATTGTCGCTCTGGTCTTAGGACTGGCCCTTTCGCTGGTGCAGATACTTCCTCCTTACATCTACGTGAATAAATTCTCTCCCCGGGCAGAAGGTGCCAGGGGGTACGAGTTTGCCACTTCCTGGTCATTTCATCCGGAAGAGCTGGTCTCCCAGTTCGTGCCGGAGTTTGCCGGACTGAATTTGGAAACGGAAAATACCTACTGGGGAAGAAATCCGTTCAAGATAAACAGCGACTATGGCGGGATCGTCCCTCTGATTTTTGCTGTCATAGCCTTGGTCCTGGTCCGTAACCGCAAAATCTGGTTTTTCTCCGGGCTGGGGATACTGGCTTTAATCTATTCCTTGGGTGCGCATACGCCTATATTCAGGCTATTCTACTATTTCGTTCCCCAGGTTAAAAGTTTTCGTGCACCCGGGCTGATACTTTTCCTGCTGGTTTTTTCAGTCCTGATCTTAGCTCTTTTCGGTCTGGAGAAAATCATCCAGTCTGCCAAGCTTAAATCAGAAGTAGTAAAAGAATCTCAGGAGAAGAAAAAAATAAACCGTCTGCTGTTGATTCTAGTGCTGGTTGCTTTTGTTCTCGCCTTCTTTTTCAGCGTAGCCGGTAACGGTCTGCTTTCGGTCTGGAATTCGGTTCTCTATTCGGACATTTCACCCGAGAAGAAAGACATCATGCTTTCGAACCTGCCTAATATCGTCAGAGGTTTCTGGATGATGTTTCTCTTTGTGGCTGGAGTCGCATGCGGGATATATCTCTTTCTCCAGGGGAAGTTAAAGAAAAGCTACTTCCTATTCTGGATAGGTGCTCTTCTGTTTTTAGACCTGTGGAGATGGGATGCTAAGTTCATCCAGAATTTCGACTATGAGACCTATTACCAGAAAGACCAGATAGTAGATTATCTCAACCAGGATAAGGAACCCTTCAGGGCTTTAGTCATTCCAGGTACCTACCCGATGAGCAATTATCTGGCTCTATATGGAATAGATGAGGCGTTCGGCTACCACGGAAACGAATTGAGAAGGTATGACGAGTTCACTGAAAAAAACTATCTGGAAAGCTCCAGAACCCAGGCCGAGTATGGTCAGAGGTATACCAGTTTTCTTTTTGGCCCTAAACCAGACCTTATGAACGTTAAATATCTCCTGTTCAGAGGAACTCTGCCTGATACCACCAAGTTCAAACTGGTCCTGAAAGCGACAGATAAGAATCTATACTTAAATTCGACTTATTTGCCACGAGCAAGGATGGTTTACAATTACGAGGTCATAAAAGACAAAGATAAAATCTTACAGCGGTTAACGCAGCCGGATTTCGACTATCGGGGGAGCATATTACTGGAGGAGGATCCAAAGATTGAATTAAGTAGGGGCGTATTGCAGCAATACGCCCCTACCAAGGCTCAGATTGCAGAGGATAAAATAAACTCCCTGACAGTTGAAGCAGACGCAGATAGACCAGGGTTATTGGTCTTATCCCAGAATGCATATCCTGCCTGGAAAGCATTAGTCGATGGGAAAGAGACCAAAATCTATACTGCAGACTATATCTTTAGAGCGATCCCTTTAGAAAAAGGGAAACACAAAATCGAGCTGGTTTACAGCTCAAAGCCATACAATATAGGGAAGACCAGCAGCATATTGACAGGGTTGTTTTATCTTTTTATATTAGGATTCTTAGGAGTGAAAGCAGTTACAGGGAGAAAAGGAGAACTCAAGGAAGCATGAAGGTTTTAGTCATAATACCTACTTACAACGAGAAAGAGAATATCATCAAAATCATTCCTCTGGTCCTGACACAAGACCAGGGAATTGAAGTTCTGGTGGTAGACGACAATTCTCCGGACGGAACCGGGAAAATGGTGGAGGAGCTTAAAGTCTCAAACCCCAGGGTAAAACTGCTCACCAGGGCAAAGAAAACAGGACTGGGCACTGCCTATATCGCAGGTTTTGACTATGCTCTGCAGAACGGCTATGATTATATCTTCGAGATGGATTCGGATTTCTCGCATGACCCAAAATATATCCCCGAATTTCTGAAAGCCATTCAGGATTCAGACCTGGTTTTGGGCTCGCGCTACATCCGCGGAGTCAACGTGGTCAACTGGCCCATTACCCGCCTGCTTCTTTCCTATTTTGCAAATGTTTATGCCCGCTGGATAACCGGGCTTCCGGTCAAAGACTCCACCGGCGGGTTTAAATGTTTCAAAAGGGAGGTGCTGGAGAAAATCGGCCTGGATAATATTCACTCCAACGGATATGCTTTCCAGATCGAGATGAGCTTCCGCGCCTGGAAAAAAGGTTTCAGAATCAAGGAGATACCGATCATCTTCGTGGACCGGTTTGCAGGCGAATCAAAAATGTCCAAGAAAATCGTGCGCGAAGCTATCTGGATGGTCTGGAAACTCAGAATCCTGAGCATTCTGGGAAGGTTATGAATCCAGATAAAAACAGTGTAGGGGCATCCCGCCATGGCGGGACCGTGCCCCTACATTCTAAAGATAAGTTTGAACTTTCGATAATAATCGTAAACTATAAATCAAAAGGATTTTTGAGAGACTGTCTGGATTCAATCTACAGCTCAAAAACAAACCTGAATTTTGAAATCTGGTTAATTGACAACTCCTCTAAAGACGGGATAACCGCCTGGGTCAAACAGAACTTTCCACAAGTGAACCTGATAGAAAATGAGTGGAATTTGGGTTTCTCCAAGGCTGTCAATCAAGGGATAAAGGAAAGTCAGGGAAGATATTTACTTCTGCTTAATCCGGACACCAGAATCTCTCAGGGAAAAGTAGAGGAACTCCTGAAGTTTATGGATGAAAATCCAGAAGTCGGAATTTGCGGTCCAAAAATGGTCGATGAAAAAAACGGTTTGCTTTATTCCTGCCGCTCCTTTCCGGATTTCCTAACTTCCATCTCCTCCTCGCAATCGATTCTCAATCACCTGTTTCCGCATAATCCCTTATCAAGAAAATATCTATTGAAGGATATAGATCGGGCAGAGATTAGAGAGGTTGACTGGGTTTCCGGCTCCTGTCTTTTCGCCAGAAAAGAGATGCTGGAACAGATCGGGTTATTGGATGAAAACTTTTTCATGTTCTGCGAGGATACGGACCTTTGTCTTCGGGCAAAGAAAAATGGTTGGAAGGTATTTTACTTTCCTTTTCTGACAGTAACTCACCAGGTAGGCGGCTCAGC
>DATKKH010000061.1:0-16613 GCA_035543035.1 Terriglobales bacterium | reverse complement strand
TATGGAAGGAAGCGAGGAGATTTTAAGTTATCTATATGAAAAAAATTATAGAATTGGTCTGATATGCAATACCGGCAGGACACCAGGAAAAGTGTTAAAGGAAGTGCTCAAAAGGAGAAATATAGCTCAGTTTTTTAGTGTCATGACCTTCTCGGATGAGCTTAAGATTCGCAAACCTGAACCAGAGATTTTTCTTCATACATTGAACTCCTTAAATACTTCACCGTCCACATCTTTGCACATAGGGGATGAACTGCAGAGTGACGTCCTGGGAGCAAAAAGGTGCAGGATGAAAGCCGGATGGATTTCACCCGACCGGGAAAACTTTCAGTCTCATCTCCAGGCAGAAGCAGAGCCTGACTTCTTCCTGACAGACCTGGCCTCACTCAAGAATATTTTAGGATAGTTAAAGTCCGCTTAAGATAGAAGAATAACCTTACCTATTAAATCTGCCGATATATTTTTTAGTCGTATTATTTATCTTGACAGCCACAGGAAAAATTTTATATTAAAATTTCAATTTTTTATAACGGGTCGAAATCGCTTCGGGTGAATTCGGCTCATAGAGAGGTGAACCAAGATGAAAATCGGTATCCTGACAGGCGGAGGGGATTGCCCGGGCTTGAATGCAGTCATCCGGGCAGTGGTAAGAAAGTCGATTCTTTTCTATAATTCAGATGTAATCGGAATACTCGAAGGCTGGAGAGGCCTGATGGTAGAAGGCTTAACCGAGAAGCTTGCTCTGGAAAAAGTATCGGGTATTTTACACCGGGGAGGAACCATCATCAAAACCTCCCGCACCAATCCCTACAAGGAAAAAGGTGGCGAGAAAAAAGTCATCGAGAACAAAAAAAGATTAGGCTTGGATGCCTTAGTAGTAGTTGGTGGAGAGGATACTCTGGGGGTAGCAGCAAAGCTTTCCAAGGCAGGTGTGAAAATAGTAGGCGTGCCCAAGACCATAGACAACGATTTGGCCATGACCGATTATACATTCGGTTTTGATACTGCGGTGAATACGGCAATGGAAGCCATTGACCGGGTGCATACCACGGCCGAATCTCACAACCGGGTGATGGTGGTGGAGGTCATGGGAAGGCACACCGGGTGGATAGCAATCGAGGCCGGAATCGCCGGCGGCGCGGACATAATTTTAATCCCGGAGATACCGGTGAATTTGAATAAGGTCTGCGATGCCATCTGCAAAAGGCACGCGCGGGGGAAAGATTTCAGCATAGTGGTGGTAGCTGAAGGAGCAAAGGTAGCGCTGGATGAAGAGGACAGAAAAAAGGAAAGCTTCATAGTCCAGGACGAATGCTTGGATGCTTTCGGGCACGTGAGACTAGGAGGAATCGGGAAACTTCTAGCCACCGAGATAGAGAAAAGAACCGGATTCGAGGCCAGGTATGTCATTTTGGGACATATTCAGAGAGGCGGTGCTCCGACTGCTTTCGACCGCGTATTGGGCACCCGTTTCGGAATAGCGGCTGTCGATTTAGTGCACAAGGGAGAATTTGGAAAAATGGTCAGCTTGCAGGGAAATAAGATAGTTCCCGTCCAATTATCAGAAGCAGTCTCCCAGGTCAAGTATGTGGATGAGGAACTTTCAAACATAGCAGAGGTTTTCTCGGCTTGAGAATTTAAAATGAAATGCTCAGTATCAAGTAAATCCAGATCGAGTGTTCTAAAATTTTTCTTATTCCTTACTATTTTCACGCTAGCATCGCTTTTCGCTGAGAGCATTCAGGCAGTCGATATCAGCTCTTCGGATGTGATCGGATTCAGAGGCGGGTTCTGGAGAGTTGATAAAGCCAGGACCTTGGCTGATTCTATCCAGGCAAAAACCTACACTCCCTACCTGGAGCTCTTCATCTCCCACGGGATTAAAAAGGGATTTTCCATAGAATTGGACCTGGGTGCAGGTTACCGGGGGGATACCAAGTTCACAAGCGGGGGAACTTATTATTTTGAGAACTGGAATCTATACCCGATCTCAGGAAAGGTCAGATACTCATTATTTTCGATCTACCCCCAGAGGAAATTTCAGCCCTACCTGGATTTAGGTGTAACTTTTTTGACTGCCAGCAGCACTTACAGCAATCCATACTATTTGGATATCGTTTATGTGAGCACCAGAACAGCCTTTGGGGTCTTAGCCGGTTGGGGAGCCGATTTCAGCCTTTCTCCCAGGATATTGTTTAATGTCGATTTTCAGTACCGCTGGGTCAGCTTCGGCGATTACGTGGCCGGGATCAAAAATTACAGCGGACCGCAGTTGACTTTTGGCTTGGGATATGTTATTAAACAGAGACCTCACAAGAGGTCTGAATAGATTTTTATAAAAGGAGGTAAAATGGCAATAAGAGTTGCTATCAACGGGTTTGGCAGAATAGGAAAACTGGTCTACAGGGCCGGATACAAGAATCCAAATATGGATTTCGTGGCGGTGAACGACGTAACCGATACCAAAGTCCTGGCACATCTGCTTAAATACGATTCTGTCCATGGAACCATGCATGCCGACATAAAATCAGAAGGAAACAAAATAAACGTGGATGGGAAAAGCATAGAAGTATTCTGCGAAAAGGACCCATCTGCTCTTCCCTGGAAAAAGCTTAATATCGACGTTGTGGTGGAGGCAACCGGCAAGTATGCTGATGGAAAATCTGCGATGAAACATATAGAGGCTGGAGCAAAACAGGTCCTGATCTCTGCGCCGGCGAAAAAATCGGAAGTTCCGGTCCAGACCATTGTTTTAGGGGTAAATGACGAGCAGCTGGACTGTAGCAAATATAAGATTTTCTCTATCGGCTCCTGCACTACCAACGGCCTTGCGCCAATTGTCAAAGTGATTAATAACTCCTTCGGAATAAGATGCGGGCTTATGACTACTATCCACGCTTATACTAATGACCAGAGGATTTTAGACTCCCCGCATAAAGATTTAAGAAGAGCAAGAGCTGCCGCAGTGTCTATGATACCTACCTCCACTGGAGCGGCTAAAGCCATAGCGCTGGTTTTGCCGGAGCTTGCAGGTAAATTAGACGGTGTCTCAGTGCGCGTGCCAGTCTGTGACGGCTCCTTGGTCGACTTGGTCTGCGAGACTGAAAAAGAGGTAACCGTAGAAAGCGTGAATGCCGCCATCAAAAAGTTGGCCGAAGGTAAGATGAAAAGATATATCGAATACTGCGAGGACCCCATAGTCTCCTGCGACGTGATCGGGAATTCCCATTCCACCATATTCGATGCCTCTTCCACTATGGTAACCGGCAAAAATCTGCTGAAGGTCTTCTCTTGGTATGATAACGAGTGGGGTTTCTCTTTGAGGATGATCGAGATGATGGAAATGATGTGTAAATAAAATAAAGGATTCAATCCGCCTTCGGCGGAAAGGGTTCGAGGGTTCAAGAGAGAAAAAAAGGAAGACGGAAGAAGTTAGACCAAAAAAATAAGGGGAGGTAAAATTATGAATAAGTTGACCATAGATGATTTGAAGCTGAAGGATAAAAGAGTCTTAGTCAGGGTGGATTTCAATGTGCCTTTGAATGAAAAAAAAGAGGTGGCGGATGACACTCGTATAGTTGAGTCTTTGCCCACTATCAAAAAGATTCTGTCAGAAGGTGGGAAGGCTATCCTGATGTCACACCTGGGAAGGCCCAAGGGAAAAGACCCAAATCTGAGCCTGGCACCAGTAGCTCAGAGGTTGGAGAAACTCTTAGGTAAGCCGGTGAAATTTGTCGACGATTGTATCGGTGAAAAAGTGGAAAAAGCTGTCTCAGAGCTGAAATCAGGCGAATGTCTCCTTTTAGAAAATCTGAGGTTTTATCCTCAGGAAGAGAAGAATGACCCTGAGTTTGCCAAAAGTCTGGCTAAATTGGGAGACGTCTACGTGAATGATGCTTTTGGCACTGCTCACCGGGCACATGCCTCTACTGAAGGAGTGACAAAATATTTCAAAGAATGTGCTGCCGGGTATCTTATGCAGAAAGAGCTGAAATATCTGAGCATGGCATTGTCCCAGCCCAAAAGACCTTTTGTCGCCATTTTAGGTGGCTCCAAGATTTCCGGCAAGATCGACGTTATCAAAAATCTAATGAATAAGGTGGATACCCTGCTTATCGGCGGAGGGATGGCTTTCACTTTCTACAAAGCATTGGGCAAAGAAATCGGCACTTCACTCGTCGAGGCGGATAAGGTGGAATTAGCCAAAGAGATTTTGCAGGAAGCGGGAAAGAAAAATGTCGACCTGGAGTTACCACTCGATTTCGTGATTGCACCAGAAGCCAAAGAGGATGCTTCCACCAAAGTTGTGGACAAAGACAATATCCCTTCAGGCTGGAAAGGATTAGATATCGGTCCAAAAACCGAAGAGCTTTTCAAACAGAAAATAGATAAGGCTAATACCATTGTCTGGAACGGGCCTATGGGGGTTTTTGAGGTGGATAAATTTGCTAGAGGGACAATGGGGGTGGCAAAAGAGCTGGCAGAGGTCACGAGAAAAAGCACAGTTACGATAGTTGGCGGTGGCGATTCAGTTGCTGCCCTGGCTAAAGTAAATTTAGAGAAAAAAATGACCCATGTCTCCACAGGCGGTGGTGCGTCCCTGGAATTTCTGGAGGGAAAAACCCTTCCAGGGATAGCGGCATTGACCGATAAAAAATGACTCTATCATCGTCCGACAAACGGATAAGCAGGAAAGGAGAAAAAAATAGAAATTGAACGAGAAGAATAATCAAAAATCTGGCAATCACCAGACTTCCGAGCTTAAGAAAAAAACCAGGTCTTTATTAATTGCCGGCAACTGGAAGATGTATAAAGACTACAAGGATGCTTATGCCATTGCCTCAGGTCTAAAGGAAAAATTAGCTGACATCTTGACTATCCGAATCGTTTTGTGTCCCCCTTTTACTTCTTTACAATCAGTTGGTCAAGCCATTGAAGGTTCCTCCTTGCTTTTAGGTGCACAGGACGTGCATTGGGAAAAGGAAGGTGCCTTTACCGGTGAAATCTCCGCTCAGATGCTCTTGGCCCTGGGCTGCAAATACGTCATAATAGGACATTCGGAAAGAAGACATCTTTTTCACGAGAACAACAAGATAGTCAACCTCAAGTTAAAAGCAGTATTGAGAGAAGGGCCTCTTCCGATTCTGTGCGTAGGTGAAACTTTACAGGAGAGGGAAAGGGGTAAAACCGAAGAGGTAGTGGAAGATCAGTTAAAAGGTGCTTTTGAGGATCTTACTCCAGAGGATATTGGGAAGATAGTATTGGCGTATGAGCCGGTCTGGGCGATCGGCACCGGTAAAACGGCTACTCCCAAGCAAGCCAATGATGTTCACCTTTTCATCCGTAGAAAACTTGAAGAGAAATATGGTCAGGAAATAGCGGCAAAGATGAACATACTTTATGGAGGTTCGGTAAAGCCGGAAAACGCCAGAGACCTTTTGAAAGAGCAGGAAATCGACGGGGCTTTAGTCGGGGGAGCAAGCCTGGAAGTAGATTCTTTCGAAAAGATTATCAGATCAGGTGTTGATTTGTAGTTTTCAAAAATTAATTTATAGCTAAAGGAGGAGTTTTGTACGCTTTTTTAATCCTGTTGCATATCCTTATCTGTGCAGCTTTAATAATCACGGTGCTTTTGCAATCGAGCAAAGGAGAGGGGCTGGCAGGTGCTTTTGGTGGTTCAGGCATAACCGGTGCAGTTTTCGGAGGAAGAGGTGCGGCAACCTTTCTGTCCAGAGCAACTACGGTTCTGGCCATCGCCTTTTTCATAAGCTCCATTGCGCTAACCTTTATAACGCCTTTGACTAACACCCGGGTTAGACCAGGAAGTAGTGCGGTATCCCAGGAGGCTCAGAAGGAAAGAACCCAGGGCTCTGTGCCTGCTACCAGCATTCCCGGGACTACCCCGGCCCAAACCCAGCCTCAAACCCAGACTGGAAATAAGGTTGAGCTACCGCCTCCGCCTCCATCCGGCGAGAAAAAGTAGTCTTCATTCTTCAATCCGAAGTTGATTTCAGAAGTTCATTGCGGAAGTGGTGGAATTGGCAGACACGCTATCTTGAGGGGGTAGTGGGGTGACCCGTGGGGGTTCAAGTCCCCCCTTCCGCAGTTTAAGATTCTAATGCATCCATCTGGATGCATTTTTTTATTTACAGATTTTTGGAGTATAAAGCTTGAGCTTTATCGATATCGAGAAAATAACTAAAACAGGAAGCCTGTAGCTTGCAGCAGGTAGCAAAAAGCAAAAATCCTCTCAGTTGGTAGCCGCTGACTTTAGTCTGTGTTTCCTTAACTCCAGAACAATCTCAAAATCCGTTTACTTTAAGAAACACGACTTGACTTTATTCAGGATATTAAGCTTGACATCGATTATTCGACTTTCTTAAATTTGACTGCCAGACAAAGGTAAAACAGGGAGGAAAGATGTCCCCGAAAGAGACTGGTCCATATGAGAAAACCCTTTTCGCCGATTTTATCCGGGAGCTTTTGAGCAGACGGAATCTTTCTTTCCGAAGGGTTGCCAAAATTGGCCAGGATTTAGGGTTTGAGGTCTCTGCCAGTGCCATCTACAAAGCTATCCATAACTCCAGAAAATCGCCTTTGAAGCCTGAATATATAAATATGTTCGCCACCATCTTCAATCTGGATGAAAAAAAGATCTTAGATAAGGTGTTAGAGGATAAATACTCAGATTACTTCTTTGAAGATGTGGAGAAACCAGAGGAGCTTTTGGAGCAAGTTCTCCAGCATGCCCGGGAAGGCAAAACCGACGAGGCTAAATATCTTTTGAGAAAATATGTAGGGTTCCTCAGAGATTTCAAAGAGTCAGAAAACTGGCAGAAGACCGAATACGAGCTGAATATGAAGTTTATCAACTCTCTTAAAGACCGTGGCAAGTATCTTACAGCTTTAGACCAGTGTTTTGTCATTCTGGATTCTGGGGATTATAGTGTAGACGAAAAAGACCCGGAAAGGCTCAGGCAGGTAATTGATATTTTACATCTGATCACCTGTCTTTATTACCGACTTAATCGAAAAACCGAATTTCAGATTTTCTGCAGTGCCGGTCTTCACTTGGCTCAATACAGACTCAAGGACCTTTTTCAAAAACTGAGGTTCGAGGCAGTAAAGGCAAATTTCCTATACGATAATAAGATGTATAAAGCCTCAATCTCCTGTAATACCCAAATCGTAAAGAGCTTAAAGAAGTACCTCCCCAAATTCAAATCCGGAGATGAGAAGCTATATAAAAAATGCCAGTTTAATTTAGCTTCAGCCTTAACCAACTTGGGATGGGGGCTGGTCGAGACTACCAGGAGGAAAAAGGATATTTTAAAAGGAATGAAATATATTCAGGAAGGTTATAATCTCGTCCAGAAAGCCGATCACCTGAAATTAACCGCACATGTCATTTTCTATTTAGCCCGAACGAATTTAGCTATAGAGGATTATACCAAAGCCTCCGAGCTTTTCTTAAAATCGAAAGCGATAGCGGACAGGGAAGGGTTCGTCGACTTGGTGGCTTACAATCACTGGGGTCTGGGAATGGCTTCTCAAGCCAAGGGTGATTTAAAATCAGCCGAACAGTACTTTCTCTTAGCCAAAACAGAATCACAAAACTTAGAGGAGGATACCAAAGAGAAAAAAGAATTAGAGGAATATCTTGACCAGAGGGTGAAAGACGGGAAGAAGGTGGTAGGTAATAAGTAATAGGAAATAGGTAGTAGGTAAAAGGTGATAGGTAGTGGGTTCCCCTACTCCCTACCACCTAATACCTATGACCTGGTTATCCAGATAATTATAGATTCAGTAGAAAGCATTCTGATTTTTTGAAGCAGTGATCAGCAAGAGGGAAGAGCAAACGGGTATGGTAAAGATCGAAGTTTGTGCGGCTTATTTGAAAAAATTAAAATTTAGCAGGGAACAGATGGTAGTCTGATTTCTCAGGTGAGCCCGTTCCTTTTGTTCCCTGCGAAAGGGAGGCAAAAGGAGGTGAGGGGCTTGCCTAAGTCAAAAAAGTTAGAAAAACAGAACCTTCCTAAGAAAACCTTATGGCATCCTTATGGTCTTCAGAGCTTAACCCCGGAAAAATTCATCAGGGTGGTTAATCTGATTTTAAAAGGGGAACATATTCTGCTCAGGTTCAAGCGAGGGGAAAGACCAGAAGAAGCAACTCCTCCTCTGACTACTGAAGACAACTTAACCGAGAAGGTGTCTTGAAGACAATGATCAGAATTTACGAAGTATGTCCGATCAAGGTAGGCAATTTTATCTGCAAACATTGATGGGTGAGAGGACATTTCTGCTCACAAGTAAAACTCACCACTAAACGGGACAGTAATTCTCCTCTAAAACATCTTTTTTTCAATATAAAACGATTCCTTCCGTATTATTTTTAAAACCTTTCTAACCGAAAAGGAGGTGATTTATGAAGAAGGTAGGTTTAGCGATGGGTTTAGTCTTCCTTTTGCTGCTCTTTTCTTTCACTCTTGTTTCCTCCCAGGCAGATGCTCCCAAAAGCTGTAAAGGGATGCAGGGAATGGGCCAGGAGATGATGGCTCAGCCAAAATGCGGGCAGGCAATGGGCGGAATGATGCAGCAGATGGGAGGCTGCAAGATGGGTTCTGGAATGGGAAAATGTATGGGAATGGGGATGATGGATGATGAAAAGGGCATGGATTGCTGTGAAAAGGAGTTTTTCCTCTGCTGCAAAGATAATCTGGGTCTGACCGAGAAGCAGGTAGAAACTCTGAAGGGTATGAAAATGGGTGCAATGAAGAGTGAGATCAAAATGGAAGCCGATCTGAAGATAGCCGAGATGGAGCTGAAGAGCATGATGGAGGATGAAAAATCTAACCTGAAAGATATCGAATCGAAAGTAAGAGCAGTTGAGAAGCTAAAAGCTGATATGAAGATTGCTCACATCAAGGCTTTCAGGGACGCAAAGGCGGTTTTGACCCCGGAGCAGAAAGAGAAGATGATGAAGTGCAAACAGGGGATGTAGAAGCTTGATTTGAAGTTTGATAGAGGGACAATTTAGAAATTTTCGGCCAGGCAATTCCTGGCCGATTTTTTTTCGGGAATTTTTTCGAAGTGCGACCCTTTCAGGGTCGCACGATATGGAGTGCAAGAGCTTGCTCTTGCAGAGCATAAGCCTCAAGGTCAAATTCGACAAGCTGATGTGCCCCAGATATCCTTTATAGGATATGAAGTGGTCTACCCTCAGCCTTTAAGGCACCTTCCCGGACTGCCTCTGACAGGGTCGGATGAGCATGTATAGTTTCGATTAAATCTTTCAGCTTCATTTCTTTTTTCATTCCCAGAGCAAGCTCGGCAATTAAATCAGTTCCCCGGTTACCGATGATAATGCATCCTAAAACCTTATCAGTTTTTTCTTCCGCAATTATCTTGACCATCCCCTCGGTTTCATCTTCAGCCAATGCTCTTCCGTTAGCTACAAAAGGAAACCTCCCAACCTTTATTTTATGACCTCTTACCAGAGCCTCCTTTTCGGTCAAACCTACTCCTCCGATTTCCGGGTAGGTGAAAATACATCTCGGGACGACTGTGTAATCCATCGCTACGGTTCCCCCCAAGGCATTTTCTACTGCTACTTCTGCCTCCATCGAAGCTACGTGAGCCAGAAGATAATTCCCTATGCAGTCACCGGCAGCATAGATATCCTCTACTTCCGTTTTTAGAAATTCATCCACCTTGACATTTCCCCTTTCCAGTTCAATTCCAATCCCGTTCAGGTTTAATCCCTCGGTGAATGCCTTCCTTCCAACAGAGATCAAGACTTTTTCTGATTCGATTTCAAGCTCTCCCTGTGGAGAGTTGATTTTCACTTTTTTGAATCGACTGTCTTTAGTAAAGATTCCGGAAACCTTAGAATCGGTATGGATTTTTATCCCTTCTTTTTCCCATTTTCTTCTCAGCACAGTTGCTATCTCCTCATCTTCCCCGGGAAGTATCTGGGGAAGCATCTCCACGATAGTCACTTCAGTGCCGAAGGAATGATAGATGGATGCGAATTCGCAACCGATATACCCTCCTCCAACGATCAGAAGACTCTTTGGTATCTCCTCAAGGCATAAAGCGCCAGTGCTGTCAACCACACCACCCAGGTCTGCGCCCGGAACTTTAAGTTCGATAGGAACTGAACCAGTGCAGATTAGAATTAAATCAGATTCAAGTTTTTCAATTCCACCATTGGCTTTGTTTATCAACAGGGTTTTCTCATCCAAAAATGAAGCGATGCCGGAGATCTGGTTTACTTTTCTTTCCTTGAGGAGAAATTTCACTCCATTCACCAGTCTTCTGACTACCTGTTCTTTTCTTTTCATCACCTGCGCCCAGTTCAAAACCGGAGGGTTGACTTCTATTCCCCAGTTTGCTGTTCTTTTTATCAGTGTATAAAGATGAGCAGTCGAGGTCATGGTTTTGGTAGGAATACAGCCGACATTTAAACAGACTCCGCCCACGTCTTTTTTCTCAATCAGGGTAACCTCTGCTCCCAATTGAGCTGCCCTTAATGCCCCCACATATCCTGCAGGACCACCCCCGATAATGGCTATTTTCTTTCTGTCAGACATTGAATTCTCCTTTTATTTTCACAAATCTGGAATGAATAATAGGTTTAGGATAAATATAAGTCAAGTTGAAAAGCAGTAGATCGTCGGGCAAGATGCTCATCCCACGAACACTTCCTCAGGTTGTTCTCGTAGGTGGGGATCCCCACCCCACTGACATTGAATACAAGGGGTAGGGGCACGGTGCGCCGTGCACCTACTAAACCTGTTAGACCTTAGGGTTTAAACTCCAGCAGATTATTTCGGTTTAATCCTTGACCTCAAAAAATGAGAGAGTTATATTTCAGTTCGTCACAACGAATTAAAAAATCCAGAGGAAAAAAATGGAAAAAGTATACAAAATGCTGATCGGTGGAGAATGGGTTTCAGGTGGGAAGTCCTTTGATGTAAGGAATAAATATAATCAACAGATAATCGGAAAAGTCCCTGATACAAGCAGAGAGGAATTTGAGAAAACGGTTATCTCTGCCGTCGATGGTTTCGGGAAGGTCTCCAGTCTGCCAGCTTACCGACGGGCGAAGATTTTACAAAATACCTCTGTGTTAATTGAAAAAAACAGGGACGAGATTGCCAGGATTATCTGTTTGGAAGCTGGCAAAGCCTGGAAGCATTCCCTCCTTGAAGTGGAAAGGTCTGTTCAGACTTTCAAATTCGCCTCAGAGGAGGCAAAAGACATTTTCGGACACACCGTTCCCATGGATGCCTCGGTTGGCGGTGAGAAAAGGATTGGTTTTTATATGAGGTTTCCGGTAGGAGTGGTGGGAGCGATCTCGCCTTTTAATTTTCCTCTGAATTTAGTGTCCCATAAAGTGGCACCAGCCATTGCGGCTGGCTGCTCAGTTATCTTAAAGCCGGCTTCTTTGACTCCTTTGACCTCGATCAGATTGGGGGAGATAATGCTGGAAGCAGGTCTGCCTGAAGGCGGCTTGAACATAATTTTCGGGTCAGGTGGAACAGTTGGGGATTGGCTGGTCTCGGACGAAAGGCTGCAAATGATAACTTTCACCGGAAGTCCTCCGGTCGGAAGAAAAATCAAGGAAAAATCAGGTCTGAAAAAACTCACCCTGGAGTTAGGCTCGAATTCTGCAGTTATAATTGATCAGGATGCAGATTTGAATTTAGCAATCGAAAAATGCTTAATGGGAAGTTTTGCTTATGCCGGGCAGATCTGTATTTCGGTTCAGAGGATTTATGTGCTTAAGAAAATCTACGACAAATTCAAAAAAGAATTCTTAGAAAAGACTTCAAAGCTTAAGCTGGGCGATCCTTTAAATATGGATACAGATGTTGGTCCAATGATTACCGAAGATGAGGCTAAAAGAACAGAGTCCTGGGTGAATGAAGCGGTGAAAGATGGGGCGAAGGTTCTGGTCGGAGGAAAGAGGGACGGGGTCTTCTATTATCCGACTGTTCTGGAAAACGTCAAGCCAGAGATGAAAGTAATGGCATTAGAGGTTTTTGCACCGGTGGTCTCGTTGATCCCGTTTGAAGATTTCTCTGATGCAGTCAGAATGGTCGATGATTCGATGTATGGGCTTCAGGCAGGAGTGTTCACGGAAAATATCGAAAATGCCTTTCAGGCGATCAAGAAAATAAAAGTGGGAGGAATAATAATCAACGATGTGCCTACTTATCGGGCAGACAACATGCCTTACGGAGGGGTCAAGGAAAGCGGAATCGGGAGAGAAGGGCTGAAGTATGCGATTGAGGAGATGACGGATATTAAAATGGTGTGCTTTAATCTGAGGAAATAGGCTATAGGTGATAGGTAATAGGTTGTAGATGTAGGTCAAGCATGTCCGAAGGACTGCTTGACAATTTAAGACAAAAAGATTGTCAACCATCACTGCGGGGAATAGTTGACCTACAAAATTAGATACCAGAAATATGAAGTCAGGATTTTTGAAAAAGCTTGTCATAATAGGTAAGAACAACTCAATCCCTGAAGAAGATTCAGTCGAATTCTCAGCGATTAAGCTTATTGATTTGAAAATGGAAGAAAAATCAGATTTTCAATTTGACCTGAAAAGGCCCAGATTTAAGGATATTCAGGCATTAGAAATTTTTTTGGCTGGATGCAGCATTGTTGTCTTTGGTCAGGAAAAGTGGATAGAGATTTTAGATAAAATCCAGATTCAATCAGAACAGGTATTAGACCTCGAGGAAATTTCTAAAATACTATTTCCCCGATTAAAGAATTTCAAGCTGGGGACTATCGCTGAATATTTCGACTTGAATCCTGTTTCCGACAAAGAAGCAGAGGCGGTTCATCATCTTCTGCCTGCTTTTCTTTACAGACTGCGGAATATAAGCCCGGCTGTTTTCCAACAGCTTATGGCCCTCTCTTTTGGATCAAAAAGTTCCTGGGGAAGGTTTCTAATAGAGAGCAGAAAGATTGAGCTGATCGATTTCATTCCGCCTGGAGAGAACGACAAGCTGCTACTGAATTTCAACCCGACCCGGGGTGAAAAGGAAATAGGCTCGAAAATCGAATACAGCAATGTCCTGCTGCCAAAGGAGGGAGTTCTGGAATATTATCAGAACGGGGGACCGATTTCCTCGCAGATGGACAAATTCGAGCAAAGGGAAGAACAGAAGGTTATGGCTCAGGGCGTTGCCTCTGCTTATAATGAAGGCAACTTTCTCCTGGTCGAGGCAGGCGCCGGAGTTGGGAAATCCTTGGCGTATCTGGTGCCAGCATTGCTCTGGTCTAACAAAAATAAAGACAGGACTATAATCTCCACAAACACAAAAAACCTTCAGGAACAGCTTTTCTTCAAGGACATTCCTCTCCTGGAAAAAGCTTTGACTTTTGAGTTCAAAGTCACCCTGCTCAAGGGGAAGAAAAATTACCTGTGCCTTTACCGGCTTTATAACCTAATAAACAGGGCTGAATCTGAGCTTCCTTTAGAAGATCAGAAATCCCTTTCAAATCTGGCAGTCTGGGCTGCGGAGACCACCTCAGGAGACATCGCAGAAAATTCGGGATTTGATCTGTCGCAAAACGGCTCCTTATGGAACAAGGTCTGCTGCGAAGGAAGTTCCTGCCTCAACCAGGAATGTCCTCATTATCAAAAATGTTTCTATCTCAGGGTTAAAAAGGAAGCGCAGAAATCCCACCTCCTGGTAGTCAACCATTCGCTTTTCTTCTCCGAGGTTTTGGGCGAAGGAAGGACCTTATCTGCGGGGAATCTGATTTTGGACGAAGCCCACAATCTGGAAAATGCCGCCACCCAGTTTCTGGGAAAAGAGGTTTCCTTCTGGAAGATAAAGGAAACCCTGGACAGGCTTTATCACCGGAGAATGGAGGCAGAGTGGGGAGTTTTAGCCGAGATAAAACTGGCGCTGCAGAGAAGTCCCCTGAAAAAAATGGATAAATCCTGGATAGAGGAAAAACTTAGAAAAGCGATCGAAGAGTCGGGAAAAACTTATAAGTCTTCTGAGGAATTTTTCAAGAATGTCCCCTCCAACTTAAATGGATTTTCTTCGGACGATTATCTGAAGTTAAGATATAAAAAAGATGATAAGATCGTCCCGCTTTTGAATGAGGAAAGCGAAAAGCTCGTCTCCTCCCTGAAAAGATTAAACGACAAATTAGAGATAATGAAAACCGGGCTGGAGGAGCTTAGAAGCTCGGAGTTGGAAGGGAAAAGAGAGATCGTCTCACAGCTCGAAACCGGGATGACTGAGATTCAGGATTTGATCGATTCATCCCAGATTCTTTTTTCGGCAGAGGATGAAGGGTATGTTTACTGGATCGAGTGTCCACTGCAAAAAGAGAGTCCTGACTGCAAACTCTGTATGGCTCCCCTAGAGGTAGGGGAAAGTTTGAACGAGCTGATATACGAAAATTTGAGAACAGCAATCTTCACCTCAGCTACCCTTTCGGTAAACGGGGATTTCTCTTACATTAAAGAAAGATTGGGCTTGAATCTGGTGGACGAGGAAAGAGTGAAAACCCTTTGTCTTGGCTCCACTTTCTCTTTTGAAAAACAGGCTAGGGTTCTGGTCCCATCGTTTGTTCCCTCGCCCAAGAGCGAAGGGTATCTGGAGGTAACAAAAGAGCTGATCGAAGAGTGCGGGACAAGGTTCAAAAAAAATATCCTGGCTCTTTTTACCTCGCATGAGATGTTAGATCGGGTTTACTCCAGCCTTAAATCCGGTTTTAGAGATGAGGGGATTGTCTTCTTAGCTCAGGGGAAAGACGGTCAGTCAACGAACCTGTTCGAAAGGTTCAAAGGCGAAAAAGGTGCTGTCCTTCTGGGAACTTCCTCTTTTTGGGAAGGGGTGGATGCTCCTGGCAAAGCATTGGAGATTTTAATTCTGGTTAAGCTTCCCTTTGCTGTTCCGACTGAGCCTTTGGCTGCGGCAAGGATGGAAAGACTGGAAGCTCTGGGGAAAAATCCATTCATGACTTACTCCTTGCCTGAAGCAGTAATAAAATTCAAGCAGGGGTTTGGAAGGCTGATCCGGAAAAAAGATGATTACGGCCTGGTGATAATTCTAGACAGCCGGGTCCTGACCCAGCGTTATGGCAGGGTTTTCCTGGACTCGCTGCCGGTGAAGAGCCTGACTGTCAAAAATAAAAAAGAGCTGACAGAACAGATTTCAACCTGGTTCGAAAAAGAAAAAAAGCTAATTCATATAAAAAATTAAGAGGTGGAAATGAAGTCAATTCAAATCGACGGCCAGCATTTGAAATTAGAGCAGATCGAGGAAGTGGCATACAGCAAGGCAAAAGTGAAACTCTCCAGAAATGCCATTCCGAGGATTAAGCGCTGCAGAAAATATGTGGAGGAGATTGTTCATAAAGGGCAGACAGTCTACGGGATAAATACTGGATTCGGCAAGCTCTGCCGGGTCAAAATCTCTCCTTCGGAGATCGAAAGACTGCAGAAGAATCTGGTCTTGAGCCACGCAGTAGGGGTTGGTCCGGTCTTCTGCGAAGAGGAAGTCAGGGCTGCGATGCTCTTGCAGGCGAACGTTCTTTCCAAGGGATACTCCGGTGTGAGAGTCGAAGTGATCCAGAGCCTGATAAACCTGCTCAACTCAGGTGTAACCCCGATGGTTCCGGAAAAAGGGTCAGTGGGTGCATCCGGGGATTTGGCTCCTTTGGCTTTCATCGCGCTGGTTCTGACTGGAGAAGGATGGGCATTCTACAATAAAAAATTATTTTCAGGCAAGGATGCACTGAAAAAGGCAGGACTCAAGCCCTTGAAACTTTCAGCCAAAGAGGGGCTCGCTCTGATCAATGGAACCGAGATTATGACCGGTCTGGGAGCATTGACTCTGCTCCGGGCGGAGAAGCTCTCCGAATTGGCTGATATGGCAGGCGCTTTAAGCTGTGAGGCGGCTCTGGCAACTCCGGTTGCTTTTGATGAGGATTTGCAAAAGGCAAGAGCGCACAGAGGCCAGGGAATGGTCGCGAAAAATCTGGTTCAGCTGATGAAAAACAGCCAGATCCGGGAATTTCACAAAGCCTGTCCCAAAGTGCAGGACCCTTATTCTTTCCGCTGTATGCCCCAGGTTCACGGCGCGGTAAGGGATGCGTTGCATTACGTCCGCTCGGTTCTGGAAGTTGAGATAAACTCAGCCACGGATAATCCACTCATTTTTCCGGATAAGAAAAAAGTGATCTCCGGGGGAAATTTTCACGGCGAGCCGGTGGCTCTGGCTCTGGATTTTCTGGGGATTGCCGTCTCAGAGTTAGGGAGCATTTCCGAGCGCAGGATTGCGGTGATGATGGACCCGAATATCACTGACCTGCCAGCCTTTCTTGTGAGCGAGCCGGGAATAAATTCAGGATTGATGATGGCTCAGACCACAGCCGCAGCTTTAGTCTCTGAAAATAAAATCTTAGCTCATCCGGCTTCGGTCGATTCGATTCCGACTTCTCTTAACCAGGAAGACCACGTGAGCATGGGAACCATTGCCTCCAGAAAGGCAAGGGAGATTGCGAATAATACCGAAGAGGTTTTAGCAATCGAGTTTCTGTGTGCTTACCAGGGGGTTTGTTTTAGGGCG
>DATKKH010000060.1:0-16492 GCA_035543035.1 Terriglobales bacterium | reverse complement strand
CTTGACCCCAAGCCGAAGTTAATTATAGTTAATGAAGTCCGAATCAGCCGTTTTGAATTCCTCGAACTCTTCAAGTTCTTCCGGCTCGACTGCAGGCGGTTTAATCAGGGTATATTCACCTTCTATGATTTTCTCGACTGTCTTCAGAAACTTCTCCGTGCTTAACCCCTGCAATTTGTAGGTTACCCAATAGGTTCTTGGGGGTGGTTTGCTTTTCTCTTTGGATTCAAGCATTAGTCCTCCTTAGCTTAATGGCAAACCAGCTCGCGATGAAAAACATTCCAGTCGGAAACGGATCGGTTGATTTTCTCGCGGCTTATTAACTCTTTGGACCCGAGAAAGAATGGGCAGTGGCAGTATTCTGCGCTGTGGCAAAAACTCTTCAGTTCGAAAAGATTCGGCACCATTCCATCGAACAGCTCGGAATCGCACATCTCAATTTTACCCTGGACTAGTTTGGGACAGTTCATTTTTTCACCTCCCTGGTAGATTAATTGTTTTCTTCGAACACTTTCTCAAGTAAATCTGAGACCTTTTCAGAATCACTATTATCATTTTCTCCTGAACCAGCTAAGGTAATTCCATTTTCTTTATTCTTGTCAGCAGACGGATAACTTTCCTTAAATATTCTGTCCAGCAATTCAAAAACCCACTCGGAATCATCAGGTTTTACCTGATCCGCGTTTTTTTCCTTACACATCATCTCTCATCACCTCTTTGGAAGGATCGTTTTCGCCAAATAAACTCTCTATTAGGCAAAAAATCCACAAACTTGGCTGGAACAGTGATTTGCCTTTTGTCCTTCCCGAAAGCTGGTAAGTCAGGAAAACAATAAGGGCCAAGGCTATGCTCAAAAGGATAAATGTCATCATATCTTATGATCTTCCATCCGAATCATTTTCTCATTCATAGAGTTCTTTCTCATCCGCTGAGAATAAACGATAGCTTGGTTTCAATAAGATTAACTGTATGTTAAATCTATGTTAAAAAAGACTTGCTTTTTGATAGAAGATAGGATAAGATAATCAGAGTTCAAAAAAGCTTATTATGCTGACTAGAGAAGGTATCTCTAAAATCAACTAAAGGAGGAACCAGATGATTCGCAAACTGCTGTTCGTTCTCATCCTGATCCCGGTAATTGCCTTTGCCCAGGAACAGAAAAAAGAGGATGTCTGGGCACCGTTCCGCTATTTTGTGGGCAGATGGGAGGGAACCGGTAAGGGACAATCGGGTATCTCAAAACTTCAGGCTGAAGCTAAGTTCGTGCTCAATAACCGGTATCTTGAGCTTTCGGGCAAGCTGGTATTTGAAACTCAGGATAAGAAAAAAAAAGGTGAAGAATACGAGGATATGAGTTTTTTGAGCTACGATCAGTTAAGAAAAAAATTCGTCCTCAGACAGTTCAGTGCTCCGGGCTTTGTGACCCAGTACGTTCTGGATAGTCTATCCCCGGACGGGAAAACTTTTGTTTTCCTATCCGAGAGTATGGAAAATATCCCTCCAGGCTGGAAAGCCCGGTCAACCTATCAGATTCTCAATCAGGACCAGTTTCACCAGACCTTCGAACTCGCAGGGCCGGAGAAAGACTATTCGGTAGTCTCCGAAAGTGATGTGAGAAGAAAAAAGTAGAGCTGCAAAGATCAGTCTGGATTTATTAAATTCTGTCTTCAAAGAAGAAGGAGAATGAAAGATATGGGAAACCTTTTACTTCTATTGGTTATTGGATTTGCAACCGGGATTTTGAGCGGGTTAATCGGGGTAGGTGGGGGAATAATCATCATTCCGGTACTGGTCTTCCTGTTCGGATTTACCCAGCAGAAAGCCCAGGGGACAACTTTAGCTATGCTGGTTCCTCCGATCGGAATACTTGCCGCCTGGACCTATTACAAGGCTGGATATGCTGATTT
The DNA here is from genome assembly GCA_035543035.1 of Terriglobales bacterium. GTDB lineage: Bacteria > Zixibacteria > MSB-5A5 > MSB-5A5 > RBG-16-43-9 > RBG-16-43-9. The sequence goes on along the minus strand of DATKKH010000060.1, from coordinate 14,585 downwards.
AAAAACCGCAGGTCTTCTCTGTCTGGGTTTCTTTTTCGGCGGGTTGATTGGTGCCCGAATAGCAACCGGGCTTCCCACGCATACCTTACAGAAGATATTCGGCATAGCTTTGTTCCTAATTTCCCTGAAAATGATACTGGGGAAATGATTTTTTTTAAAAAGCAGGTCAGACAAGTAGGTCAGGAGTCAAGGACTCCTGACTAAAATCTAACTCATAGAAAGGAGGGAAAATGTTCAAAGAGTTCAAAGAGTTTGCCATGCGCGGGAACGTGCTGGATATGGCAATCGGGATCATAATCGGGGCGGCTTTTGGCAAGATCGTTACCTCGCTGGTTACCGACGTGATTATGCCGCCAATAGGGTTGCTCTTAGGCAAGTTAGATTTCTCGAATCTTTACCTTAACCTTTCCGGGCAGCCTTATGCTTCGTTGGCAGCGGCTAAAGCTGCTGGCGCTTCAACGATTAATTACGGTATATTTATCAACACTATTATCGATTTTATCATTGTGGCTTTTGTGATTTTCCTGTTGATCCGCCAGGTTAATAAGCTGAAACGCCAGCCGGAAGTAGCAGCGGCTGTTCCTACGACCAAGGAATGTCCTTATTGTCTCTCGGTCATCCCGGTAAAAGCGGTTCGGTGTCCCCATTGCACCTCTGAATTGAAGTCGGCATAAAAATGTAGGGGCACATTGTCCGCCATAGGCGGATGCCCCTACCAAAAATCACGTCCGGGATAAACCCGGACGCTACAAAATACGACTGATATCCCGAGAGGATTAATTATCTCTCTTATAAGCAAGAGCAAGCTCTTGCACTCCGTGTTTTATTCTACCCAGAGCTTGCTTAAATTCCAGGTCTGGTATTCCTCATTGTAGGTCAGTTGAAAAAAGTTGGAAGCAGAATCAATAACCGAAAAATGCAAGCACCTTTTTTCGCCCAGGTCGCTTTTCCATTTGTTTTCCAGATTTGCGATTTTATAGGTTTTTCCCTTCCATCTGAATTTCAAGGGCAATATCTTACCTTTTTGAAATAAGGCTATGACTTCAACTGGTTCCTCAATATCCTGATACATACAAAAAAAGCTCAAAGGTTCAATAGTTCAAACGTTCAAACGACCTCACCCCGACCCTTTCCTCTACGAGCCGTAAGGCTTTTATCGGCTAAAAGGAGAGAGGGAGACAGCTTTTCTAAAACCTATGACCTATCACCTACCACCCATTGCCCGCTACCTGTATTTCCTCAGCAGGCCGATGACTTTGCCGGCGATGAAAAAGTCGGGCGTTCTCTTTTCCACGACTATGGGTCCGTATTCCGGATTGGCCGGCTCCAGCCTGACCTTATTTTTCTCCGGGAAATATCTTTTCACGGTTGCCTCATCCCCGATCATCGCCACGACTATCTCGCCTTTGTCTGCGGTGTTCTGCTGCTGGGCTAAGACGTAGTCTCCATTCAAAATCCCGGCATCCCGCATGCTATCTCCCGTTACCTTCAGGAAGAAAATCCCGTCCCCGGGGAAAAGGGTCTTGTCTATCCCGATACTCCCCTCAACATTCTCAACTGCCAGGATCGGCAGTCCTGCAGATATCCTTCCCAACAGCGGCACCGAGACCAGAGCAGGCTTGACCTGTCCAAATGAGTTGCTAACCGATCTCAAGACTTCGATCCCTCTGGAAAGCAGGGGTTTTCTCCTGATATAACCTTTGGCAATCAGGGCGGATAAGATTGCCCGGACGCCATTAGTGGAAGAAATCCTGAATTTTTTGCCTATCTCCCTGATAGTTGGGGGGAGCCCGTTTTTCTCCGCAGTCTCGGAGATGAAATCCAATATTTCTTTCTGCCTTCTGGTCAATTCTTTCATTTCTCCCTCCGGAAAAACAGTCTAAAGTCTATAGGCTATAGTCTAAAATCCAGGATCTTGCTTTTTAACCTTCAGACTTAAGACTTTAGCCTCTTGCCTTAAGCAAGATACTGCACATCAGTGCAGTTGTCAAGAAAAAAATGAAAAAATTGTAAAAAAAAGGGATTCGAGGAGTCAAAAGTTAGAGTAGGAAAAGCAAGACGTAAAGCGGGGGAAACAGAAATCAGGGATCATGAATGAGGAATTGAAAAGAGAGGGGATTTTTCCCCTCCCTTTTTTAGTCAGCTCTTACGTAGTAATGCTCGAAATCAAATTTCTATTTTTTTTCTTTTAAAGTATTTCTCTGAGTTACTTCCATATCTATCTGTTGCTTTAATCCGTTGGCATGGCCTTCAGAGAGTTTTTCCAGGGTTTTAATCTGTAGTCTGGCCTTTTCGATTTTCGCACGTTCCAGATAGACCAGGCCCAATTCATATTGTGCAGCGGTGTCGTTTGGATAGGCTTTAACTGCCTGCTGGTATTCCAGAATCGCCAGGTCGTAATAAACTCCCCGCAGGTTATAGAAAGCCAGGGCATTGGTAGTATCTTTTTCAACTATTTTCTTATAAGGCGCAAGTGCTTTTTCCGGAGAAGTTCCCGGCTTGTAAAAAACCTGCTTGCCATCGTCTTTGTAAAAATAGGATTGATCGATTTGTGCGGCTTTGGACCAGGCAATGACACCCTGGGTATAATACAACGATCCCAAAACGTAATGTAACTTAGGATAATTCGGGTCGAGTCTGCCCACGGTTCTGTATTCTCTCAAGGCATCGTCGAAAAGTTTCTTGTGCTGGTAAAAGGTTCCCAGATCATAATGGGCTTGTGCCCATTTCGGCTCAAGTCTGATAGCCTCTTTCATCTCTATAATGGCTTTGGACAGCTCACTCGTTTTCAAATTCATTGCCTCATCGTAATGCTTTTGAGCTTCTTTAGTCACGGCCAAAACAGAAACGGGAAGCAACAGGATAAAAAGCACGGGAGCTATCCAAAAAAATCTGCGGGAAACGGACATATCATCTCCTTTCGAAAAGGGTTCAAAGGTTGTTATTATATACGGAAATTTAGTCCCAGGCAATGGTTTTTTAAGATTAAAGACGGAATTTTGGGAATTACCATAAAGAATGATGTCAGGATGTAACTCCTGACACTCTAATATAAACCTAAAGGTTTATTCTCCATTACTTATCTCTGGAATGTAAAGCTTCAGATTTACCCTGGATGGTAGACGGATTGTTTCACTCATCCGGGGTTTGCAATGACAGAGAAAGCTAAGGATTTTCTTGACAACTGAATTGTCTGAGCATAGATTCAGAGTTGATACGAAACTTAATTTCCAACTTAACCTTAAACCTGAGAGGGAGGTATGAATCTGGAACTTAAGAAAATCGATATCTGGTCCTGCATAAAAATATCATTTATCCTTTACGGGATTTTCGGGTTAGCTATCGGGATATTTTATGCGATCCTGTTGACTTTTTTGGGCGGAGTGCTAAGTAGTTTTGGCGGGAAAGATTTCAGTTCCTTCAGCGGGTTTTTTACGGGTTTCTTAGGCATATTTGTGGCTTTCTTTTTGGCCATATTTTATGCAGTGATCGGCTCCATTTTCACCGCCATCTTCGCCTGGCTGTATAACGTTTTCGCCAGAGTGGCAGGAGGGGTAAAGTTCGAATTCGAAGGCGAGAAAACGATATCGAAAACAGAAGAGTCCCAGGCAAGCTTCAAATATGAATAAAATGCAGGTAAGGAGCACTTAAGCTCCTGACATTTGTTATTAAGAATCTGGAATATGTATAATCAAGTCAGGGTAAGGATTGCACCCAGCCCATCCGGGTATCTGCACGTCGGCACCGCGAGAATTGCGGTTTGCAACTGGCTTTTTGCCAGACACAACCAGGGTAAGTTCATCCTTAGAATCGAGGATACGGACATTACCCGCTCTGATCCCCGGATGGTTGAGGTCATCTTGGAGAGCCTGAAATGGCTGGGTCTGGACTGGGATGAAGGTCCTTATTATCAATCTCAGAGGATGGAGCTTTATAAGAGGTATGCTCAGGTACTTCTCGAGAAAAACAAAGCCTATTATTGCTATTGCACTCCGGAAACTTTGAAGAGAAAAAGGGAAGAAGCTGCTCAAAAGAAGATAAACTGGGTATATGACCGAACCTGCTTGAAGCTGTCCGAACAGGAAAAAGCAGAGCTGGAAAGTAAAAATACTCCAAAGGCAATGCGAATTTTTATTCCTGAAGGGGAGACCTCTTTTTATGACATAGTTTACAAAGATTTGAAAAAGGAGAACAAAGAGCTGGACGATTTCGTGATTTTACGCTCGGACTTCAGACCCACCTACAATTTTGCAGTCGTGGTGGATGATCTGGATATGAGAATTACTCACGTGATCCGGGGGAACGACCATCTAGCCAATACCTTCAAGCAGGTCCTGCTCTACCGGGCTCTGGATGAAATGATGCCTGCTTTTGCACATCTTCCTTTGAACCTGGCAATGGACCGGCAGAAAATCTCCAAACGAAAAGGGGCTGTGGCGATAACGGATTACAGGGATGCCGGTTATCTGCCTGAGGTTATGGTCAATTTTCTGGCAATTTCGGGCTGGTCTCCCAAGGATGAAAGGGAGATAATGTCCAGAGAAGAGCTGGTTCAATCATATTCCCTGGAAGGAGTCTCGCAGGCTAATCCGATCTTCGATATGCAGAAGTTAGAGTGGATGAATGGGGAATATATCCGAGCATACGATAATGAAAGGCTGGTGGATGAAGTGATCCCGTTTCTGATTCGGGAGAATCTGATGATCCCTGAGACGGTGAAAGATACAAGGGGGTGGCTTTTAAAATACGTTGTGCTATTCAAGGAAAGGGCGAAGACTTTGAAGGAATTTGCAGAAAAAGGCAAATATCTTTTCGCTTTCGATTATCAGTATGACCCAAAGGCAGTAAGTAAAACTTTCAACTCGGCCGAGGTCGCTGACAGGTTGGGACAGTTTGTCGAAAAAATATCGGTTCTGGATGAATTCAAGAAGGATAAGATAGAGGAGACTCTCCGCAAGACAGCCGATGATCTGAAAATCGAACCTGCACCGCTGATTCATGCGGTTCGGCTGGCAACTACCGGGGTTGCCGGGGGACCTCCGCTTTTTGATATTCTAGAACTTCTGGGGAAAGAGGAAGTTGAAAAAAGGATCAAGAAAGCAGTGGAGTTTATAAAAGCTGAGCGTAAGGGCTATTCATGAATCGCACCTACGGAACTCACCCCTGTATCCCCTCTCTTTATAAGAGAGGGGAATTAAAAGGGGTGAGTTTTTAGAAGATATATAAAATGAACGACATTCCAGAAATAATTCACGGCTTAAAACAAAGTCCGGCTATATTTAAAAATTTACTGACTCAAATACCTTCAGAGTTACTTAAAGTAAGAAGAATACCAGGTAAGTGGTGTATTCATGAGCATGCCTGTCACATTGCTACAGGAGACCAGGCAGGATTTATTGACAGGTTCAAACAATTTATCAACGAGCAAAGACCAAAAATAAAGCCATTATCCGGCGAGAGTTTTCCTCCTGATTATTTGATCGAAATGGATTTAAATGAAGCTCTTGATATTTTTTTCGAAAAGAGAAAAGAGCTTGTAAATTTAGTCAATTCAGCAGATACATCTATCTGGACAAAAGAGGCAGAACATCCAGAATACCAGATTTATACTCCATACATAATGCTAAGGCATCGTTTGATGCATGATTATTTTCATATGTATCGGATTGAAGAATTATGGCTGACTAATAAGAAGTATTTGAAAAAAGCTTAGTCTGAACTCAAACTTGTATCCCCTCTCTTACTAAGAGCGGGGAATTAAAAGGTGAGTTTAGGCAGTCGCAACCTTCAGGTTGCGTTACGCAGGCTAAAGCCTTCGGCTACCTGAGAACGAAGTCCACAGATAACGCTCAAAATCTATCACGTCATTTTTATCGAACTTCACCCCTTCTTTCTCCAACATCATCTTTTGAATTTCGTAGCCGTGATTCGGCTTCAATGAAATCTTCCCCTGGCGGTTTATGACCCTGTGCCAGGGTAATTTGTCTTTGCGGCTGGAAGAGTTCAAAATCCATACTACCTGCCTAACCGCACGGGGGCTGCAAGCATAAGCCGCAATCTGACCGTAAGTGGCGACTTTTCCTCTGGGTATCTTCTTGATGATTTGCTTTACCTTTTGGGTGAAAGAAATTGACTTAATCATTATTGGAGAAGATGTTTTCATATTCACATAGGAGTGGAACTCGTCTCCACCACTACGCGTGATTATCAATTTTTTGGCACAGGCAAGATGCCCTGTCACCTTCTCAGGCTCATTGCTCTTTTCCCTCAAGATGCAGGCGGTGTAGAAATCGATGGGCAACAGGTGCTATGAGAATGGCGACACTTGCCAGGAAGACGATTCCTGAAAAAAGAGCATAGAAAGAGGCAAACAACTTACCTGCGGTTTTCTGAATCACATTAACAGGGCCCATTCCGCCAAGAATCATTGAAGCGTTCAAGAGAGAGTCGAGCCAGGGGAGACCTTCGATGAAATGGTAACCGGCTATGCCGATCAGCAGGGAAACAAATATCACAACTACGGCCAGAAGCCCATGCCGCAAGAGGCGACGGATATAAAGATGTCTTGGAAGTAATGGTTGGGAACGGTGTTCAAACATCAGAACAGTCTTTTTTGAGTTTGTATTGTCAGGTTTCTCCTGTCGGCCGAAACCATACCTACTTCTTTTATTCGCTCCTTGCTACAAGCTACCTGCTCACTGTTGCTTTTTGCATTTTCGCCCATGTATCTTGCAACTGAACTGTTCGATTGAATACGAGTTTATCAGGAGTTGAATCCGAATCAACACAGAAATAACCTAATCTCAAGAACTGAAATTTATCTCCTGGTTTTGCGTTTTTCAGGTTAGGTTCAAGCTTGCAGTTTGTCAAGACTTCAAGGGATCTCGGATTCAGGTTGGTTTTGAAGTCCTGTCCCTCGGGGACATCATCCGGATCGGATATCAGAAAAAGATGGTCAAATAGTCGCACTTCAGCGTCAACTGCGTAAGGGACGGATACCCAATGGAGTGTGGATTTGACTTTCCTATCAGCTTTGGGTTCACCGCTTTTGGTCTCCGGGTCATAGGTGCAGTGAAGCTCGACTACTTCTCCAGTTTTCTCATTTTTGACTGCTCGCTCACATTTGATAATATAAGCATGTTTTAATCGGACCTCGATTCCGGGCGAAAGCCTGAAAAATCCTTTGGGAGGGATTTCTCTGAAATCATCCTGCTCGATATACAATTCACGGGAGAAAGGAAGTTTGCGCTTTCCCATGTTTTCATCTTCAGGATTGTTGACTGCATCCAGCTCCTCGACGTGACCTTCAGGATAATTGTCGATAATTATTTTCAAAGGCCGCAGGACTGCCATTACCCGCAGTGCTCTTTTGTTTAAATCCTCGCGCAAACAGTGTTCAAGCAGGGCGATGTCGACCACGCTGTCTCTTTTTGCTACTCCGATCCGGTCGCAGAAATCGCGGATCGATTCAGGCGTATAGCCTCTCCTTCGGAAACCGGAGATGGTGGGCATTCGCGGGTCGTCCCAGCCTTTAACATAACCTTCGTTCACTAGTTGTAAGAGTTTTCTTTTGCTCAGGACAGTGTGGCTCAAGTTCAGACGGGCAAACTCAATCTGTTGAGGATGATGGATCCCTATTTGCTCGACAAACCAGTCATACAGCGGGCGATGGTCCTCGAACTCCAGCGTGCAGATCGAATGCGTGATCCCCTCAATGGAATCAGATTGTCCATGTGCCCAGTCATACATCGGATAGATGCACCATTTGTTCCCGGTACGATGATGAGTCGAATGCAAAATTCGATACATCACCGGGTCCCGCATATTCAGGTTCCCTGAGGACATATCGATTTTAGCCCTAAGGACTTTGGAGCCATCGGGAAATTCACCTTTGTGCATCCTTTGAAAAAGGTCCAGATTCTCCTCAACTGAACGGTTCCGATGAGGGCTTTCCCTGCCCGGCTCGGTTAAGGTGCCTCTAGTCTCCCGGATTTGGTCAGCGCTCTGGTCATCAACGTATGCTTTGCTATCTTTGATCAGTTTCAATGCAAACTCATACAATTTACCAAAATAGTCCGAGGCATAGAATTCCCGGTCATCCCAGTCAAAACCAAGCCAACGGACGTCTTCCTTGATCGATTCCACGTATTCGACTTCTTCTTTAGTGGGATTAGTGTCATCGAACCTCAGATTACACAGACCATTATAATCCTTGGCAATCCCGAAATTCAAACAGATCGATTTCGCATGGCCGATATGCAGATAGCCGTTCGGCTCAGGAGGAAATCTGGTCTGCACTCTTCTGCCGAATTTATTGGTTTTCAGGTCCTGGTCGATGATCTCGCGGATGAAATCTTTGGGCTGGCTAATTGGAGGCTTGCTCATATTTTTTCTTTCCAGGTTTGGATTAAAACGTTACGAATAAAAGTTTCACTCCAGCTAAAAAAGGATTATAAAATTTAACAAGAATATACGTTTTTTTTGAGGTAGATGCCACAGAAAAAAACTGGAGTGCTAATTTATAAATCAGTGAGAGTTTTAATTCAGCTTAAAAGTCAAAAATCTGACTGATGCCTTTTCCCGATTTATTAGGAACTCGACAACACAGCCTACCCTAATCTCAGGTCATCCGATTGGAATTTTATCAGTCTTTTCGGTTTTATCCAGGGCTTGTTCGATCATCTGCTGCAGCTTTTCTATGCTGAAAGGCTTAGCTGCAAAACCGGATGCCCCGTTAGCATGTGCCTGCTTTTCCATCTTGGGATTAGCATAAGAGGAGATCATTATGACCGGCACCTGAGGATATCTGCTCTTGATCTCATCCAGCAGGTCGAATCCGTTAGGCTTGGGCATCTCCACGTCCGTAACCACGCAGTCCACCTTTTCCTCTTCCAGTAATTTCAAGGCAGAATTAGTATCCAAAGCACAGAAGGTCTGGTATTTATACATTTGCAAGAGGTTGCTAAGAAGCTCCAGGATATTCTGATGATTATCCACGACCAGGATATTTTTTAACTCTTCCACAAAACCTCCAAATTTTCGCTTGACAAAAAAGTTACAAGCTTTATTATTAAAAAGCTCTTTATAGCTGTATATAGTATCGGCAAGTGTCGATAATTCTTTCACTGGGGGATCGTCCAGAGGCAGGACGTGTGGCTCTGGACCACAAAACCGGGGTTCGAATCCCTGTCCCCCAGCATCAACTTTTTCACTTTGGCTGGTAAATCTTATTTTTTATCCAGCTCTAGTCACAATGAAAAAAAGAGCAATGGTAGGAGTGCATTAAGTGATGGTGGAGAAATGAGGCCACATTTTTTTCGACTGATTCTTGATTCGCAAATGTAAACAATCCATTGCTCAAGAAATCGAAGACATTAACCCAGGGGAATCGCTACACTATTTCTCCAATGTCTTTACTCCATTTCTGAGACGTACCTGCCTTGGGCAGGGTAACCTTTTTGGATAGTACGCACTCAGTGCTACCGTTGATCCTTATTCCTAATGTTACCTGACCAGCTTGATCAGTGCTTAGCTTCACTTCGACTGTATCAGTTTCATCCAGCATAAGGACTTTTTTCATCTTCGCTCACCTCCTTGACGTAAAAAGGTCCTTGAGCTCTCTGCCTAAATGAAATCTTGTGGAAATCTGATGCCTTAAAGCTATAACATCTTCAGTGCCTTAGCAACTGTTTTTTTATGTATTCCTTTGCTTGCAGTGGATCGGACGCTCTCAGATTGCATAGTGCATATCGGATAGCAAAGATATCGGGGCGCTATCTTGTGGATATAGTTAGCCTTCCGAGCCGTTGATTTTAGGATTGACAGTTAAATCAATTTCACATTAATTAGGATCAGGCGCGGACAATCCGGGACTATAAATATGATAGGCAAAACGATTTCTCATTATAAACTCGTTGAGAAACTGGGGGAAGGTGGGATGGCCTCAGTTTACAGGGCGATGGATCTCAAACTTAAAAGGGAGGTAGCAATAAAATTCCTGTCCAAGAGACTCACCTCTGATCAAAAAGCTAAAGAGAGATTTATACATGAGGCTCAGGCAGCATCTGCGGTAAACCATCCCAATATAGCGACTGTTTACGAGATCGATGAAGCCGACGACGAATGCTTTATTTGCCAGGAGTTTGTCGAAGGCAAGTCGCTGAAGAGGTTAATTCAGGAAAAACCCCTGCCCTGGAAAGATTTTTTTGATATCTCCATACAGGTTGCAGAAGGATTGAATGCCGCACACCAGAAGGGGATCATACACCGGGATATCAAGTCCGATAACATAATGGTCACTCCCCAAGGAATAACCAAAATAACCGATTTTGGCTTAGCAAAGCTAAAGGGTGTTACTACTCTAACCGAGAGTGGAACAATTTTAGGAACCTTAGAATATATGTCCCCGGAGCAAATTCAGGGACTGAAAGTGGACCACAGGTCAGACATCTTCTCACTGGGTGTAGTTATGTATGAGATGGTTACTGGCAGGATGCCGTTCAGGGGAGATTACCAAGCAGTTCTGGTTTACTCCATCATCAATGAAACACCCGAGCCTTTAGCCAGGTATAAAGCCGATGTTCCTGAGGAGCTTCAAAGAATTGTGGGCAAAGCATTGGAGAAAAATATAGAAGCTCGATACCAACAGCTGAATGGGCTATCAGCAGATCTCAAAAGACTAAGGCAGAACCAGACTTTTTATCTTAAACAAAAAACAGACATCCTGATCGAAAAAAAAGAGCCATTCCGTCCTACCTTGGCTGTTATGTATCTGGAAAATATGAGCGGAAAGAAAGAGGACGACTATTTTGTAGCAGGTATGACAGAAGACATTATCACTGATTTATGCAGCATTGAAGGTATAAAAGTGTTGTCCAGATCAGATGTCCTTCCCTTCAAGGGCAAGGAGGTAAACATAAAAGAGCTCGGAAAGAAGCTGTGTGTGGATTACGTTTTAGAAGGCTCAGTGAGAAAGGCGGATCATAATTTGCGGATAACGGCACAACTTATCAAAACTGTCGATGGCTTTCATACCTGGGCAGAGCGGTTTGATGAGAAGCTGACTAATATATTTGAACTCCAGGCTACGGTTGCCCGCAAGATAGCTAATTCGCTTAGGGTAAAATTGACTCCGAGTGAGCTCCTTCAAATCGAAAAGAAACCTACTTTTTCTGTACGAGCTTATGATTATTATCTCCGGGGCAGAGATTACTACTGGAAACTTGGGAAAGAAGATATAGAGCACGCAATCAAAATGTATGAGAAGGCTCTGAGCGTTGACCCTGACTACTCCCTGGCTTATGCAGGGCTTGCGGATGCTTATGTTTATAAATACGAAGCCTACTACGAACGCACGGCATCAATGCTGGATCAGGCGGAAAAGTCGAGTAAGAAAGCTCTGACCGTAGACCCGGAACTGCCTGAGGCACATCGTTCCTTAGGCAGGGTCTATATGTTCAAGAAGATGACGGAAAAAGCCATCGAGGAACTTAAGAAAGCGGCAGAGTTAAGGCCTAATTTCTACGAAGCCTTTCGGGCCTTGGGATGGCTTTATGAGGAATCAAGGAAGTATAATGAAGCGATAAGATGGGCTCGTAAAGCCTTGGAGATAAGGTCCACCGACAAGGAGTCGTTTCTTCTCTTAGGAATTACTTACTTTGACCAACGTCTTTACGACTTGGCGATAGAAGCTTTCCACAAGGCCTTGGAAGTAGCACCTGATTATGCTACGGCACATTATTATCTGGGAAGTACCTTTTCAAAACAGGGAAAGTTCGATTTGGCCTCAGAGAAGTACCTGAAATGCATTGAAGCCGGATGCGACCCGAACGTTTGCATTGATCTGGGGTGGATTTATCTATACAAGAAAGATTATCAGAAATCACTTAAGTGTTTTCAAAAATCTATCTCCTTGGGGCATTTTGACTTTCAAGCTTATTATCTCTCGGGTTTTGTGAGTGGGTTGATGAAAAAGTCTAATGAGTCAGAAAGGTATTACAAGAAATCGGTTCAGCTTTGTTCAGATAGATTGGAGAGCGATCCGGAAAATCCATACCTTCACTCAACCTTGGGGCTTGCTCTTTTAGCGCTTAAAAAGGTTGAAAAAGGAGAAAAGGAGATAAAAACCTCTCTGAAATTGGCCCCAGTGGACGGCGCTATTCAGTATGATGCAGCCCGGTTCTACGCACTCAAGAAAGATCAGGGAAAGGCGCTGGCCATTCTCAAAAAGGCGCTTGAACTACCTCTAAGTCCTTCTAAGGCAGAAGCGAAATTAGACCCTCATTTTAACAATCTGCGGAAAAATTCTGTTTTTGCCAAACTAATGTTGTAGGTCGAAGATGGCATTAGCGATGGTCAGTATTTCCTTCCAATAACCATTCCTGCAATACCTTACACCGATTCAAATCTTTTTACTGCGATTGTGCTGAATTTAGCTTGACAGATTTGAAATTTGCAGTATTTTTCAGTAGACAAGTAGTAAAATTGTCCTAATTTCCACAACTATTTACCTGAGGGGGAACAGGTTCATTCTCAATAATCCAACAGGAGAGGTGCAATATGAGAGTAAAGCTATTGGTTTTTATGCTTTTCTTTTTCTGGGCAGCGTCTTGCTTTGCCCAGTATGCAGATACTGCTTGGGTGAGGAGATACAATGGATTGGCGGATTCTACAGATAGACCTAGCTCAATAGCTGTAGATTCTGCTGGAAATGTATGTGTGACAGGAAGCAGCTTTGAGAGTGGTAATGCTACAGGCTACTGTACCATAAAGTATAAGCCTAATGGAGATACTCTCTGGGTCAGGAAATATCGAGGTGATGTGGGAGATAGCTGGGCCAATGCGATAGCCATAGACGGCTCCGGCAATGTTTTTGTCACTGGCGCAAGCGATACCAGTACGACCCGACTTGATTATACCACGATAAAATACGGATCAGACGGCACTCCTATCTGGAATAGAAGATACACGGCGCAAGGAACAGGAGGGTCAAGCATACACGACAATGCAACTGCAATAGCTCTAGATCTTTCTGGCTATGTATATATAACTGGTACCAGCCATGACAGCGGAGGGGGAACTAACGGGTGGGCCACTGTCAAATACGCTTCTAATGGTGATTCACTTTGGGTTCAAAGATATAGAGGAACCAAAACATCTGACAATAACCAAGCTAATGCTATAACAACGGATAACCAGGGCTATGTGTATGTAACGGGTTGGTGTCAGGATACAGGACAATCGAAAAACTATGTTACAATAAAATATTACTCGGATACCGGCGATACTGTCTGGGTTAAGAGGTACAACGGACGCGACAACGGGGTTGACTCAGCCAGTGCGATAGCCGTAGATGACTCAGGTTACGTCTATGTGACCGGAGCAAGTGTTTCGAGTTCCAATGGTTATGACTTTGTCACCATCAAATATAAACCCGACGGTGATACAGCTTGGGTGCGGAGATACAACGGACCAGGGAACAACGAAGATAATGCTCGAGCAATAGCAGTAGATGCTTCCGGTTATGTTTATGTGACCGGGCTGAGTTTTGGCAGTGGCACAGGTGAAGATTATTGCACCATCAAATATAAACCGAATGGAGATACTGCCTGGGTAAGAAGATATAACGGTCCAGGGAACGCCGGAGATGATGCTCATGCCATAGCGGTAGATGGTTACGGGAATGTATATGTGACTGGAGAGAGTTTTGGCAGTGGGGAAAACTATGACTATGCTACAATCAAATATGACGCAGCCGGGAACACTATCTGGGTAAAAAGATACAATGGCCCTGCGAACTTTCATGATTATGCCTATGCTATAGCATTGGACAATTCTGGGAATGTATATGTGACTGGTGAGAGTTTTGGCACTGGAACAGACTATGACTATGCCACAATCAAATATGTAGCAGTCCCATACAGGACTGATACTTTAGAGTATTTTGCTTACTCGCCGGTAGATTTGATAGTGACAGCTCCGAATGGAGACTCAATTGGTGTTAGTTTCAATACCATTCCTAATGCAAGTTATGACACAACTACAGATAGGAACCATGATGGGGATAAAGATGATATAGTGACCATACCGAATCCCTTAATAGGGGATTATCTGGTTAGGATAATGGTTGAGCCGGGTGTAGATACAGGGCACTATACATTGGGCATTAGGATAGACGGGAGCAATGAGACAGTTGTCTTAACCAATGCTACAGTTCCTCCACCGGGACAGGCAGACACGGTGATTTATGAGGTTATGCAGTATTTGCGAGGTGACGCGAACAGAGATGGAAAGAAGACGGTTTCAGATGTTGTCTACACCATCAATTATCTGTTCAAAGGCGGACCTGCGCCAGCTCCCTTGAGTTTAGGGGATGTGAATTATTGTTTTGAAGGCAAAGAGCAGGTAACAGTGGCAGACGTGGTCTATCTGGTAAACTATCTTTTTAAGGGCGGGAAACCTCCCTGTAGCTGATTCTGAATCAGCTGGAAAAAAGTCTCGCCGCTATGCCTTATTAGGCACAGAGATTACCTGAACAGGGTAAGGCCTAATTACTTTCGCAATATCAAACACGTCTCAATATCAAA
>DATKKH010000059.1:0-15498 GCA_035543035.1 Terriglobales bacterium | reverse complement strand
ACCTAAGAGGATATAGACGAAAGGTGGTTTAAAAAGCTCCTGAAGAAATGGTTTATCGTCTCTTATCACAGGAGCTTCTGTTTTTTTATCTTTTTTTTTCTTGCCCATAATTTAAGCTCTGAAAAGTTTGGAATGAATTATTCCCAGCCGGTCAAAGGCAAATTTGAAAACTGTCCAGAGCGTCTTGAGTCCATAAACCAGAGAGACCTTGAAGTTAACCGAGGATGCCTCCTTAAAATACTTGGTGCTCACCGGCACCTCAGTGATTCTCTGCTTGAAAGCTACTGCCTGGGCAATTATCTGGGAATCAAATACGAAATCGTTGGAGTTGCGCAAAAAGGGAATGCTTTCCAGGAACCCACGGCTGTAAGCCCGATAGCCGGTGTGCATCTCTGATAGCTTTTGTCCTAAAATCAGGTTCTCGACCCCGGTCAGAAACCGGTTGGCTAAGAATTTATATAAAGGCATTCCTCCCTTCAAGGCTCCGCCTTTCCTTTTAAGCCTTGAGCCTAACACGAAGTCTGACTTGCCTTCCATGATAGGCTCGATGATCTGTGGAATTAATCTTGGATCATACTGCCCGTCCGGATGAAGCATCACCACGATATCCGCGCCATCCCTCATAGCCTCCATATAGCAGGTCTTCTGGTTCCCTCCATAACCTACATTGTGCGGATGTCTGACTACCTTCAGATGAAAATCTAAGGCGATCTTGACTGTCTCATCCCGGCTGGCGTCATCTACTAACAGCACCTCATCCACCATCTCTGAGGGAATATTCTGATAAGTAGCAGCTAGAGTGCGGGCTGCGTTATAAGCCGGCATCACTACAACAACTTTTAGTTTCCCTTTATTCGCTTGAGAAGAATTGTCACCCTTATTCATACTTATCTTTTCCAGCAGTAAAGCTCCAATGAGCCCCCACCCCTTAACATTGAGTCATACAGGGACAGAATTAAGCTCGGGCTTCCCAGCACCGGAAGAGTCCAGAGGATGAAGAGCGCCTGCAATCTATGTTGCTTCAAAATCTTCAGTCTGTCCTTTTTCGACCTGAAGATGCGATATAGCAGGTTATGTTCTATCCCAGCGAGATTATACAGGCTTTGCAAAAATCCGAACGGGTCATACTCCAGGGAAAAATGATTTACCTTTTTTACTTGAAAACCTGACTTATCCAGAAAATTTTTAAGGATCTTAAAAGTGAAGTGAGAGTAATGCCTTGGCACGTCTAAATGGAACCAGGCTCTGCCTGAAAGTCTTGATTGACCTCCGCCAAAATTCGGCAGTGCTATCAATAAAAGCCCATCCTCCTTTAATACTCTCCTGATCTCCAGCAAATTCTTTAAAGGGTCTTTGAGATGCTCCAGCACGTGAAAAAGCGTGATGCAGTCAAAAAAATCTGCGGGGAAATTTGAGCTTAAAAAATCACCCGGATAAACATTCAGCCCCAGGCTTTCCCTGGCATATCTGGATGATTCCTCTGATAGCTCGGTGCCATACGTCTCCCAGCCTCTGCTTTTAAGACCGGCTAACATTTTTCCCCGGCCGCACCCGATATCTAATATCCTCCCGTTTTTTTTGAACATTTCGATCTTTTCTATTCTACTTTGGCGGAAGGAATTGATTACCCTCTCGATAACTGGCCAGAAACGCTGATGCTCTTCTCCATAATATTCATTCGAATATAATTTTTTTAAATCCTCTTCATCTGCCTGGGGATTGGTGAATACGAATTCGCATTTCGGGCACTTGGAGACTGAAAAATAACCCAGTTTTTCGACCGGATCTGCAGGTGCTCGGAAAAGGAACCTAAGCTCTGATGACCCGCATGAAGGACAATTTACCCACTGCATAAAAAATCAACCAACTTAAATCTCTATTAAAACATCTTCCACCATTATAGGATTTCTCCACAGAAAGTCAAGTCTTCAGATATTGAAATCGCTCTTTATCCCGTTTCCGAGATATCCTCAGAACCCTTTTCCGCTACCTTCAAAGAAAAATGCTCCTGCCTCAGGTAAACCAGTCCCAAAACGGTAATCGGAATGTACTGGCAGGCATGCAGAACGATTGAAAAGGGAAGCGAAAAGTCCTTATCGTATCCAAAGAGACCCAGGGCTATCACGGTGAAAAACTGGATTGTGCCAACATAGCCAGGAGATGAAGGAATCATCACACCTAGGGTCACGATGACCATCAGGATCAGAGAAGCTTGTATAGGAGGATGTATCCCGAAAGCTAAAAAGACCAGGTAGTTGCTGATCCCACTTCCAACCCACAAGATCAAAGACCAAAGTAAGATCCATCCGGTTCTCTTGATATCCCTGAAAACCCTGACTCCGCTAGAGAATTTCTGCAAAATCGCTTCCCCCCTCACTGAAAATTCCCCTGGAATAAATCTGAGAATTCTCTGGAAGAATCTCAACGTGGGCTCAGGCTTAAACTCCAGCATAATTAATATCAAGAATAGTAGAAGGTTGGCGATTAAAGTCAGGTTAGCTCCCTTCCGGACCAGCTCCCCGACTTTCTCTGAAGAGCGTGAAAAAGGATAAAAGAGCAAAGTCAGCCAGAGGATCAAAAGCAGCGCAAAACCATCGAAGACCCTTTCCATCACGATGGTGGCAAAAGAGGCGCTTCTGGAGATTTTTTCTTTGGTCCCCAGTGAATAAGCCCGGACGACTTCTCCCAGCCGGACCGGCAGAACGTTGTTTGCCATGAAACCGATCATGGCAGAGGAGAAAAGGCTGTAAACCCCTACTTTTTTTATCGGGTCGACCATGAATTTCCAGCGATAAGCCCTGACCCACATCAGCACGACTACAGCCAACATGAAAAGGAAAAGGTAAAAGAAGTTTACCCCTTTCAGAGCGTTCCACAGTGCATGATAGTTCACGCCCCTAAAGGCAAAATACAGAAATACCAGGCTGATGATCAGACCTATCAGAAATCTTTTTTTCAACTTCCCGCTCTCTATTCCGTTTTCATGGTTTTAAATTGCTTTTGCTTGCGACTACATCCCGAAGCAATTCCTCGACATCTGAAGCAACTTTATCCCAGCTGAAATTGCTTGCCCAAAGGATACCTTCTTTGGAGAAATTATCTCTCAATTCTTTATCAGTCGTTATCTTAATTATCCTATCAGACAGTTCCTCTATGTCTCCATACTTGAATAAAAAACCTGTTCTTCCCGGAAGCACTGATTCTCTTAAACCGGGAACGTCTGAGGCTATGGCAGGCGTTCCGCAGGCATTTGCTTCTATGTTAGTAAGACCCCAGCCTTCCTTTACGGATGGATAAACTGTAACCCAGGCTCGGCGAAGCCACTCGACTTTGGTTCGGGCATCGACAAATCCAGTGAAAATTATTCTGTCTTCCAGCTCTAAATTCCGTGCCAGATTCTGAAGCTCTGGCTTATAATCCCCTTCCCCAACAATCACCAGTCTTGCATTTGGGACTTTTTCCAACACCAGGGGCAGTGCCTTTATCAGAAGATCAACGCTTTTATACTTCTTCAATCTTCCTAAGTAAAGAATAGTGGGAACTATATCTTTTTTATAATCAGGATTGACTTTAAAGAGCTGATGGTCTATCCCGCAGTAAATCACCTTGATGTTCTGCTCGGAGATGCCTCTTTTCAAAAGCTCTTCTTTAGTGCTTTGAGACACGGCTAAGAATCTTTTATTTTTATACAGCCGGGAAACGCTTCTTTCCGAAAGAAAAACATAAGTCCCGAAAACCGGATTCACCTCTCTGAAGATGGCATTATCGAAGAAATGGTGAACGATAACCAATAGCGGAAGATTATGCCAAAAATAAGAATAAAAAGGGAGTTTGTTTATATCCTCGATCACCAAGTCATATTTCTCTTGCTTTAAGATTTTCCGGACTTCCCAGAAAGCAGCGAAATTGAAGACAAACCAAGAACCTTTTCTTATGATTCTTATCCCGTCGACCTCCTCGTATTCTTTTGCCCCGGTATAATGTGAGCAAAGCAGGGTCACGCTGTACCCTTTTTGAACTATCCGCCTGAAGATTTCGTGAAAATGAATCTCCGCCCCACCTGCTCTGGGATTGGAAAGGTCCTGCCAGTTAATAGCGAGTATTTGCAAGTTTTCTTGTCTCTTCTAGCTTATGGAGGCCACCATGCTGGAATCGTCATTGCGAGTCCCCGAAGGGGGCGAAGCAATCTCTCCACTTTGAGGAGATTGCTTCGTCGTCCTTATGGACTCCTCGCAATGACTCCCTACGGGACCATCTCAAAGGGCGGAGTTAAACTCCGCCTCTGCGCTTAGCCTTAATAAACCTTAAGGCTTATATTCAGAAATCCTTTCCTAATTCTTCCTTTTAATTGAATTGATCATCTAATCTACAGTTTATTGCATCGGAAAACTAAACCCTGGTTTGGCGATCTGGTTCAGCAGGGCAGCAGAGGAATCATCTTCTGGATTTTTAGCTATCCAATCCCTTAAAAGTTTTTCAAGGGAATCTTTGTCATGCCTTAAATAATAGGTCGCCTCGAGAAACTTAAAAGCCGGGACATATTTGGGATTCAAGGAAAGGATTTTATACATCATTTCAATCGCTTCGGCTTCTTTCCCGACATTCCTGAGAGTAAATCCTAAATTGAAATAGAGCTTCTCTTTTTCTATCCCTTTAGAGTTCTGGATGAAGTCCAAAGCTTTTTGTATCTCCCCAGTCTGACCGTAGACCTGAACTATGAAAGCATAAGGTTGCCAGTTCTGTGGAAGGATTTCGATGTTCTTCTCGGCGATTTGGATTGCTTTTCCATATTCCTTTGCCCGTCTTAAGGTATCTGCCAGATTAAGAAAAATCCCGGAATAGTTGACTGTCATATTATCTTCATTCCAGTCTTTATAGACTTTTGGATCAGCCAGACCCCTGAATTTCATTTTCTGAAGGAGGATTCCCTCGGTTTTCGAGACATTGATCACTTTGCCCTGGTTGGGCACCACCAGGTAGACCATCCCTTCCATCATCAGGTAATCATCTATGGACTGCCCTTTATAAACCCGGTTATCAGGGGAAACGGTCGTGGAGAAGTAGACCGGATATTTCCAGCGATTGGTTTCCAGAATGTTATCAATTATCTGATCCTGAACCCTCAAGCCCCTGCCGTTCGGTAACCGGACCGGGTTCAGATTCGTCAATTGCTGATCACTAAAGCTTAGAGGAACTCCACGATAATTCTTTAGCTGTCTCATATACCAGTCTGTGTTGGCTAAGCTCAGATTTACCACCCTCACGTCGGTTCTCACCTTGTCCACTTCCTGTAAAAACCATAAGGGAAAGGTGTCGTTATCACCATTGGTAAACAGTATGGCATCTTTATCACAGGAAATCAGGATATTATATCCATAATCGTAAGGGATGTAATTATTCCTGCGGTTATCAGGCGAATGTAGTCCGGTATTCAAACTCGATAAGGGTAACAAAACAAAAATGGCTGAGGAACCATAGACTAGACTTTTACTTCCAATCTTGCCTAATTTTTCAAAATCCTCACCCAGGTAACTAATTGCTTTACTGACCCCCAGACCCATGAGTAAGGCAAAAAAGACAAATGCTGGAGTGAAAAAGTAGTCTCTATCCCTGACCTCCAGACGTTCTACCTCTAAAGTAATAGGATTGGTTTTAGTGCCATCTCCAAAATTAAGATAAAATATCAGCCCGATCGAGGAAATCAAAACTAGAAAAAGGATCATCCAGCCGATGCCTTTGACTCTCCGGATCGATTCCAATACTCCTAATAATCCCAAAAGCACCGGGATAAACCATAAGCTCTTGTCCAGATACTGCTCCCTGAAAAATCCCCAGAAACCCATCCTCTCATGGGTTCCAAACTGGTTTTTCCAGCTTGCCCGGCGGGTGAACATCCGGTCGACCATCGAAACCTGGCCGTATTGCTTACGCTCCAGAAAATATTTGAAGCTCGCCCAGTCCCTTGGGTCGTTTTCATCGATGGCCGGTTCTAAAGCCGATCGGATCGGAATATATAACTGAACAGTATAACCTATGGCTGCGAATAAAATCAGAGCAAAGATAAAGTTCCATCCTCTGGAATTTGGGTTTAACTGCCAGAAGATAAAACTCAAAACCAGTGCGATAAGCATGGAGATTAGGAAAGGCACGAGAGTAAACATTACCAGGGATAGAATTATGCTTCCCGCCCAGAAGCGGAGATCCATTAACTTGGATTTATCACTAAGAATCACCAGAAGAAAAATAGCCGGCATAATCAGATAAACAGTCATGTGAATGCCGGTGGAAATCATCCCTAAAAAACCGATAAGCACCAGATACCGGTCAGCTTTGGGCTCGCCTCTTTTTTCCCACCATAGTAAACCCAGGTAAGCAATTATGACCATTAACAGCATTGCGGCACCATAGACTTCTGCCTCAACCGAGTTGGACCAGTAGGTGGAAGAAAAACCTAAAAATAAGCTGCCGGAGATTCCTCCAACGTAAGTGGAAATCCTTACTCCCTGACTGGATTCCTTACCCTTGAAAAAGTGTCCGGCTGCCCGTACGATGAATAAATAAGATAACCAGACAGTAATACTCGAAAATAAAACCGAAATGAAGTTTATCCGGGGAGCTATAGTTGAAAATATGGGGAGAATTGCAAATAATCTACCGATCAGCACAAACAAGGGGGTGCCCGGGGGATGGGGAATGCCTAAAATACAAGAACAGGCGATGAACTCACCGCAGTCCCAGAAGGAAACCGTGGGTGCCATACAATAAAGGTAGACTAGAAAAACGAACAAAAATACAAAGATGGATAACCAGACATTTATCGGGTCTTTCTTATACCAGTTGACAATGCTCATGTAATCAAACCTCTATATTCTCGACAACTCCAAAACTTTTAAATATACATCCTAAACTGGAATTGTCAATCTTTTCCTGGCCCAACGTAGGGGCACGGCGTGCCGTGCCCCTATAAAGATTCATCAGGTCTTTTTAATTTTTTTGGCAATGGCATCCAGAACCCCGTTAACAAAAGAGCCGGAATCCTCGGATGAATACTTTTTAGCCAGCTCGATTGCCTCGTCCAGAGAAACCTTTACCGGGATATCCTCCAGGTAAAGAATCTCGCAGATTCCCATTCTCAGGAT
The DNA here is from genome assembly GCA_035543035.1 of Terriglobales bacterium. GTDB lineage: Bacteria > Zixibacteria > MSB-5A5 > MSB-5A5 > RBG-16-43-9 > RBG-16-43-9. The sequence continues at coordinate 8,359 of DATKKH010000059.1, read as the reverse complement.
ATTTTTATCCACCACCGCTATCCTGGAAAAATCCCAGTGCTGAACGTTATTCTTTATCAGCTCATCTATTTCCTTCTGGTGTTCGATTACTTTCTTGAATAGTTCTCTGGAGAAAAGTTTAGACGGGTTGTCAAGCTCTATCTGAGACACGAGGTCGCTGAAAATCTCCTCCGGCTTCTTCCCGCTAATCTCCCAACAGTAAAGTGATTTTAAAACCAGTTCTCTTGCCTCTCTTCGTTTACCCATAGATTAGCTCTTAGCTTGTAGCACGTAGCTTTTAGCTTTCCGTAGGGCAACCCTTTGGGGTTGCTCACCTTCATTATCCCAAGGCTGAAGCCTTGCCCCACGATCTTTTTGATCGTGTAGCGGATGTTTTAAACCTCCGAGCCGAGCCCTGATCCGCCTGCGGCGGACGGCCAAGCGTTGCTTTTCCATCTCCCGTCTTATTTTTCCTTCTTCCTTTTTCAGTTTTCCTTTCTTTTGACATTAGCCTATTGCCTAAAGCCTGTTTAAATCTGTTCGAACAGGTTCACCATCTCAATTGCCGAGAGCGCCGCATCCCAGCCTTTATTCCCAGCTTTGGTCCCAGCCCTTTCGATAGCCTGTTCCAGATTTTCGGTCGTGATGACTCCAAATATAACCGGTACACCCGTCTCTAAAGTTATCCTGGCGATGTTCTTGGTCACTTCGCTGGCGATATAGTCGTAATGTGGGGTATCACCCTTTATTACAGCACCCAGACAGATCACCGCATTATATTTTTTGCTTTCTGCCAGCCTTAGGGCTGCATACGGAATCTCAAAAGAGCCGGGAGTCCAGACGATAGTGACTTTTCTTTCGTCTGCCCCATGGCGATAAAGACAGTCTAAAGCACCGTCCAATAGTTTATGAGTGACGAACTCGTTGAAACGAGAGACTACCAGAGCAAAGCTCTTGTCCTTGGCATGCAGGTCCCCTTTAATCGTTTTGGGCATAAAACCTCCTCTTTTTATATTTAATTTAAAGGTTGATCGTTGATTTTTAACAGGTGTCCCAACTTATCCCTTTTGGTCTCCAAGTATTTTAAATTCTCTGGTGTAGGTTCCATCTCCATCGGGACTCTTTCTATTACTTTCAAGCCGTATCCCTCGATACCGACGATCTTACGGGGATTATTGGTGATTAATCTGATACTGCTCAATCCTAAATCGACTAGAATCTGAGCCCCTATGCCGTAGTCCCTTAAATCTGCTTCGAAACCTAATTCCAGATTAGCTTCGACAGTGTCCAGACCCAGGTCCTGCAGCTCATACGCTAAGATTTTATTGGACAGGCCGATTCCCCTTCCCTCCTGCCGCATATAGAGAAAAACTCCCAGACCTTCTTTTTCTATCATCGATAAGGCTGTGGTTAGCTGATCGCCGCAGTCGCATCTTCTGGAATGAAATACATCGCCGGTAAGGCATTGGGAATGAACTCTTACCAGAACGTTCTCTTTTCCTCTGACCTCTCCTTTTTCCAGGGCTAAGTGATGATGCTCATCAATGGAGCTTTTATATAGATGAAGTTTGAAATTCCCGAAATGAGTGGGGAAATTGATGCTTACCACTCTTGTGATGAGTTTCTCGTTTTTTCTGCGGTATTCGATCAGGTCTTTTATGGAGATGATCTTCAGGTCAAATTTCTGAGACATCTCTTTTAGTCTGGGCAGACGTGCCATATGTCCATCTTCATCCATGATCTCGCAAAGAACCCCTGCCGGATAAAGTCCGGCGATTCTGGCTAAATCGACTGCTGCTTCAGTGTGTCCCGCCCGGCTCAAAACCCCACCGTCTAACGCCTGTATCGGGAAAATGTGTCCTGGACGCGCCAGATCCTCAGGCCTGGTTTTATTATCGATCAAGGCTCTGATGGTCTCGGCCCTATCATGTGCAGAGATACCAGTAGTGGTATTTCGGATGGCATCCACTGAGATGGTGAACCTGGTCCCCATCTTAGCCGTGTTCACTCCAACCATAGGATGAAGATTCAATTCCTCTAATCTTCTACCTGGAAGCGGAACGCAGATTAAACCCCGGGCATGTTTGGAGATGAAATTTATCGCCTCCGGGCTTGCCTTTTCAGCCGCCATTATCATATCCCCCTCGTTTTCCCGGTCAGCATCATCCACCACGACGACTATTTTACCTTTTTTTATATCCTCAATTGCCTCTGATATTGAATTCAACTCTTCCATAATCCACCTCTTCCTATTTAGCTCGTAGTAGGTAGCAATCAGCTATTAGCTTTTTTCGTTTCACGTCTTACGTCTCATATCTTGCTTTTTTTATCTTTCCCTTGAACTCTTGAACCATTAAACCTTTGAACTTTTTAAAATACTTTTTTTAGCCATTCTTCCGTGATTTTGCTTTTATTATCTTCCTTTCGTTCCAAGAGTCTTTGGACATACTTTCCTAAAAGGTCAAACTCCAGATTAACAAGATCCCCAGCCTTTTTTCCTCCCAGCGTTGACATTTTCAGAGTAAAAGGTATGACCGAAACTGTGAACGAATTTTTCTTCAAATCAGCAACAGTCAAGCTAATCCCTTCGACAGCTATGGAGCCTTTTCCCACTATCAGACTTGAATATTCTGAGGGTAGAGAGAGTTCAAATGTTGAGCTGTCACCATCTGAGCTTATCGATTTGATCTCCGTGGTGCAGTCGATGTGACCACTTAGCAAATGCCCTCCAAGTCTGTCAGATAATCTCAAAGCTCTTTCCAGATTCACCCTATCTCTTTTTCGTAGCTGATCAAGATTACTCCTCTTAAGAGTCTCTTTGACTGCCTCGACCACAAAAGAATCGGAGTTGATTTTTATTACTGTCTGGCAGGCTCCATTTATGTTCACACTCTCTCCGATTTGCAAACCTGACAGGACCGTTTTTGCTTTTATCTCCATTTTTTTGCTTTTAATCCCCGAAGATATATTTTTTATTTCCCCAATTTCTTCTATGATGCCGGTGAACATTACTAATTCCTCCAGTCAGGATATCCGATCAAAAGGGAATCTCTGGAAAATTTCTTTAAAGTAATATTTTTGAGTTCCAGAGAATCTTTCATCTTCACAATACTCAAATCACCAAAAGTCTCCAGTCCTTTTCCTATGATTTTCGGGGAAAGAAAAAAATAGAATTTATCCACGAGCCTTTGCTTAAGAAATGAGGTGAAAATCTCTTTCCCACCTTCTACCAGAATTGATGCAATCCCTTGTTGACCCGCTTTTTTCAGGAACTTAGGAAGATCAATCAGTCCTGAGCTGTTTTTCCCAATTTTCCATATATCGACACCGCAGTTTCTTAGAATTGGAGTTAATTTAGAGGTTACAACAACAGTTTTTCTATCCTTATTATTTCTGATGATCCCACAATCAGGAGGAACAGCCCCATTTGTTGTCAGGATTATCCTTAAAGGATTTTCCCCTCTTCGTTTGTGGATTGTCAACTCAGGATCGTCCTTTGAGATAGTATTAGACCCAACCAGAACCGCATCCACCTTGCTTCTGAGCCGGTGGACATATTCACGGGCATCTTCCGAAGTAATCCATTTCGAATCACCCGTAGAAGTAGCAATATTACCATCCAAACTCTGAGCCACTTTAAGAATGACAAAAGGCATTCCAGTGGTTACATATTTCAGATAAACCTCATTTAACCTCTTTGCTTCATCCTCCAGTAACCCTAAATTAACTTTGATTCCCTCATCTTTTAATCTCTTTATCCCTTTCCCATTTACTTTTGGATTAGGGTCAACAATCGAGCAGAAAATTTCTTTTATTCCTGACTTGATTATTGAGTCCGTGCAGGGAGGAGTTTTTCCATAAAAAGAGTGCGGCTCCAGATTCAAATACATAATCCCCCCTCGTGCCTTTCTGCCAGCATCGTTCAGAGCATTTATCTCTGCATGTGGACCACCGAATTGTTGATGATATCCGGAGCCCGCTATTTTGCCATTGTTGATAATAACCGCTCCCACCATCGGATTAGGGGAAACTTTCCCTTCACCTTTGCGGGCAATTTTCAGAGCCAGTTTCATCAAATCTTCGTCTTGCATAGAGCCATCAATCCTACGGATTCGCTTAACGGATAAAAAAACCCCGAATTTCTTCGGGGTTGGGCTGGGTTATTTTTAAGCCTTTAGACTATGGCCTTGTGCCTATAGCCTTTTCTCCCTTCTCTCATCCGGACTTTAACCGTCGGCACTGGAATTTCACCAGCTCAGTCCAAATGGACGCGTGGGCTTTACCACCGATCGAGGAATTACACCTCACCCCGAAAGGTCACGACTATTATATAACAAATACGAAAAGAGTCAAGGATTTTTTGAATGGACTCTGCGTCAGAGAATAAAGAATTCTTTTAAAAAGGAATAATTATCTATTTATGGTAGGATTCGAAAATAGATTAACTTTTCGAGAATCTAATTTACGGCTTTATTATCTTCCTCGGTAAATGACTTTTTCATCAAACTTCAAACTTGATTTTTATGCCGGAAGTCAACCATGGAAATATTTTGACTCCGTGCCCCATTAGAAGAAGAAAAAGTGTAACTGGGAGAGGAGAAGGCTTATTCCTTTACGATCAGATGGGTCTTAAACTGCTTGAGGCGTCTATCTTCTTTTCAAAGGAATCGACAGCGGCACCTAAAGTGTCGTGCACTTCAAAAAACGAAGCCAGTCTGGTTATAGCAATTAACTCTTCGATCTTGTTGGTCAGGTTAGCCAATAAGAGTCTGCCTCCAGCTTCTCTAAACCTGATATTGTGGTTAAGCAGTGTGGAGATAGCACGTGACGAAAGCCAAATGGTTCTGCCCAAATCTACAACCACCTTTTTCTTACCCCTGCCCAATATGGAATACAATTTTTCATCCAGCTTAGCCACTTCCTCTTCAGACCTGATATTACCCACTGGCTCCAAAACTAATACTTCCCCTCTGCTATAGAGTCTTAGTTTCATATCTTTTTAGCCTCCTTTACCCCGGTTCTACTTATTTTAAAACAATACATTAACCCAATTAAACCCTCTTATCTCATTTTACGTCTTATCTGGGTTAAAAGTTCCAAATGTTTAAGCAACCTGAAAATATTCTGACGCCCTTGGAGTATGCAGGTTACTTAGTTGTGAAATACCAACTCAACTCAGAAAAGCTAACACCTATCAGCAGAGAAATTCAGGCTACCCTTACAACGCATACGCCCGGTATTATTCATTAAACGGCAATACATCCTACGGATCGGCAACTTTAAGGTAGATATGTGAAAGAACCTTGAATCGTTAACTTTTTGATTATGCCGGAGGTCGGAATCGAACCGACATGAGGTTTAAGCCTCACCGGATTTTGAGTCCGGCGCGTCTGCCAGTTTCACCACTCCGGCGGGGGTGGAAGTGATTAGTGAAGGGTGAACAGTGATTAGACCTCCCTCTTCACCCAAAAGTCAGAGGATAATTATATCTAATCAGCTCTTTTTGTCAAGTTTTTCTTTTTTTAATCTTTTCGTCTTCCTTCTTACGTCTCTCTTCTTTTTTTGACTTTATAGTTGACACCTGCCTTCTTTTTCAGTAAAATTGGGAAGTTTGTGAAACCGAAGCTGGTGTTTTTCAGTATAAAAAAATGAAAAGAATTTAAACTTTTAAAGGTTGGAGGTATTATGCGTTACAAAAAGATTCTCTTATTCTCTTCATTTTTCCTCTTTCTTTTTTTCTCCCTGTTATTCTCTCAGACAAAAACCACTTCTGAAGGAAAAGACGGGATCTTCACCACCAAATTGGACAATGGTTTAGAGATAATAGCGATTGAGAATCACACTGTTCCCTTGGTGACAATTTCGATCGCGGTAAAGAATGGTGCCTATACTGAGCCGCCTGAGTATAACGGTCTTTCTCATCTCTACGAGCACATGTTCTTTAAGGGGAATAAGGCTATCCCCAATCAGGAAGCATATATGGAAAGGCAGAGGGAATTAGGCATGGTCTGGAACGGAGGAACTTCTACCGAATATGTGAATTACTATTTCAATCTGTCCAAGGACAGTCTCCTTCCGGGACTGATCTTTATGAAGGATGCCATCGAAACTCCGCTTTTCAACCAGGCAGAGCTGGAAAAAGAGCGTGAGGTCGTCCTGGGAGAGTATGATAGGAATGAGGCAACTCCTTCATTTCATCTTGATCGAGCTATCGGGAAAAAACTCTGGTTTAAATATTTCAGCCGTAAGAATGTCATTGGAGATAGAGAGGTCATAAAGACTGCTACCCGCGAGAAAATGATTACAATCCAGAAAAGATACTACATCCCCAACAATTCAGCACTGATTGTTGAGGGAGATATTGACCACCAGCAGATTTTTGATTTGGCGAAAAAACTGTTTAGCGACTGGAAAAGAGGACCTGATCCTTTTAAGGAATTTCCTATACCGGTGCAACCTTCCTTGAGCAAAAGCGAGGCAGTGATAGTTGACCAGCCGGTGAAAACGATTACCTTGCAAATCGAATGGCAAGGTCCAAGCATTTCCCAGGATACGAAATCCACTTATGCGGCTGATGTTTTCTCTTACATTTTGTCACAGGACAACTCCAGCTTCCAGAAGAATCTGGTGGAGAGCGGGCTGGCATTATATTGTGGAATAAATTACTACACTCAGGAACACACCGGTCCCATTTCGATTACCGCTCAGACTACTCCGGACAAGCTCCTGGAGCTGAATAAAGCCATAATGCAGGAGGTCTCCAAATTTGACCAGGATGATTATTTTTCCGATAACCTTCTGCAGTATGCCAAAAACAAGCTGGCAGTCGACGACATTTACAATCGCGAGACCGGCAGCGATTTTGCTCTTAATTTGGGATTCTGGTGGTGCAGTGCGGGAATTGATTATTATTTGAACTACGTAGACAATCTGAAAAAAGTCACCCGTGAAGATATTAAGAAATATGTGGACACTTATATAAAAGATAAACCTTACGTCATAGGGGTAATGCTTTCTTCTGAAAACCAGACAAAACTTAATTTAAAACCGGAGGACTTACTGTGAAAAAATATCTTTTCATCCCGGCATTCATAATCATTGTTGTCTTTTTATTCTTGCCTTCCTTCCTTCTCGCACAGAAGGACATCACAAGTTTTGAGATCAACGGTTTAAAAGTCATCTTCAAGAAAGTTCCCACTAACCAGGTAGTTTCAGCGGATCTGTATCTCAAGGGAGGAGCCCAGCTTTTAGCCGATTCTACGCAGGGAATAGAGCTTTTTCTTTTGAATAGTTCCAAAAGAGAAACCAAAAATTTCCCCAAAGATATTCTAAGTGCCGAACTCGACCGGATGGGCTCTCAAATAGGCGCTGAAGCTTACAGCGATTATTCGGTTTTGAGCTTAAGATGCATCACCGATTATTTTGACCGTTCCTGGGAGCTTTTTTCTGATGTGATATTGAATCCGGCCCTTTCTGAAAAAGAGGTTAATTTAGTCCGGCAGCAGATGATCAATGCAGCTAAGAATGAAAAGGAAAATCCTGATCCCTATATTCAGCAGATCGCTGAAAGACTTTTCTATGAGAGCCATCCTTATTTCAACCGAATCCGGGGAACTGAAGAGTCTCTGGCTAAAATAAGTCCGGAGGAATTAAAAACCTTTCATAAGGATAATTGTGTCAATTCTAGATTTCTTCTGGTAATCGTAGGAAATCTGGATGAAAAAAAGCTTAAGGAGCAAATCGAGAAAACCTTTTCCCAGCTGCCTGCAGGAGACATTAAGTTTAGCCAGCCACCTTATGCACCCAAGGTTCAAAGGCCTGAGTTAAGGATGGTTGAAAAGAAGCTCCCTACTAATTATATCATGGGATTTTATCATGTGCCCAATCTGTCACAGCCCGACTATGCAGCAATGAAATTAGCCCTCTCCATTCTGGATGACCGTCTGTTTGAGGAGCTGCGAACCAAAAGGAACTTAACCTATGCCGTGAACAGCGGGATGAGCAGCCGGCTTTCCAATTTCGGATACCTCTATATAACCACAGTCGACCCGGATTCAGCTATGAGAGTAATGCTAAGGGAGGTAGATAAGCTTCAGTCGATTCCGGTCGAACAGAAAGAGCTTATAGATGCGGTGAATGTATTCCTGACTAATTACTATCTTGGGCTGGAAACAAACCGTTCCCAGGCAGATTTTTTAGCCAGAGGAGAGATCTCCGGAATCGGCTGGCAGGGAAGTTTCAAGTTCGTGGATCAGACCAGGAGTTTAACTCCGAAGGATATTGAAGCAGCAGCTAAAACCTATATCAAGGATATCCATTTCGGAGTGTTGGGAGATACCCCCAAACTCGACCAGGCACTTTTTACGTCCAAATGACCGAA
>DATKKH010000058.1:0-3355 GCA_035543035.1 Terriglobales bacterium | reverse complement strand
AAGACCACCAAGTAAACAGGAGAAAATCTTTGAACGGCTGATCACAGAGAAATGGATCAGCCGTTTTTTTAACGGTTTCGAAAAAATGCCCAAAAAAAACGCTAAGACCAACTTTGTTTTATCCTTTTCCCTGATTTTATTTTTTTTATTGACTGAGGCATCCTCCCCTGGTCTGTCGTTTTCCCGCCCGGATAAATTCGACCAGAAAACCTTGGCATTCATCCAGAATCTTGCACCTGATGTGACGGCTTCCTTCTGGATTTTTTTCAAAGACAAGGGTCCGATTGAACAGGGGACTTATAATAAAGTTCTGCAGGAAAATGTTCTCCGTTTTCCAAAGAGGACTATCCACAGAAGGAGTCTGAGAGGAAACGGGGTTTCGATAGATTTCTCTGATCTTTCGGTTTATCAGCCCTATCTGGACTCTCTGAAGTCAGCCGGGGTGAAGATAAAAACCGTTTCCAGATGGTTGAATGCAGCGAGTATCTTATCTACCGCAAAAGACATAGATAGAATTTCCGAGTTTGGATTTGTTCGGAAAATTCAAAAAGTAGCAACCTTTTATAAACCTCTTCCGGAGATAGAGAAAAAAGCTCCAGAATACCAAAAAAGCCTGGTTCCGGAATTTCTGGATTATGGAGCTTCTTATGCCCAGCTTCTCCAGATTCACGTTCCCGAGCTTCACAGGTTAGGTTACTCCGGCAAGGGGATCAGGATCGGAATGCTGGATACCGGGTATTACCTGAGCCATCACGCTTTTCAATACCTGCTTGATTCAAACCGGATTGTCGCCACTCGTGATTTCATAAACGGGGGCACTAATGTCGAAGATCCTGCTGGTCAGCAGACAATTCACGGAACCTATACTTTATCAGCATTAGCCGGGTATGTGCCGGATACTTTGATTGGTCCGGCATATAATTCAGAATTCGTTTTAGCCAAGACTGAAATAGTTCTTCAGGAAATTCAAATCGAGGAAGATTACTGGGTAGCAGGGATAGAGTGGGAAGAAAGCCTTGGAGTGGACATTGTCTCATCCTCCTTAGGATATAATGACTGGTATACCTGGCAGGGGCTGGATACCGCCTTGTGCACCAGGGCTGCAAATTTAGCCGTTGCCAAAGGGGTCGTTGTAGTTAATTCAGCTGGAAACGAGCGGAGTAATTCCTGGCACTATATAATAGCTCCGGCAAATGGTGACAGCGTGATTGCAGTCGGAGCAGTGGATTTGAATGGGAATATTGCATCTTTTAGTTCGGTGGGTTTTCCCTGGGATTTTCAAAATGGGAAAATCAAGCCGGATGTGTGTGCCTGCGGGGTTGGGACTCTCTGCGCTACTTCTGGAGGTGGTTACGCTTATGTTAATGGAACCTCTCTTGCGGCTCCTCTGGCAGCTGGTGCCTGCGCACTTATACTTCAGACCGATACTACGCTGAAACCTTTACAACTAAGAGAAAAATTGTGGCAGACTGCCTATGGTGTTTCCACTCCGGATACATTGTATGGTTATGGAATCGTCGATGCCACCAGGGCAGCCGGATTCAATTATGCCCTGGTCCAGACAGACAAGAAAATCTTTGCTTTTCCCAACCCATTTGAAGATAACCTCACAGTTTTGGTGAAAGTGCCCCAGAGCTCGCAGGTGCAGTTCTCGATCTTCAATACCGCAGGAGAAAAGGTTTTGAAGAGCGATCCTTCTTTATATGACTCGGAATATTACGTATTATTCTGGAAGGGAAAAAATGAGAAGAACGAAGAGGTTTCTTCCGGGGTTTATCTGGTTAAAGTAGATATAAATGGGAATTCGGAAATAATAAAGGTTTTCAAAAACAAATAGGGTTCAAGGAGCCAAGGAATCGAGGGGTCAAGTGGTTTGTAGTTTGTAGGGACAGAACATCGTTCTGTGCGGGAATCTTGTTTAATTATTAGGGTAGGTTTGGCTTGAAAAGGCTATTTCAGAAGAGTTAGTTTTTTTGTTTCTTTATAATTGCCAGCTTTCAGTTGATAGAAATATATTCCCGAAGAAACCTCGTTTCCCGTTTGGTCTTTCCCGTCCCAGATAATTTGATAAGCTCCAGGAGACTTATTTTCGTTCAATAGAGTTCGCACTTTTTGACCCAAGATGTTATAAATAATCAACGTGGTGCGAAGTGGCTCTCCAAACTTTAAGTTCCCGATTCTGAATTGTATGGTTGTTGTGGAGTTAAAAGGATTTGGGAAATTCTGCCCTAAACTAAATTTAGCCGGTAAGATGAGCGGTTCATCCTGGACATCTGTAACTTTCGAAATTAAACTATCATAAAGCTTTTGCACTATATATGCATTTTTCAGTAAATCCGAGAAATCAAAAAGGGCTGACTCTGGATGGTTCATGTCAAATGGATAAGGAACTGAGTCTTGACCATGAAAATCATCGCCCATGATAATGGCAAAAGCGAAATGAAGGCTTTCACCAGGAGGTAAATCCCATTTCCCGACCGAGAATAAGAATATCTGATCGAAACCATTAGCAATGTTGAGGGAGCTATCCGGTTTTGATAGCCAACCTTGTGCAGTTTGGTCTAAATTGGTAAGATTTTGGTCGTAGTCAATCTCTCCGTTGCTCATCAATCTATATTTGGCCTTATCTCCTTTTGGCATTCCCAGCAGTGAATCTGGCAGGTATCCGTTCAGATTGAAATCGCTCTGTTTCATAGGTCCCCAGCTGTTGATCCCAGTTTCTAAATGAGAAGTCCACCAGTTGTAGGATAAACTGAAGTTTCCGGTCGGAGTTTTTAAGAATTTGAAAGAAGCAACAGCCTTAGCACTTAAGCTGTCAAGATAATTGTTAGAAGGATTCGGGTCGCCCTCATTATCTGCCCACCAGGCTATATTTTCTACTGGATGACCTAAAGGGTCAAAAGCTAATCGGATAAAACCAGTAAGGTCATCGCGCCAGGGATAGGAACGATTTCCAACATCTCCATCATTGAAAATACCGAAATATAAATCCTTAAGAAGATTGTTTCCGATGTTTTTAACCTTTAGGTCCCAAATTACAAACTTCCAGTAAGCTGAATCAGGTAGACTTCCAAACGCAAAGGTATGCTGGTCAACTTTTATGCCCAGGGGAATATGAGGTCGGTTATCAGTGGAATCCATGTTCCAAGATCCCTGGAGTAAGGTGTCGGTATCAGTATATGCACATAAATATTCAACTTCTGCCACAGCGGAAGGATCGTAAGCAGGATCAGAAGGATTATTAGATTTTTTCATGAGTCTTCCAGCAGTTCCGCTATTAGGAGACATCTCATATACTGTATAGGCATCCTGAGAGGCGGTAGAGACCAATGTGTCAGTACCTATTACTGCTCCA
>DATKKH010000057.1:0-10483 GCA_035543035.1 Terriglobales bacterium | reverse complement strand
GAGATTTTGCAATTCATCCTAAACATAAATACATTTCTATGACCCATTAAGTTCTATTTGTGAAAACATATTGAAAAATACTGAAAAAATCAAGAGGTTTGCTGAGGGTTTGAATAAGAAGTAGGGGCACGACATGCCGTGCCCCTACATTTTTTGAATCTATTTTTCTAAAACCAATCGATTTCCTGTTCTGTCAGGTCCTAGACCTGATAGAAATAAGAAAGGAAAAATCTGTATATGTGTTAGGAGCAGCTCCTGACACAACTCAGATTGTAGGTCAACCATCCCCTTGGGTGGTTGACAACTTTCTTTGTCAAGCAGTCTTTCAGACATGCTTGACCTACATAGTTAATAAATCAGTATAAAAGTTCAGCTTTCAAAACTGTCACTGCCTGCCCTCCCAGATATACCCGATCTTTTCCTACCTTCACCTTCAAAACTCCTCCTCGCGCTGATGCCTGATAAGCGATGAATTCTGTCTTGTCCAGTTTCTTACTCCAGTATGGTCCCAATATGCAGTGAGCAGAACCAGTAACCGGGTCTTCGTTTATCCCCACCGAGGGAGCAAAAAATCTGGAGACGAAGTCATATCCTCTGGTGCTTGCCCGGCTGGTAACGATCACGCTCCCGATTTCCGGCTTTCCCAGAATAGAAAAATCTGGTTTCAGATCTCGGACGACCTTTTCAGACTCCAGCTCTGCCAGATACATAAACCCGCATTTGCCTACATACAGTGGCTTAGCTCCCAAACCCCTGGCAAGGTCACGCGGAGCTTCCAACGCATTCTCAGTCAGAGAGGGAAAATCAAGCTGTATCCAACCGTTTTCAAGCTCAGCTTTCAGAATCCCACTTTTTGTATAGAACTCTGCATTCTGCCCGGCTTTGAGATATCCCTCAGTATAAAGAATATAAGCGCTGGCTAAAGTAGCATGTCCGCAAAGATTAACTTCCATCTTCGGGGTAAACCAGCGCAGATTAAAACCATCTTTTTCCCGAAACAGAAAAGCTGTTTCGGACAAGTTCATCTCCATTGCTACATTCTGCATCCAGCTTTCGTCTGCTGATTTTTCCAAAATACAAACCCCAGCCGGGTTTCCTGAAAAAGGTTTCTCCGTAAATGCATCCACCTGAAATATTTTCATATCTCATTGCTCCTCTGAATTTATCTCTGATTTTTTCTTTCGATCTTGTATCAGTGATACATCAGAATTTGTTGGTAAATCATACAATAGGGTGTTTGACAAAACAATTTTTATTTTGCCTTATCCACGATCCATCTTAAATCCTCGTCTACTTTCATCGGGAGCTCTCCCAGGTCTAAATCGGGAAAGACCTCGCCTATCATCACCGGTCTCATTGTGCTGATGAAAATCACTCCATTCTTTTCATAGAGGCTTATGCGACAGGGCATGCAGAGGCTGGTCAAACTGTCTTCTTTGAGAAACTGATATGCAGATTTGGCATTACAGACCTCAAACAATTTTAACTGGTTCAACTTAAAACCTTTTACCGCCAGCATCTCCTTCATATCATAAACCTGCAGAACAGTCCAGCCCTTGGCCTCAACTGCTTTTCTTATATCCACAGCTGCATCCTCAAAGGTCCTGTCAGTCTGGACAGTATAATCGAATTTTATTTGCATCTCTCCCTCCTTTAAAAGATGCGGACAGAGACAAGCTCCGCCCCTACTCCATTTGAACCCTTGACCCCTTGATTCCTCGAATCCTTGAATCCTTTTTTAAACTCCTAAACTCTTAAACCTCTAAACTGTTTTTATAGATTCGGCTTACATTTGCAGTGTTCCCGGTACATACATTTATCCATAACCACTGTTAAGCCGGCATCAGTGGCTTTTTTAGCCGCATCTTCGTTGACGATGCCGTCCTGCATCCAGACCACTTTAGCCTTGATCTTGATGGCCTGTTCGACTATGGGTGTTACTTCTTCTGATCTTCTGAAAATATCCACGCAGTCGATGGACTGGGGTATGGAAATTAAATCTGGATAACATTTCTCTCCCAGTATCTCTTTCTCGTTCGGATTAACCGGGATTATCTTATACCCTTCTGATTGCAGGTATCTCGCCACCGCATAGCTGGGACGGGCCGGGTTAGAGGATAGTCCCACCACGGCTATGGTTTTGGACTCCGAAAAGATTTTCTCCATCGGATTCATTTTGCCTCCACTCAGGATTTCCTTCTTTTTCTCCTTTTCCTTCCGGTTTGTTCGACTTCCCTTTTTATGACCTCATACATCTTTTTTTGTTCACCAAATCCGAGCAATGCCTTTTCGAAAACCTCCTCCATCCTCTCTACCCAGATGAACTCAAGGTCTCCAACCAGTTCCTCCGGTAAATCCGGGAGATTTCTTCGGTTGGCTTCAGGTAGGATTATTTTTCTTATACCAACTCTTCTTGCAGCTGAAAGCTTTTCCTTGATCCCTCCTACAGGGAGTATGTTGCCGCGCAGGGAGACTTCCCCGCTCATGGCTAAATCGTTCCGAACAGGTTTCTCGCTCATCACCGAAGCAATCACCAGGCAAATCGTAATTCCGGCTGAAGGACCATCCTTAGGTATTGCCTCTGAAGGGAAATGAATATGGATATCGTAATTGGTGAAATCCTGATAACTGATTCCGAGAAGCTGGGCTTTGGAGCGAACATAGCTATGCGCGGTCTGGATCGATTCCCGGATGATTCCGCCTAACTGCCCCGTGGAGAATATCTGGCCGCTCCCTCTCATCCTCAGACCTTCGATTAGCATTATGTCACCACCCGAAGCGGTCCAGGCTAAACCGCATGCAACTCCGACTTCCGGTTTTTTTTCCGCTATCTCCGGGATGTAAACCGGCGTGCCCAGATAATCTGTCAAGTTTTCTTCTGAAATCCTCCAGAGGTTTCCGCTGCCTGAAGCTTTCAGTCTGGCACACTTTCGGCAGATTGTTTCGATCTGCTTTTGCAGCTCTCTTAGGCCTTCCTCGATGGTATATTCCCGTATGATTTTCTTTATTGCCTCGTCCGTAATTTTGACTTCCCCCTCGGTCAGCCCGTGTCTTTTTGTCTGGGTAGGCACGAGATATTTTCTGGCAATCTGCAGCTTCTCCTCTTCGATGAATCCGGTGAACTCAATGATCTCGAGAATCTCCATAAGCGCATCCGGAATCTCGTCTACATTCTGGGCTGTGGCGATAAAGAATGTCCGGGATAGATCGAAGGTAAGCCCGAGATAGTTATCTATGAAGCTGGAGTTATGTTCCGGATCTAATACCTCCAAAAGAGCAGAGATTACTTCTCCCTTTGGAACTCCGTCTCCTAACTTGTCCACCCCCTCGATCAGAAACAAAGGATTATTGCAGCCAGCTTCTCTCAGATTTTTCATTATTATCCCGGGAGTTCCAGTGGAGAGACCAAACCTTTCTCCTTTGATCTGCTGGCTGCTGGACAACCCTGCCACGTTTATCCCTGAAAATTTCCGGTCCAGGGCCGAAGCAATGGACCGGGCCAGAGCAGTTTTACCAGTGCCGGGAGGTCCTGCGAAACATAAAATTGAGCCTTTGATGTATTTCTTTAACTGGCGAATGGAGAAATACTCGTAGATCCGCTCTTTCATCTTCTTCTGCCCGAAAAATTCCTTATCCAGGACCTTCTCCAGTTTTTCCACGTCGATCTCTTCAGTACAGCTCTGGGACCAGGGAAGAGAGAGCAGCCAGTCGATATAATCACGCGTCAGGCTGTATTCGGAAGAGGCGGGAGAAATCAGCTTTAGCCTCTGGGTCTCCATTAAAGCTTTCCTCTCAACCTGTAAAGGCAGGCCGGCATCCCGGATTATCTTTTCCAGCCTCTCCAAATCCGATTTTTGAATGTCCACTTCTGGTGAACTCTTTTTCTCTCCGCTTTCTTTGTCGACCCCTGATTCTTCCATTTCTTTCCCTATTTATTTTGGATAAGTCCGTTTAGTATTTGAGACCGCTTGAGAAAATATATTTTTATTCGCTCTGCAAGTCAAGAAGATTGGAGCGCAAATGAAATTAGGGAGGTCAAAATAGACCTCCCTAATCCTATTCCTGGATGTTCTTTTCCCCTTTAAATATGCTTCTACTTTTTGGGTTCCGGTTTAAGCTCGTAGACTTTTTTCATCACTACTTTTTCCAGAGGCCTATCAGTTGGTGGACCTGTGGTCTTAACCTGGGCAATTTTATCCACTGCATCCATACCTTTGATAACTTTACCAAAGACTACATATCTGCCGTCAAGGCTCGGAAGGTCTTTCAAGCAAATGTAGAATTGACTTCCTCCGGAGTCAAGATCTTGAGCACGCGCCATTCCTACTGAACCTCTCAAATGTTTGGTATTTGCTTTCTCAAAGGGGATGGTGTATCCTGGGCCGCCCTCACCTGTTCCCTCCGGATCACCTCCCTGTATGACGAAGTTGGGAACTATGCGATGGAAGGTAAGGCCATCGTAGAAACCTTTGTGAACCAGTCTTAAGAAGTTCAGAGCGGTTTTGGGAGTTTCCTTCCAGAATAGCTCTATCTCTATGTTGCCGAAACCGGTCTCGATGACCACTACAGGGTCTTTCTCCCGGACGATCTTTTCAGCGGTATCAACAGCCGCTTTAGATTTGGTGGTATCTGCCATAGCTTCGCTCTCCCCAACGGTTGTCTGCGAACCTTCTTGTTTGATTTCCTTTTTGCATCCGGCAAAACCGACTACCAGCAAAAGGATCATCAAGCAGTAAACTGCTTTTCTCATCTTTTCCTCCTAAAAAGGTTTTCAGGTTAGTTTCCTTTTTTATTTGTTCTTTTTCACCTCCTTTGACCTGAATTATTTCTTGGAAATATAGGTGCATCTTCATAATATGTCAAGAAAAATGGGAAATTCCGAAGGTACAGTTGATAGTTTTGTCTTTATGCCTTTGGGAAAAAAATTATAGCTTTATCTGGTTTCTTTTATTTAATTGTTAACTAAATGTCTATTTAGTTCAGGTTTTTTAAAAGGAGTTATGAAAAACGATTCTGTAAGTTTCAGCAGGTTAATCGGTTTGATGAAGAAACTCCGTTCGAATAAGGGGTGCCCCTGGGATAGAGCTCAGACCCACAGGTCACTTCTGCCTTATCTAATCGAGGAAGCTTATGAAGTTCTGGACTCGGTGGAGAAAAAAGATGATTCGATGCTTAAAGAAGAGCTGGGGGATTTGCTTTTGCAGATAATCTTTCATGCAGAGATAGCCAGAGAGGAAAAGAGGTTCGATATTTACCAGGTGATAGACAACCTGAGGCTCAAACTGATTCAAAGACACCCTCATGTTTTCAAACAGAAGAAGAAACTTACTTCCAAACAGGTCTTAAGTAACTGGGAACACATCAAGCTTGCTACTTCGGATTACAAATCGGTTTTATCCGGTATACCCAGAACTTTACCCGCATTGCTCAAAGCCTTCCGGGTGGGAGAAAAAGTGGGAAGATATGGCTTCGACTGGCAGAGGAAGGAAGACATCTTCCCCAAATTAAAGGAAGAGCTTAGGGAGTTTCAAAAAGCATATTCATCCGGAAGCAAAAAAAGAATTGAGGAGGAGCTGGGAGACGTCTTCTTCACCCTGGTGAACTTATCCCGTCACTTAAAGATTAATCCGGAAATTGCACTTGGAAGGACTGTGGAAAAATTCATCCGGAGAATTCATTATATAGAAAAAGAGCTGTCCAGGAATAAGAAATCTTTGAAGAAAACCAGTCTGAAAGAGCTGGATTATCTCTGGGAAAAATCCAAGAAACAAATAAGGGCATCTCGCCAAAGGCGGACGCCCTTATAACTACGTCCCTGATAAAAGGCTATTACTTCTGCACTATTTCCACTCTGCGGTTCTGTTGTCTTCCTTCCTCAGTTGCATTGTCGGCAATAAAGTTGGTTGCACCGTATCCCACTGCGGTCAGTCTATCCTTTGCCACACCTTTGGAGATCAAATAATCCATCACCGTCCCGGCTCTTTTCTGAGACAGCTTCTTGTTGGCAGTTGCGGTTCCGCTGGCATCTGTATAGCCATCGATCTCCAGTTTTACATCCTTATAAGTCTGCAGTCTTGCCGCAAGGTCATCCAGGATCGCTTTATTGGCTTCATCGATATCTGGGCTGCCCAGCTTATACAATATGTGAAGGGTAATTTTTTGCTCGATTGGCTTTACCAGCGGGCATCCGGTTGAGTCGACGCTTATACCTTTGGGAGTATCCGGGCACTTGTCCAGACCATCGCAAACACCGTCTCCGTCCGAGTCTATGGGGCAGCCGTCCTTATCGACTTTGCAGCCCTTGGGAGTATTGGGACATTTGTCCAGGCAATCTGGTACACCGTCCCCATCTGAGTCTATTGGACAGCCATCCTTATCCACCGCACAGCCTTTAGGAGTATTAGGACATTTATCCAGCCCATCACAGATTCCGTCGCCGTCGGAATCGATTGGACATCCATTGGCATCTACCTTACATCCTTTGGGGGTATTAGCACACTTATCCAGACCATCACAGACCCCATCACTGTCCGAATCTACAGGACAACCGGTCTTATCCACGACGCATCCCAGAGGCGTATCAGCACACTTGTCGTCCTTGTCGCATACTCCGTCCTTGTCAGAATCCTTACATTTAGGATAATAAGTTATCCCGATAAACGCTTCAGGAATCGCTCTGGGTAAATCCAATTCGCCGACTCCTTTTCCAACCACATCCTTATCATCCTTGAAGCTGGTGAGCAGCCTTGTCAGATAGTGGATCTTGCCGCCGATGCTAATACCTATTGTAGGTGCTGGATAATACTCGACTCCTGCTCCCACTAAAGCAGTTAGCTCCTGATCTTTCCATTCCACTGAATCTGCTTTACCCGGAATAGGTGGGTTAGGTTTGTACCAAGCCTGATTGCCGTTAAAATCTTTAACCTTCCAGATAGAGATTCCTCCCCCGCCTAAGACGAATGGTGTGAACTTCTTTTCCGGCATGAAGTAATAGTAGGCGGCAGCTTCAATCATCCAGTGCTGATAAGTCATAGCGCTGTCCGCTTTAGAAAAAGTAAATCCGGCTCCGTCATTCAGTTTGCTGCCTTCCAGTTTTGCCTGCCAGGTATACAGGTAAGTTCCGGTTACACCTATGGATAAGTTCTTCAGAAAACCATACTTAAGCGTAATCCCGCCCTGAGGTCCTACCATCCAGATATCTGAATGGTCAGTCAAAACTGGTTTCCATATCCCTCCCTGAGCCCCCAAACCAAACTGGCCCTTCATTTCAATGGGGTAGGTAGAAACGCTCAGGCTCAGTACCATCACTGCTACCCCAAATACCCACACGAGTTTTCTCACTTGATAACCTCCTTTTCCAGTTTTGAATTACAGATAACTTTGAAGAATAATTAATTAACTATCTCTGTTCAGGGATCACCCCCTTCATTGACCTGTCCAATAATATTTGTCTAACTCTTTTCATCCAAAAAATCTCAATATAAGTTATTGAAAAAAGAAGGGCATCTGCTGGATGCCCTTCTCCTCTTTCTGCTTGTAGTTCACTATTCCCGAACGATTTTGCTCCACTAAATTTACTGAATCCGTTTCAGCTCTACCCTTCGGTTCTCAGCTCGGCCCTCTTCGGTTTTGTTATCAGCAATCGGATTGGCTTTCCCGTAACCTTTAGCCGTCAGATTCTCAGCTTTGACTCCTTTACTGATCAAGTATTGCTTCACGGCATCAGCCCGGGCATTAGAGAGTTTTAGATTAATAGCATCTGATCCCTTGGAGTCGGTATAACCACCAACTTCCACCTTAACGTCAGGCCTATCAATCAAGCTAGCCGCTACCTGATCTAAGATGGTCTTTGAGCTGGATGTAAGTAAAGCTTTGTTGGTCTCAAAATTGACCCCATGCAGAATTATGGGTTTTTCCGGCTCAGGTATAAACTCGGAGACCGGACAGCCATTAGCATCGACCTTCTTGCCAGCCGGGGTATCCGGACACTTATCCATACCATCACAAACACCGTCTTTATCCGAATCAATCGGACAACCATTAGCGTCTACCTTGCAAGCCTTCGGTGTATCGGGACACTTATCCAGATAATCGGGCACTCCGTCACCGTCTGCATCCGGCGGACAGCCAGTGGCATCCACCTTCACTCCTTTTGGAGTATTGGGGCATTTGTCAATGCCATCACAGACTCCATCACCATCTGCATCCATCGGACAGCCGGTGGCATCCACTTTGCATCCCTTGGGAGTATTCGGGCATTTGTCTAACCCATCGCAGATCCCGTCGTTATCTGCATCCATCGGACACCCTTTGGCATCCACTATACAGCCGATAGGAGTATCCGGGCACTGGTCGATCTTATCCGGTACTCCATCTTTGTCCGAATCCTTAGGCTTTCCAAAATAGTAATTGACTCCGATGAATGTCTCCACAATTCCCTTGGGAAGATCCAACTGATCTGTTCCTGTTCCTACCACTTTTTTATCATTTTTGAAGCTGGTTAATAAATGAGTCAGGTAATGGAACTTGGCGCCGATATTGATGCCGACATTCGGGGAGGGATAATACTCGATGCCTCCACCTACCAAAGCGGTGATTTCCTGGTCCTTTACCTCAACTGATTCAGCCAGGCCTGCGGTGCCGGGAAAGAAGAACACCGGGTCGCCATTGTGATCTTTTACCTTCCAGATATCCACCCCACCGCCACCAAAAACGTAGGGGGTGAATTTCTTTTCCGGCATGAAGTAGTAGTAAACTGCGGCCTCGGCAAGTATATGCTGATAGGTCCAGGCACTATCTGCTTTGGTGAAAGTAAATCCGGCACCGTCGTTTATCTTACTACCAGTGAGTTTTGCCTCCCAGGTATAAAGGTAGGTTCCAGACACTCCGATTGCCAAGTTTTTGAGAATACCGTACTTTATAGTGGCTCCGCCGTCAAATCCTACTGTAAAGATATCGGAATGGTCGGTCAGGACTGGCTTCCACAAACCACCATAAGCCCCTAATCCTATCTTGCCCTTCATCTCGATGGGGTACGAAACGACACTCAACGTAAGAACTAACGCTATTACCCCCATTAACAAGGTTAGTTTCTTCACTTTCTGACCTCCTTTTTAAGGTTATGAATTCAAAAACTGTCCCTTTTAAAAAACTTTTTTTCTCCTGGGTATCACCCCCTCAGTTATTTTTTGTTAAAATTCCTTTTTCTTAATGTATTCCTGTTTATAATATTTAAAGTTTCAAGAATTTAAAGAAACTAATCTCCGATTGTCAAGTGTTTTTTTTAGATTTTCGAAAAAAAAGAAGCTGCTTTAGTAGATTTTTACTATTTTTGCTCCACGGTAATAATAAGTCAAGATGGCTCTATAAGTGTGCCCGGCTCGAGCTCTGCCTAAAGCCCCGGTCTGGCACATACCTACGCCGTGCCCGTTGCCAGAACCACTAAAGATGATCTTTCCCAACTCTCCGGTTGAATCTCTTCGCAGCTCAATATCAAAAAAAGTGCTGGGCAGAATAGAATGAGGGAGATTTTCTCTTCTCAACACCCATCTGATGTTGTCTTTTTCTAACCTGAAAACTCCTTTATCTGTTCTTAGCTCAAGAAGAGAGACCCTGCCGGAAGCAGACCTTTTCAGGATCTGAAGGTCAAGTAATTTTCCTGTCCCTCCTGGAGGGACTTCCTGGTAAGATTTCAAGTATGTGGAGATAATCGTTTCTAATTCTTCTCTTGACCAGCTTTCCTGCCAGGTGGCGTTCTTAGCCCAGGAACAATAACCGTTATCTCCCAGAGACGATAAGTATGGCTCCGGAGGCTCGTTCCAGACATCCTCTATGTTCTCTGTCCAGCCGCCACAGTTAGCATGATAGTGGGCTTTTATTAACCTGCCATTATAGCTCAGGACCATTCCCTGAGTCTTTTTGATTGCCAGATTTGCCAGCTGGTTCTCATAATCTGCGCCTGTATAGACTTGATCGGCAACAGTAGATTCTAAATTATAACCTTCTTCATTGTAGTTTCCTAACGAGTTTAAAGCATAGGTTCTGGCCGCTATTGCCTGAGCTTTCAAAGCCTCCAATTCCTTTTCACTCCAGTTTCCAATCTCCTCTGGCAGAACCCCTTTAAGATAATCTTCTATGTAGACCAGATTCAGAGCTAAAGCTGAGGTATCCAGGGACGAGTAGCTGACTTCTAAGATCCCCCTGTATTTCTTGCCGTTCAGATAAAACCATTGATTTTTGCCCCTGGGCTCGATAACTGCTTTTTGGAGGTTTTTTTCCAGATCCTCACTACCATTTGTTCCCAGACAAATCCCGTTTTGATTTGACTTTAACCGGATCCGGGCAGATGAAAAATATTCCGAATCCTTCTGTTTATCTTTCTGTGAATAGCACTTGATGACAAAGGAACCGTCCGGAGAGACTTTTAGCTCCTCTTTGGTTTCAAGGAGCTTGACTTTTACAACCGGGTATTTAAGCCTGTGGT
>DATKKH010000056.1:0-5247 GCA_035543035.1 Terriglobales bacterium | reverse complement strand
GAACCAGAAACATAACATCCGACACGAAGGTCGGACTCTATGGACTAATATCAAAAAGCGTAGCGTCGGAGACAAGCTCCGACGCTACGCTACTTTCTTCCTTTTTTCTGCTGCCAGCTGCCAGCTACGTGCTACTAGCTTTCTTCCCTTGAACCCTTAACCCTTCGAATCCTTTTTTTGTTTTTGCTCCTTGCTACCAGCTACGTGCTGCTTGCTTTCTTCCTCATTCCCAGCCGCTGAAAGGCGGATATTTATCCACCATGCACAGCCAGTAAGCCTGGACCCGGTTGACATACCTCTGGTATCTGACCAGGTAGCTGAACGAATCCTTGGGGAAACTGCCGGTAAAAATGATCGCTAAGCCGGCATAGATGAGCACAAAGAATGCTACTATGCCGTATAACCCCATAAAAATCCCGTGTGGAATCCCGATGTACAGCCATCCAAAAAAGAGACGCGCCAGGACCAGCCAGGGATTGGACTTTTCCGGATACGGCACGTCGTATTTGACCGGATACTCAGGCATTTTCACCCTCCTGCTTTAAAGGTTGATTCTATATGATGTCGGGTCCGCTGACCCGACATCGGGTGGCATCCTCAAACTCGTTTGAGGATGCGTTAGTTTGTCGATATTCCTCTTAGATGGAGATCACAACCCAGCAAATCCCCAGAGACCATAAATGGATCGCACTACGAAATTCCACTCGACCCCTCGACTCCTTGAATCCTTGGACCCTTCTTGATTAACCTCTACTGTTTTACCCTGTAGATAACTCCCCAGGTTCTGGAATCATACTGGTTGAACGAGCTGTCCTCCACGCTTTCCGATTTGATGCAGTCGATATAGAAATGTCGGTACGTGTTGTAATCCTGCGAAGTCGGTGTCCAGACCACCGAGAAGATATCATCCCCTTTATAGGTAAACGGGCGCTTGAGCCAGCCGTTCTCATCGTAAATTTCCAAATAATACAGGTCAGTCGGATCTGCGGCCTGGATGGTGAACTTGACCGTGTTCGACCTTTTCAGCTGTAATATACTTTTGAGATCACGCAGTCCGTCCAGGCTTAAGGGATTGCTCGTTCCAGAGGTATCGATCTCCAGATTGCTGAATCCGACCGAAGGAGAAGGCAGGCAGTAGACCTGAACATTCGAAATCTTCATCAGGAGCCAGCCGCGGTAAAGGTCGCCAGAATTTCCCCACTGCTCGAAATAAGCCTGGACCCTGGAAAAAGCCCTCAGATTTCTCGTATATTCCGTTCCGGAGATGAAAGTATGAAAGACTCCCTGAATGCTGTCCTCCCAGCTCACGTCAGCCGATTTCAGCAAGTGAACGGAATCAGGCTCGTGAAAGTTTATTCTTATCCAGTAGTCCTTCCCGCTAATCTCCCTGAAAAAAGCAGACGCGCTTGAGGTGTCGAATACGTCAGCCGAGAAAATATCCGGGTGATAACTGATATAATCCTTGATCGCATCTACATCCGTGTAAGTCGGAGAATCCGCTTTCTTGCAGCTCGTAGAAAATAATAAAACCAAAAAAAAACCTGAAAGAAATGCAACCTTCAAACTGGTTCTAAACATAGCATCTCGTCCCATCTAAATCCTTATGAATATACGTATTAATGCCCCAAAGCAAAACAAAAAAGTGAAATCGTTAAGATGAAAAAAGTAGAGACGCATCGAATGCGTCTCTAAAAGCTAAAATTTAGATAGCCCGCCTTTTGTTTCGGTGATATATACTAAGGTTAAATTCTTGACTTTTATTCCTCTTCAGGCTATATTTGAAAAACTTTTGAGAGAATTATATGTTGAACGAAAGGGTAAGCGAGGCAATAAGGAAGATACTGGGTAATCAGGCAGTCAAAGCAGTCGGGGGTAAAACCTATGCCCTGCCTGAAAGAGCAGATCAGATTTCTGAGCTGGTCAAATTAGCTCTGCAGGAAAAATTTAAAATCCTTCCTCTGGGAAACGAATCCAGGATCGGTTTTTCCGGATTTCCCGAAAGCGAAACCCTATTTATGAACTTAAGCCGGCTTTCCAGGATAAAGAAGATTGTTCCCCAGGACCTTTACCTGGTAGTGGAGCCTGGACTAAATTTAAAGGATTTGAATCCTCATCTTTTGCAGTACAACCTCTTCTATCCTTTTTCCTTAGACAGCTCATCAGAATCTGTGGGAGGTTCAGTCGCGGTTGGGCTTTCAGGAACTGCTTTCCTCAGAGAAGTCCACACTAACGAGCTGGTTTTGTCTCTGGATGTAGTCAGCTCGTCAGGGGTGATTTTAAAAACCGGAGCGGAGGTATTCAAAAGCGTGACCGGGTATGATACTACCCGGCTCCTGGTCGGCTCCTGGGGAACCCTGGGAATAATAACCTCTGTCTCTCTGAGAGTATTTCCCTTAAACCGGAAAAAGGAATTCATGGATTTGAAAGTCCTGAGCCCGCCATTTCCTCAGAGAAAAGATGGAAACAATCCCAAAGTCAATCTTAACCGTAGATTAAAAAAACTATTGGACCCGGATGGGGTCTTTGTCGAACTTTTTTAAACGAGGAGAAAATGGAACAGAAAGCCTTTCAGGAGATCATCCTTCGTGCAGTCCGAAAGGAAGTCGAAGCTGCCACTCTTTATGAAACCTATGCTAAATTGGCCACCAGCGAAGGTGTCAGGCAGATGTTTAAAGAACTGCAGGCAGAAGAGCAGAAGCACAAAAAGATTCTGGAGAACCTGAAAAAAGAGGACATTTCCCATTACCGCCTGAAGAAAGTATCTGATCTGAAAATCGGGGATTACCTGAAGGATGAAATCTACGATCCGGAGATGAGTTTCCAGGATGCTCTGCTTGTGGCGATCAAGCGGGAAGAAAATTCCGTCAAATTATACCACGATTTGTCCAGGAAAGCAGAAGATCCTCAACTTAAGAAGATGTTCCTGGTTCTATCCCAGGAGGAATCAAAACACAAACTCAGACTGGAGACCGAATACGACCAGAGAGTGTTGACTGAGGACTAACCTGATGCCTGAGAAAAAGGACGTAATTCTGAATATCCTGATAGGTGCTATCCAGAGGGAGATCAGCGCCTATGATTATTATTATAAATCCAGCCAGACCTCTCCCTTCCCTGAGACCAGCTCTCTTCTTCTGCAGCTGGCAAGGGAAGAAAAGAAGCACCGGGAAATTCTGACTCAGGAATACCAGACTGTCAAGCGGATGCTAAAGAAAGGTGAGCGTGGAAAGGTTTTTCTGAATAAGGAAGAAGTCTCTTATTTTATTCCGGATGATGTTCCTTTCAGAAAGGTGAGGACTATTCCTGAATTAGAGATTGCCTGTGTCTCCCTGCCTTCGGAATTTTTGGGGGGGGATTATTTCGAAACCCTGATCCTCCCTGACCCGGAGAAAAAAATTGACCATCTGTCGTTTCTGCTGTATGACGTAATGGGGCACGGCCTGGAACAAACCACCCTCAAAGCGAAAATCCGGGACAAATTCGAGAGTTTGAAGGATACCTGGTCCAAAGACCAGTCGATCCTCTCCCCTGCTGCCCTGCTCTCTCGCCTGGGAAAAGAGGTCTGGAAAGACTGTCAGGATACCGAAAGTTTTGTAGAGCTTTTTTACGCGATCTATAATCCGGTCGAGAAAAAAATAACCTATGCCTCAGCCGGTCATCCGCCTCCAATACTTTTAGCCTCCCAGGGCAGGGAGGTCAAGGTTTTGACTGATACTGACCTGGTGATAGGGCTGGTCCAGTCCAAGGAATACCGGGATAGCTTTATACAGGTTGAGACGGGTGATGTTTTGGTTCTGTATACGGACGGGGTGGTGGAGGCTCTTAATCCTGAAGAGGAATTTTACGAGGAGAAAAGGCTGATAAAGACCATCCAGGAAAATTCCCAGCTTAAACCTGACCAGATAGTCCAGAAAGTCCTGAAATCCATAAAGGAGTTCACCCGCAGCAACCCTTTGACAGATGAGCTGAATCTGGTCGTTGCTAAAATGAAATAGAAGAAAGGCAGGCTGAATGAAAAAGAAAGATAAGAAAAATTTCACCGAGGCACCTGAAAAGCTCCCAGTGGATGCAAAATCCCTGGATGTCCTGGGAATCGCCATTTACAACGAGCAATCGGCTTTTGATTTCTATAAAAACCTGAGCGAAACCATTCAGAATCCCAGCGGACAGGAAAGGTTCAGGTTTTTATCCCTGGAGGAAAAAAGACACCGGGCGCTTTTGGAGGAAAGATATCTCAGGGAATCAGCCGGTCAGAAATTCGTCTTCGATTCCCAGAAAGTCAAAAAAATCAAATTGAAAATAAGCGACCAGGCATCGGCCAAAGAAGCTCTGCATCTTGCCCTGGAAGCGGAAAGAGAAGCCTATAATTCGTATATGAGAGCTGCCTCCCAGGCAACGGATCAGGAAGGGAAAAAGATGTTCGAATCCCTGGCGGTGGAGGAGGACAAGCATTACCAGATTTTAAGCTCCGAGCTGCAGATGATCGAAGGCGGGTTCTACTGGTTCAGCCTGGACACCTCAGGTTTTATGGAGGATTAGTCCCGTAGTTGCTCGTTTGATCGAGCCAGGATGGTTTGGAGTGTAAACCTAGAGGTTTACTAACAGCAGATCGATTATCAGGTCTGATTTTTAGAGGGAGGAAAATTATATGGACAAATGGCAATGTATAATCTGCGCTTATATATATGACCCGGCTCTGGGTGACCCGGATAACGGCATAAAACCCGGCACACCCTTTGAGCAGCTGCCGGATGAATGGCTCTGCCCGGAATGCGGTGCAGAAAAGGACCAGTTCGAGAAGCTGACCAGTTAAATCAGGGCAGATTCGTTGACGAGATCTAACCTGATGTCCATTTGACAAGCCGATTCAGACGAAATCGTTAAATAGACCAAACATAAAACTCTAACAGGAGGAAAAGTTAATGAGTGCTAAGGCGACCGGGATTTTGAACAAGAAGTTGAGTGGTGACGGTTACGAAAAGCTGATGAAAATCAACCATCCTGAGCTTTTCGAGTTCATCGAGAAGTACGTCGAATTATGCAATCCGGAAAAGGTTTTTATCTGTGCGGATACCCCGGCAGATGTCAATTATATCCGGGAAAAATCCCTCCAGAATGGAGAGGAAAGCAAGCTGGTAATGAAAGGTCATACGATTCATTTTGATAATTATTATGACCAGGGCAGAGACAAGAAAAATACCGGGATTTTGGTTCCCAAGGGGGTGAATTTAGGAGAGGCAATCGAGA
>DATKKH010000055.1:0-15236 GCA_035543035.1 Terriglobales bacterium | reverse complement strand
ATAGAAAAAGAGAAAGAGCCAAAATGCCCAAGCTGCGGGATGACTCTTTCCCAGTTTGCCCAGCGCGGAAGATTGGGATGCGGGAGCTGTTACAGGACTTTCCGGGTTCAGCTCAAGGACCTTTTGAGAAAAATACACGGCTCGGATCGGCATAGAGGCAAAATTCCAAACCTTCCAGGAATACAGATGGAATGTCTGAAAGAGGAAAGAAAGCTTCAGGAAGAGCTGAAAAAAGCCATAGACGAAGAGAATTTCGAGATGGCAGCATCTATCCGGGACAAGATAAAAAATCTGCCCGGTAAGGATCAGTCCGGACAGGAGAAAAATTAGATATGTTCGACGATTTAGTCAAAAAGCCGGCAGCCTGGTTAAGCGGGGAGGGAGAAAACTCTGAGATAGTCCTTTCCAGCCGGGTGAGGTTGGCCCGTAATATATCAGGCGTCTCTTTTCCCTCAGTAGCTCAGGCCGAAGAGCGGGAAAAGATCGTCTGCTATGTTCAAAAATCATTAGAGAAAAGCTCCAGGCTTGGAGCAGGACAATTCTTTTCTTCTTCTGAGCTTTCCCCATTGGACAAAGATTTTCTCATAGAAAGACATTTAGTCAGCCCGGAGTTCATGAAAGAAGGGAATTCCAAAGCTCTATATATCGGCGAAGAAGAGAAGATCAGCCTGATGGTAAACGAGGAGGACCATCTGAGGATTCAGTCCCTGAGATCAGGGCTGGAGATAAAAAGCGCCTTTGAGTTAGCAGACAAGGTAGATAACGAGCTATCTAGTTCACTGGAGTTTGATTTCGATCCGGATTTTGGGTATCTTACATCCTGTCCTACCAATGTAGGAACCGGGATGAGGGCTTCGGTCCTAATTCATCTTCCGGGATTGGTCTTAACTAAAGAGATAGAAAACGTTATCTCCCAGGTAACCAAATTAGGGTTGACCGTAAGAGGTTTTTACGGAGAAGGATCAGATGTCTTAGGAAATCTATTTCAGATTTCCAACCAGACGACCTTAGGGAAATCCGAAGAGGATTTGATCGAAAGCTTGGAGAAGGTCACTTTGCAGATCATCGAATATGAAAACAATGCACGCGGCACCCTGTTCCGGGATGCCAGGGAGCAGATCGAGGATAAGATCTGGAGAGCCTACGGTATTCTGAAAAATGCCAGAGTGATTACCTCGACCGAGGTGACCAATTTATTGTCTGCCATCCGGCTGGGACTGGGAATGGGAACGATTTCCGAGGTTTCCTTAAACACCATAAACCAGATTCTGCTCATCTCTTTTCCGGCTCACCTTCAGAAATATCTTAACCAGCAGATGGACCCGAACCATAGAGACATCCGGAGAGCAGAGCTGATCAGGGAGAAATTAAAAGGAACGATTTGAAAATGAGTTGACTTTTTTGTCCGTTCTCTTAAATTGAATATGGATCACGTATCTTTAATAAACGGAGATAATTTATGAACGAGATGTTCTCAGAAAAAGCCAGGAAGGTAATCGAGTACGCTAGAGATGAAGCCTCCAGGCTAAGACATGATTATATCGGCACCGAACATCTCCTCTTAGGCCTGGTCAGGTTAGGGGAGGGGAGAGCAGTCGAAATCCTAACCAATATTGGGATTGATTTATCAGAACTTAAGCAGTCGATCGAGGATGTGGTACAGCCATCAGGCGGGACTCTGACTATGGGACAGCTTCCTTTGACTGCAAGAGCAAAGAAGACCTTAGAGGTCTCAAGCCAGGAAGCCAGGGCTTTGAAGGCTAAAGAGATAGACACCGAGCATATCCTTTTAGCCCTTTTGAGGGATGAGGAAGGTGTAGCGGCTCAGGTTCTCTCGATGTATGATATCGATTACAAAGAAGCTTATGAAGAGCTGAAAAACATCCAGCAGGGGAAACCTTCTTCCTACGGTAGAAAAAGGAAAAAGAGCAAAACCCCAGCTCTGGATCATTTTGGTAGAGACTTAACAGAACTTGCCCGGAAAGGAAAATTAGACCCGATCATCGGAAGGGAAAACGAGATCGAAAGGGTTTCCCAGATACTTTCCCGCAGAAAAAAGAATAATCCGGTTTTGATCGGCGAGCCGGGAGTCGGTAAAACCGCAATTGCCGAGGGGCTAGCTCAAAAAATCGTCGAGGGGAAAGTTCCCCAGACCCTGGAAAACAAGAGAATTGTGACCCTGGATATGGCATCATTAGTTGCGGGCACAAAATACCGGGGGCAGTTCGAAGAGCGGATGAAAGCAGTAATGAACGAGATCATCAACTCCAAAGACGTCATAATTTTCATTGATGAGCTGCACACCATTGTGGGAGCAGGAGGAGCTGAGGGGTCATTGGATGCATCCAACATATTCAAGCCTACTTTGTCCCGTGGTGAAGTTCAGTGTATAGGAGCAACCACTCTAAACGAGTACCGAAAATATATCGAGAAAGACGGTGCCTTGGAAAGAAGGTTCCAGATAGTGATGGTTGATCCTCCGAGCACGGCTGATTCTATCAAAATCTTGCAGGGTTTAAGACAGAAATACGAGGAACATCATAAGATTAAAATAAATGATGAAGCTATCGAGGCTGCGGTCAAATTATCTGACCGGTATATATCCGGCAAGTTCCAGCCGGATAAGGCCTTAGACGTCATCGACGAAGCAGGCTCAAGAGCGCATCTATCCACTTACACCAAACCGCCGGAATTCGGTGAAATTGAGCAAGAGATTTTACAGCTTCAAAAAGACAAAGACTTAGCTGTGAAGAATCAGGAGTTTGAAAGAGCTGCTCAGTTAAGAGATGATCTGAAGTTCAAAAAGGAAGAGTTAGAATCTCTTAAAAGGAGATGGGAAGAGGAAAAAAGTAAAGAATTAGTTATCCTGACTGCTGAAGACATTGCCCAGGTGGTTTCAAAGATGACCGGAATTCCGGTTTTCAGATTAGAGGAGAAAGAGTCCAAAAAGCTTCTGCGGATGGAAGAGGAGATCAAAAAACGTCTGGTAGGCCAGGATGAGGCAGTTGCTGCCATCACCAAAGCCATTCGCAGATCAAGAGCAGGCCTGGGAGACCCAAGAAGACCAATTGGCTCATTCATCTTCTTAGGTCCGACCGGCGTTGGAAAAACCGAGCTGGCTCGTTGCCTGGCTGCATTCCTGTTCGAGGATGAGGAGTCTTTAGTCCGCATAGATATGTCAGAATATATGGAGAAGTTCTCAGTTTCCCGTCTTATCGGTGCCCCTCCCGGATATGTGGGCTATGAAGAGGGCGGGCAGCTCACCGAAA
Source organism: Terriglobales bacterium (assembly GCA_035543035.1). Taxonomy (GTDB): domain Bacteria; phylum Zixibacteria; class MSB-5A5; order MSB-5A5; family RBG-16-43-9; genus RBG-16-43-9. The sequence continues at coordinate 11,967 of DATKKH010000055.1, read as the reverse complement.
AAGTCAGACGAAAACCATACTCAGTTGTCCTTCTGGACGAAATCGAGAAAGCCCATCCAGAAGTCTTCAACATCCTCTTACAGATGTTAGATGACGGTGCTTTGACTGACAGTTTCGGCAGGAGAGTCGATTTCAAAAATACCGTGGTTATTATGACCTCCAACATGGGAACCAGGGAGATAAAATCCGGCAAAGCTATGGGGTTCCAGAAGGATGATTTGCTTTCCACTTTCGACCAGATGAAGCAGAAGATCACGGATGAGCTCAAGAGAACTTTCAATCCTGAGCTTTTGAACCGGATCGATGAGGTGATTATCTTCAAGCCCTTAGGGATGGAAGAGATAATGCAGATAATCGATATCCTTCTGAAAGATGTGTCAAATAGACTGTCTGAAAAGGGTATCTCCTTTGAGTTGACTGCTAAAGCCAAAGAGTTCTTAGCAGAGAAAGGTTATAATCCGACCTTTGGAGCCAGGCCTCTGAAAAGGGCTATCCAGAAGTATTTGGAAGACCCTCTGGCAGAGGAAATCCTCAGAGGGCAGTTCAAAAGGGATTGTCAGGTATCTATTGACCGGGGTGGAGATGACAGCCTCAGCTTTAGCATAAAAGGAAAGGAAGAAGAGGTTAAAAAAACTCTGAAATCTTGAACAGATAATTCTCACTTGTTGAAATGGTAGGGACACGGCATGCCGTGTCCCTTTTTTATATAGCAGTCATCCCATTCTGAATTAGAATATATCTTATCCTAAATCTTAAAAAATTTAATTCTTCTCTTGACAAACATCAAAGACTGATTATCATATTATTGTCTAAAAGAAAATAATAGATCTGAAAGAGGAGTGCATTATGAGAAAAACTCTGATAATGTTTTCTCTATTCTTTGTCATTATTCTCTGCTCCTTTAATTTTCCTATTTTTGCCCAGGATCCCGGAATACCTGATACAGTAAGGTTTTTGTCCTGTGGTTCCATTGTGGTTTGCCCGCCTTGCACCGGAAGGGCTGTTGTCCCGATAGTTGTGGTTAACGACGAGCCCTTAACTCAGATAGTAATAAGCCTCAAGTGGACTGGCGCGATGACCTTAGACACAGTGGTCTTCGTGGGCAAGAGAGCCCGCACTTTCAGCTTGGTTTTCTTTCAAGCAAATAACGCTGACAAAATCGTGGTGCTTGAAGGGGTCGTTGCTCTGGGTGAAAAACCGGTTCCTGCTGGTAACGGAGTGTTAACTTACTTATTCTTCACAATTCAGGATACTGGTTCTGCAAGGATTGACACTGTCCAAACCCCGATCCCGGAGAGTTTCTATTTTTTAGATGATCATGAAAACTTTTTCTGGCCACGTTTTTACCCGCTTGAATTTCAGATCAGAGAATATAGCACCTTGCTGGGCGACGTTAATCAGGACGGTCATATCACTATTTCTGACGTAATCCGTTTAGTCGATTATCTGTTCAAAGAGGGTCGTACTCCAGGATATCCTCCATCCGGAGATGCAAACGGTGACGGTAAGCTTGGAATGGTCGATGTCATCTACCTGGTGAATTTTCTTTTCAAAGGTGGACCAACTCCAGGTGGAGGCTGCTTCTGTGCCTATTAGAAAGAATAGGTCAGAAGTCCCGGACTCCTGACAAATGGTATCAAAAAAACTAAATGTCAGGAGCCTAATGGCTCCCGACCTACTTTAGGAATATTTACTTAGGTTTCAAGCAGATTTCCCTTGCCAAAAGGGTAAAAGTATATTAAATTTTAAACCCAAGTCTCCGTATTAGAGAATTGGGTTTAAATTTTGCCATATTTATCGTTAGAAGGAGGAGGTTTTTTTAATGGCGCATAAAAAAGGTGTAGGAAGTTCCAAAAACGGACGCGATTCCAATGGTCAGAGGTTAGGAGTAAAGCGCTTTTCAGGAGAAAAGGTTTTAGCTGGCTCTATTTTAGTGCGGCAGAAAGGGACCAGGATTCATCCGGGACTGAATGTAGGTATGGGCAAGGACAATACTCTTTTTGCCAGAATTACCGGCCTGGTCAAATTCGAGAACAAGGGAAGGGACAGGAAAACAGTCAGCGTTTACGCTTAAAATTTTTGTCCTTTCTTGATAAATATTTCACAAGGGTTGGTTTTTAATTTGCTGTAAATAGACCTCGTGCGTCATTGCGAGTCCAGATGGACGAAGCAATCCTTCAACTTCATGGGAAACGAATTGTTTCGTCGTCCTGCAGACTCCTCGCAATAACATGCCGGGATGACTAAAACTGCTCTTTAAAATTTAAACTTTTCCTTCGATGAAACCGATCGGCATCTTTTTGAGCGGCTGCGGCTATCAGGATGGCACTGACATCTGGGAGGCGGTGCTGCTGTATTATTTCCTGGAACAAAGAAAGATGAAAACTGTTTTCTTTTCTTCTCCGCCCATTAATCCCCAGAAAAACTCAAGCAGTGACAAGACCTCCCAGCCACATGAAGACTTCTTTTCCAAGACTGCTATGCTGGTTCGTGGAAATCTGAAAGAGCTAAAAGAAACCGGCTCGGATACCCTTTCTGCCTTGATACTGACAGGAGGTGAAGGGATACTAAAGAATTTTACCCAATCGGAGGAGAAAAATCCGATCTTAAAAGTCGATCCAGAGTTGAAAAAATTCATCCGGGAGATTTACCGGCGTAAAAAGCCGATTGCCGCCTGCGGGGTGGCTTCTGTGGTGCTCGCTTCCTGTTTGAAGGACCTGGTTGATTCTCCTCCGACTTTGACCTCAGGTAACGACCCGGAACTGTCCAGCCGGCTCGAAAAAATGGGGGTCAATCACGTGATTACCAAAATTTCGGAAGCAGTGATAGATTCTGAGAACCGGCTGGTTACCACGCCCGGCTCCCAGATAAAAACCAACCTGTCCGACCTGGGAACAGGTCTGAACAATTTAATCGATGGAATATTAGAGCTAACCAAATAGTCTCCGCCGCAGGCGGAAGAGGAGGAGCTATGAGAGAAATCTCAGTCAAGGAGATCATCAGTAAGGTAAAGGACCTCTGCATCGATGCCAATTACAATTTAGGCGAGGATGTGGAGAAGGCTCTAAAGGAGGGGTTCCAGAAAGAGGAGTCCCCGACTTCAAAGGAGACTCTGAACCAGATCATCGAGAACGTACAGATATCCAAACAAGGGGAGTTCCCTTTGTGCCAGGATACAGGCTTTGCAGTAGTATTCGTGGATTTGGGGGATCAGGTATTTGTAAAGGACGGCAATCTGTTCGATGCGATCAACGAAGGGGTTAGACAGGGATACAAGGAAGGATATCTGAGGAAATCGATCCTGGGCGACCCGATCGAGAGAAAAAATACCGGGGATAACACTCCGGCGGTCATCCATATGAACGTGGTCAAAGGCGACAAGCTGAAGATAATCGTTGCTCCCAAGGGTGGCGGAAGCGAGAATATGTCTGAGGTCAAGATGATGAAGCCTTCGGATGGGGTTGAAGGGGTAAAGGAGTTCGTCATCGATATGGTCAGGAGATCAGGCTCCAACCCCTGCCCGCCTATAATCGTCGGAGTCGGGATCGGCGGGACTTTCGAGAAGTGTGCGGAGATGGCCAAAAGGGCACTATTGAGACCAGTAGGCGACAGGAACCCGAATTCATTCTATGCCAAATTAGAAGAGGAATTACTGGAGAAGGTCAACAAATTAGGGATCGGTCCACAGGGTTTTGGTGGAAGGGTAACTGCTTTGGACGTGCATGTGGAGACTTTCCCCTGTCACATAGCCTCTTTCCCGGCAGCAGTCAATATCCAGTGCCATGCTTCAAGGCATAAAGAGGCTGTAATCTGAATAACAAAATGACTAAAAAACTGGAGGTAAAAAATGCCGGCAAAAAAAATCAATACCCCTTTGACTGATCAGGTAGTCGAGAGTCTAAGAGCAGGCGATAACGTGCTGATAACTGGTGAAATCTATACTGCCAGAGATGCTGCACATAAAAGAATGGTCGAGATGCTGGACCGGGGTGAAAAGCTTCCTTTCGATCTTACAGGACAGCTGATTTACTATGTCGGACCATCCCCTGCCCGTCCGGGCAAGGTCATCGGTTCTGCAGGGCCAACCACATCCGGAAGGATGAACAAATATGCACCCAGGATTCTGCAGGCTGGTTCCAAAGGGATGATTGGAAAAGGAGAGATGGGAGCTGCAGTGGCAGAAGCCCTGAAAAAGTATAAAGGAGTCTATTTCGCAGCAGTGGGCGGTGCAGCAGCCCTGATTGCCAAGTCGATTATAGCCAATGATCTGGTTGCCTGGGAGGAATTAGGCGCCGAGGCAATCCGTAAGTACAAAGTAAAGGATTTTCCAGCCATCGTGGTCCAAGACTGTCATGGCGGGAACCTTTATCAGGAGGGGGTCAAGAAATACCAGAGAGCTTAGGAATACAGCTTGTAGCAATTAGCTTGGAGCAGGTAGCTGAAAATCAACTGCGAAAGAGCACGCAGCAGTCAGCCTGCGGCGGATTAATTACGCGTTACAAGAACGGTATACTAAAGAACAGGGGCTTGCCCAATACGCCTCTGTTCTTTTTCTAGGTGAAAACAGCCAAATTAAAGGAATGAAAATGAAAAAAATAGTTATCGGTTTCGGATTACTCTTTATTCTATTTCTCTTTGTAAGTGCTAATCTTCAGGCTCAAGCCTTAACCCACCTGCTGGGAAAGGGCGGGTTCGAGCTTTCAGGAAATTATCTGACTTATGAAAGAGAGCTAAAATTCACCAAGTTCAAACCAGAAACCTTGGAATATGATCAGGCACAACTGGATGTGCTTAACCAGGAAGCCGGAGTAAAAGCAAAAAGCCCGATTTATTACCTGCAAGGCAGTTTTGGATTCGCTGGAAATGTCCAGCTTCAGCTTGGCGTGGGGATTGCCACTCATAAATTCGAATATACTGACAAGCTCGAAGCGGGTAATAACTTCACCCTTAAAAAGTCAAACGTGGTCTTTATGAAGTTAGGATTGGGGAGTGGCTATCGTTTCCCTTTTGGTCTTCTTTTGACCGGGAACGGAGCTGTCTCCGCTTATCCTCTGACAGGGTTTGGCGATACTACTCGTTTCAAAGGAGATGGGGTGTATGGGGAATGGGATATCGATCTGACAGCCGGATACGACATGAGATTCGTTCCCGAATTACTCCTCACTCCCTATGCCGGATTTGAATATACTGGAGCATTTGAATATCTGAAGGGCACGGCTTATGACGAAGGTTTAGGCAATGATCTGGAGTTTCAGTTAAGGGAGAAAAAGTCAACTGGTGGTTATCTGGGCCTGGATATGAGCTGGAAAAAACTGTTTTTAAAAGGGGAAGGTCATTTCGGAGCAAGAAAAGGGTTTTTCTTGCAAACTGGTGTGAGATTGTAGTTGCCTGATTTATCAGGCGGACCAGAATTCGTAGCGCCCGACCCTTGTGTCGGGAGTTTTTTGTTTCCCTCTCCTTTTAGGAGAAGGTTAAGGTGAGGTCAGAGAAGATTACCACTAAAACTGGCGACCCATCAGTTCGACAAGCACACTGCTCTGAGTGAAGCCGAAGAGCTGGTCGCCCCTACAGAAAAAACAAGCCCCACCTTTAAGTCAAGGTAGGGCTACCAATTAATGATGACTAAAGAAATTTTGACAGAACAATGTTCTGTCCCTACGAATACTAAAACTTTCTAAACACTGTCTTCATCTTCAGCCGGGCTATGGCACCGCTTGGGTCCAGGTCCTTGGGGCAGACTTTCTGGCAGTTGAAGACTGTGTGACATCTGAAGATTCCATTGTCCCTGGCAACTACTGCAATCCTTTCTTTTGCGCCACCGTCTCTGGAATCATCCACAAATCTTAGCGCTTTAAGCAGGGCGTGAGGTCCTAAATAGTTCTCGTCTTTCCCTGCTACAGGACAGGAGCCATAACAGGCACCGCACAAAATGCAGTCCAGCCAGGCATCGATTTTTTTCCTCTGGGCAATCGACTGGATATATTCCTTCTGAGGCGGCTGTTCCTTAGGAATGAAATAAGGTTTAATTACCTTGAAGTGACCAAAGAACGGATTCAAATCCACGACCAAATCTTTCAAGATCGGAAGATGAGATAATGGCCTCAGGGTGATCTTACTGCCCATCACAGAGATCTGGGTCTTGCAGGCCAGGCGGTACATATCATTGATGTGCATGGCGCAGGAGCCGCACACAGCTTCACGACAGGAGGCGCGATAAGCTACTGAAGGGTCGAGGTTTTCATTAATATAAGTCAGACCCTCCAGGATCGTCATCCCTTTTTCCGGCTCGAACTGGTATTTCTGGAAATATGGCTCCCCGCCTTTGTCCGGATCATACCTGAAAATGTTGAATTCAACCATATTAGTATTTCCTCTCTTCTGGTTTATACTTGGTTATCTTGACCGGGGAATAATCCAGTCTGGGCCCGGTCTCGGTGAAATAGGCTAAGGTATGTTTTAGCCAGTTGGCGTCATCCCTGGTCTTGAAATCGGTTCTGAAGTGTGAACCCCGGCTTTCTTTTCTGGCTATAGCTCCAGTGGCAATCGCCTCAGCCACGTCCAGATTCCCCTGCATATCATAGAACCCGATGACATCGTAATTATATTTTTTTCCGTTAAAGGCAGGCCTGAGCTTTTTTGATTTCTCTTTGAGTTCTTTGATTTTGCTCAATCCCTTAACCATTGCCTGCTCGTTCCTGAAGATACCAAAACCTTCCACCATTACCTCAGAGAGCTCATTTTTAATCTTGTAGGGATTCCCTTCACCGGTTCCTTTTTTCCACTGGGCAATCTTACTTTCCTCTTTTTTCAGCGCTTCATCCAGAACCTTAGTCTTAGGACCTTTTTCCTTGTCCTCCACGTATTCTGAAGCCTTTTTACCTGCCTTGGCGCCATAAACTATAGTATCCAGAAGAGAGTTTCCGCCCAGGCGGTTAGCACCATGCATACTAACACAAGCGCATTCGCCAGCCGCATATAAACCTTTCATCCGGCATGCTCCGTCGATGTCCGTGTCTACCCCTCCCATACTATAGTGCGTGCCCGGAGTGATCGGTATCGGCTCATAAATCGGGTCAATTCCTATAAAGCTCAGACAGATATCTCTAATTCCGGGAAGCCTGTCCATGATCTTGGCAGCTCCAAGATGCCTTAAGTCCAGATGAATGGAGCCATCCGGGAATCCTCTTCCCTCGTTTATCTCGGTCTGTATGGACCTGGAAACTATGTCTCTTGGACCCAACTCCATCACCTTTTCCGAGACATAGTTTTTCATGAACCTTTCTCCCTTGTTGTTTATCAGATATCCGCCTTCGCCCCTGCAGCCTTCGGTCATCAGGATGTGAGAGCGTGCTAAGCTGGTCGGATGGAACTGGATGAACTCGATATCTTTCAAAGGCACGCCTGCCCAGAAAGGGGCACCCATTGCCAGACCAGTATTGGTCAGCGCATTAGTCGTATTAGCGTAGATTCTTCCGATTCCTCCGGTTCCGAAAATAACCGCATTAGCACCCATTGGAACCAGCTCGCCTGAATTCGGATCGTAGGCGATGATACCATAGCAGTTTCCATTCTCATGACCTAAAGCGAATACAACCCACTCCTCATAAACTTTGATATTCGCCTTTATGATCTGCTCATATAAAGTCTGTAAAAGATACAAGCCGGTCTTATCAGTCGCATAGCAGGTTCGGGGATAACCAGCGCCACCAAAGGGCCTCTGAGCAACCTTTCCTTCCGGGGTTCGGCTAAAAGGACATCCCCAGTGCTCCATCTCGAAAATGGTCTCTGGTCCGTGATAGGTCAGGTATTCGGATGCATCCTGGTCAGCCAAAAAATCGCTCCCCTTGATGGTATCAAAGGCGTGCTTATCGAGGTTATCGTCTTTGCCTGCCTCCACATTGGCTAATGCTGCATTGATTCCTCCCTGAGCCTCGCCCGAATGAGACCGCATCGGATGAACCCTGGATACTATAGCTACGTCCTTGACCTTTTTAGCAGCTTCGATTGCGGCTCTCATCCCGGCTAACCCCCCTCCGACTATCAATATTTCGTGAAATAGCATTATTATTCTCCTTTTCTAATGTGCCAGAACCCTGGGAACAAACATAACCACGGTCAAAACCATCACCGCTATGAAGATGATAATTGAAACCCACTGGATGGCTTTATGTTTTCGGGTCATAAGGAAAAAATCCGCAATGGTTACGCTCAGGCCGTTTAAAAGATGAAAAGCCACTGCCGAGATCAAAAATATCTCCAGAAAATGGAATACAGGCGTCTGAACAAAATTTGTCCAGGCGTTGAACTTCTCAGTCGAGCCGGTCAGAAAATAAGAGCCGGTAACCAGAAAATGAGGGAAAAGATATAAAAATAAGACCACCCCGGCTATCCGGTGCAAAAACCAGGACCAGGTTCCGGTATTTGGGTTGCGGTTGATCTCATGAAAATAATGTCCTATGATTCCGGGTTTCTTGTCGTACATATCAGGCTCCTTTCCTCAGAAGTGCGTTGATGGCCAAATATCCGTAGATGCAGAGCAGGATTCCGACTACCCAGAGAAAAACCTTGATTCCCTTACCAGAGGCTATGCCCGGCCTGTAATCCTCGATCACGCCCCAGGCACCGTTAAACCCGTGAAAAACCGCAATCGGGACAAAAAGGATGTAAAAAACTGCCCACCAGTTGCTGGCATGCAGCCGGTCTGTGACCACTGTGAAGTCCAGATGCCACTGGGAGGTAAGGTGCAGAACCTTCAGATGCATGATCAGGAAGAAAGCCAGGAACAGACCGGTGATCCTCTGCAGGAACCAGCCATAAGCCCCTCCTGAGCTTACCCTTTCATCCATAGAGGAACTCCTTTTTTTGAAAGTTTGTAATTTTTGTCACAAATTGGTTCAATTTATGTTTTTCCTACATAAAAAGTCAATAAAAAAATAAAAAAACAGTTGGATCTGAACATTGGTCTGTCCCTTCACTAAAGACCCTGAAAGGGTCGCACTGCGATTTAAGCCAATAGCCAAGAGTAAATAGCAAAGCAACAAATCCCTTGATTTTTCCTTGTCCGCACATAAATTTAGTGTTTAGTTCAGGAGATAGCCATGTATGATTTAATCTTACTGCATCCTCCCAGTTTGTATGATTTTCGCAAGCGCTCGATTATGTTCGGGCCGATAAGCGATGTCATTCCTTCAACTCCAATTTTCGATATGTATCCTCTGGGTTTTGTGACTTTATCCTCATATCTTTCCAAGAGAGGATTGAAGGTCAGGATTATTAATTTAGCGGTCAAAATGCTCTCCAGTCCGGATTATGATGCTGAATCCGAAATAAAAAACCTAAAAGCCATGGCTTTTGGAATCGACCTGCACTGGCTGCCTCACTGTCAAGGTGGGTTGGAAATAGCCAAACTCGTCAAAAAGCACCATCCTGAAGCTAAAGTGATCTTCGGTGGACTTTCTTCCTCCTATTTTCATAAAGAGCTTATAGATTATCCCCAGGTTGATTTTGTCATCAGAGGAGATTCAGCCGAGGAGCCGCTTCACAGGTTGATTCAGACTCTGAAAGGAAAAGGGGAGCTATCTTCGATTGCAAATCTCACTTACAAGGATGGTGACAATGTGGTAAAGGCGAATCCACTATGTTTTGTCCCTGAAAACCTGGACGGGGATGGACTGGATTACGCTCATCTGTTCAAATCAGTTTTGCGAGACAAAGACCTTTTGGGATATTTCCCCTTTTATGGCTGGGGAAAATATCCGATCACCGCGATCTTCACCTGCAAGGGGTGTACTCAGAACTGCACCTCCTGTGGCGGATCCTCTTATGCCTATTTGAATCTGTGCTTGAGGGAAAAGCCGGCATTTCGCGATCCGGAATTGGTAGTGAGTGATATGAAAAAAATCTCCTTTTTCTTCAAAGGACCCATCTTCCTTTTAGGTGACCTGTTTCAGCCGGGTGAGGTTTATGCCTACAGGACTTTAGACCTCTTGAAAAAGGCAAAGATAAAAAACCAGGTGGTGGTCGAATTCTTCGATACTCCGCCTGAGAAATTTATCTTCCAGTTAGCAGATACTTTGCCCAATTTCAATATCCAGATCTCGGCTGAATCGCACGACCCCCTGGTCAGATCCTCATTTCAAAGGAATTATGACAATGCTGCATTGGAAAAGCTGATCGAGGATTCTCTCAAAGTCGGTTGTAAAAAATTCGATCTTTTCTTCATGATTGGGCTTCCTCATCAGACCTATGAATCAGTCATGGAAACAGTCGACTACTGCGATCATCTGCTGGATAAGTTTAATTCTAAAAGACTCTATCCCTATATTTCACCCCTGGCTCCATTTGCTGACCCGGGGAGCCTGGTTTTTGAAAATCCTGAAAAATACGGTTACACTTTTCTATTCCGTTCCTTAGAGGAGCACCGGAAAGCACTGGAAAGCCCAAGCTGGAGATATATGCTCAATTACCAGACCAAATGGATGAACCGGGAGCAGATAGTTTACAGCACCTATGAGGCGGCTTCCAGGATGAACTCGATAAAATACAAACATGGTTTGATGGATAAGGAGACGTATCAGCAGATGGATGCCCGCATCAGGACCGCAGTCGAGGTGATGAGGAAAATCGATCTGATAGTCGAACTAGGGAGAAGTCTGGATTCAAAGGAGTTAGAAGAGCTTAAAAGTAGGATTGATTTGACCCGTGATTCAACCCTGTGCGATAAGAACGAATTGGAATGGCCCTTACGTTTTTTTCACGGCAGGTTGCAAAGGTGGGGTATAACTAATGCTTTTTATCTCCTCTCAGCGCTTAACTTTTTGAAAAAACCCTTCTCACTGCGTAAACCATAATTCTGAGCAGAGCCGTCACAAAAAGCAGGATTCCAAAAAGATAAAGCAGAATCCTATTTAAAATTCCGGTTTTGTATTTGGAGAGGAATCGAAAAAAACTCAGATGAGAAGATAAAATCATACTTGGCTTTGATTGTTCGGTCGATCCTCCCTGATAATGCAGAGCTTTTGCCTCTGGCAAGAAATATAATTTCCCTCCGCTTTGTTTTATTCGATAACATAGGTCAACATCGTTGAAAAAAATTGGAAACCGCTCGTCAAAAACTCCTGTTTTTTGAATCACATTTCGACGCAGCAAAAGGCAGGAGCCCATGGGCTGGTCAACCTCTCCGGGAGATTGAAAATCAAAATATCCCATTCTCCATCTGCCGAAGATTCTGTTTTTCGGAAATAAAAGGCTTGGTCCGGTGAATTCCCAGAAGAGAATGGAAAAATCCGGGAATTCCCTGCAGGAAGGTTGGATGCTGCCATCCGGATTCAAAAGCTGTGGTCCTAGGGCATCAATCTCCGGTTGCTTCTTCAGGAAATCGAGCATGAGTCTCAGGCAATTTTCTTTCAATTCAACATCCGGGTTTAAAAGAAGAAGATAATCACCTTTGGAAACCTCTATTCCCTGATTATTAGCTTTGGCATAACCCAGATTCTGTTGATTGGAAATCAGCCTGACCTCAGGTTTGAATTTACCGATTACTTTTGTGGTGCTGTCCTTAGAATCATTATCTACCACTATTACTTCCAAATCTATCGAGCCTTTGGTATCGAAAATAGATTTTAAGCACTTTTCGATAAACTCTTCACTATTCCAGGTAACGATTATTATAGAGAGTAACGGCATTTTTATTTTTCCTTAATTCATCATCTAACGAGTAGCCGAGCCTTAATGGCACGGCAGTTGTTATTCTGAGACCGCCGAAGGTGAGGTGAAGAATCTATAGATTCTTCGGTCGCTTCGCTCTCTCAGAATGACATGAGAATGTCCTCTACGTAAATATCCGATTCGGGAATGCTTTGATCACACACAATTAGGCTAAATCATAATCTATTTCCTCTTCAATATATCGTCAAAGAGCTTTGAAAGTCTTGAGGTCAAATATTTTCGCTCATATTTTTCGATCAC
>DATKKH010000054.1:0-8787 GCA_035543035.1 Terriglobales bacterium | reverse complement strand
CCCGGTATTCCGGATACTGTCAGAGTCGAGCAGAAGTTGACCGCTGGTCCCAGCCAGCACATCCAGGTTCAGGTGTCTATCATAAATGACGCCACTCTAGGAGGTTTTGTAATCCCGCTATCTTTTTATAATCCGGATAATCTGGACGTAAAATGCGATTCTATTCACTGGGTAACAAGATTCACCAGCAACCCGGCTACTATGTATGCTGGCAGCGTTGGATATGAGAACTATATAGATACTTTAAATCACAAGCTTAATATCTGGGGGGTCTGGTATGGCACACCTCTTGCCGCAGGAAATGGTCCTATCTGCACCATATATTTCACCACCGGCTCCACCTGGAAATCCGACATTGGAATAATAATAGATTCCACCACAGTCCCACCTACCAATCAGCTGGAGTTCACCGATGCAGCTACTGGAAATGGATTTATGCCTAAATATTCACCTGGATGCTTGGGCGCAGCTTTTCAGGTCTTAGCTCCTAACGGTGGCGAAGTCTGGTACGTGGGCGAAAGTAAAAACATCCTCTGGAGATCAGTGGGCTTTACGGGAAACGTCAAGCTGGAATTGTCTACTAACTCCGGAACCTCCTGGTCGACCATTATCGCCAGCACCGGGAATACCGGCACGTATGCTTGGACTATCCCAAATAGTCCATCTGCAACCAACCGGGTAAGAGTCTCGGATGCAACCGACGGTTCTCCCAAAGATGCCAGCGATGCCAACTTTTCGATACCCGATTTCACCATAGCCGGAATTCCTCTCTCCAGGGTAATAGATATTGGAGCTTCTACCAGCTATACAATCAATTTAGGTTACTTATATGGATTTGCACATCCCTTGACCTTATCCGTCACCGGACTGCCATCTGGAGCAAGCGCGAGCTTCACCCCTAATCCGGTAAATCCACCTACTGCCTCTTCGACGATGAATGTAAGCACTATAGGCTCGACTCCTGCTGGAACATACGTTTTGACAGTGCAGGGTACAGGAAGTCAGACTCGCACCTTTGCTGAAACTCTAGTGGTTAATGCTGCACCTTCGGCTTTTAATCTCTCTTCTCCTACAAACGGCTCCACTGTTTCTACCCTGACCCCAACCCTCACCTGGCAGCAATCTACTGATCCTGATCCCCAGGACGTGGTTAAATATATTCTTTACTATACTCGTAAAAGCGACTTCAGTACTTTTGATTCCATCCCCAATATTACCACTACTTCACGCACTTTACCAGCTATTCAGGACGATACTGTATATTATTGGAAAGTCAGAGCAGTGGATAAATGGGGCAAATCGACCTGGAGCACCAGCACCTGGAATTTCAGAGTCTATTATCCTCAGCAGCCTAACACCTTCAGCCTGATTTCCCCAGCGGATAGAGATACGAGCTGGCAGCCTTCAGTTACTTTGCGCTGGCATTTGACCACGGATCCCGATCCTGGAGACTCAGTTTTATATGACGTTTACATCGACTCACGCTCAGGTTTTCCCCAGCCTCGAATTATTTCCGATCTGAAGGATACTTCATGTGTTTTTACTGGGAGCGATGATAGCACCTATTATTGGAAAGTTCTGGCAAAGGATACCAATACTTCCGGACGCTGGAGCACCCAGACAACCTGGCGGTTTTACATTTATGTTCCTCAGGCGCCTAACCAATTTGCCCTGATAACGCCGGAGGATGAGGATACAGTAATCCTGCATCCGAAGTTAACCTGGCATAAGGCAACAGACCCTGACCCGGGTGACCAGCTGACTTATAAAGTATTCTGGTCTTTGGATTCTCTGGTTTATACTGATTCATCAGCGTATCTGACAGATACATCTTATACACTTCCTGGACTTCTGAATGATAACGTCTATTATTGGAAAGTCAGGGTCAAAGACAGGTTCAGCCTCACAGCCTGGAGCACCGAAGCTTATAGAAGTTTCCGTGCCCTGAACGTTGCTCCCGCTTCATTCACTTTGATATCTCCGACTGACACAGCGTGGGTATCGGTTCTGACTCCGACCTTGAGATGGCACAAACCTTATGACCCTGACCCTTTGGACCCTATATCGTACATAGTCTATTATTCTCGCGACAACACTTTTGCCGTTTATGACTCAACCTTGAGCTCTGACACTTCAAAAGTTATGCCCACTCTGTTTGATGATTCAACCTATTACTGGAAGGTCAAGGCTAAAGACAGCTACGGTGCTACAAGCTGGAGCACTCCAGCCTACTGGAGGTTCCACGTCTATTATCCTCAGCAGCCGAATACCTTTACCCTTGTCCTGCCGCTCAACAACTCTACTTCAGCCGATTCTGTCATAACTTTCTACTGGCACTCCACTACTGATCCTGACCCGGGTGATTCTATTCTCTATGATCTCTACTATGCTGACAACCCCGGCTTTACCGGTCAAGTCGTGATTTCAAACCTTAAGGATACATCCAGAACAGTCACTTTGAGAGATGATAAATCTTACTACTGGAAAGTTCTGGCAAAGGATATTAACACCTCAGGCAGATGGTCAACTGACGTCTTCAGGGTAAATACTTATGTGCCTCAGCCGCCCAGAGCCTTCAGCCTGCGTCTTCCGACCAACGGGGACACTCTATCCAGTCTTGATGCTGCTCTTTTCTGGCAGAAAACGACTGATCCGGATCCAGGGGACGTGATTAAATATGACCTGTATTATGATACTTCCGAAACATTCACCTCTCCGGTGATAGTCCCGAATCTTAACGACACGTCTTATTCTACACCTCAGCTGGAGCCTGGAACCTTCTACTGGTGGAAAGTGAAAGCCAAAGATACCAATACCACAGGCACCTGGTCAACCCAGACCTTCAAATTCTTCGTGCCGTCCTGCTTCCCTGGTAGCGTGAACGGTGACGACCAGATCAGGGTTGCAGACGTGATCTATCTGATCAACTTCCTGTTCAAAGGCGGTCCGGAGCCGATTCCCGTCAAATCGTGCGGAGACGTGCAATGCGATGGAAAGATAAATGTCACAGATGCAATTTATCTGATCAATTATCTTTTCAAAGGCGGACCACCTCCGGGATGTTAAGAGAGTTTGGAGCTTGTTAGTTTGATTGTTTGCTTGCAGTATCAGATATTCATTTCGGTTGTCTTGAGGCACCAAATATAGAATGAGTTCGAATCCTTCGTAGCCGAGCCTTGAAGGCTCGGCTACGCGCTTTTTTACTCCCTGCTGCCAGCTGCATGCTTCGAGCTTCCCGTTCGATCCCATGATTCCTTGAATACTTTCTCTTTTTCCTTGTTCCATTTTCCATCTTCCACTGTCTTTACCCCTTGACACCTGAGCAAAATTGGTTAAATTGTAGTTTGAACTTTTTTCTTCGAGGAGACCTCGTATGACTGAAAAAAATCGAACATCGGTAAGCCGCAGGAGCTTTTTAAAAGGAGGAGTAGCCTTGCTAACCGTGCCTCTATGGCTAAATAGCGCTTTCGGTTTCACGGAGGAGACCAAAAATATGCTGGAACAAGCCCTCTCAGATGAAGAATTAAAAAAACTGCTTGAAACCGCCTTGTCCAGAGGAGGAGAGTTTGCAGAAATCTACCTGCAGCACCTTATCCGCACCGAAATCCAGCTGGACGAGGACAAAATAAAATCGTTCAATTATGGAATCATCCAGGGGGGAGGCATCCGGGTCCTTTCCGGTGAGAAAACCGGATATGCCTTTTCGGACGATCTGAGTTTTCCCAAGTTGAAAGACGCAGCAGATGTAGCCTCCTTCATTGCCAGCTCGAAGAATATCCGGAAACCAGCCGGGCTTTCATCTCAGAAAATCAAACCTTATTTTACTCTGAATTCCCCGGTCTCCTTAGCTTCTGAATCGAAAAAGATAGACCTTTTAAGAAGGGCTAATCAGGCTGCCAGAGATTATGACAAGAGAATCACTCAGGTCAGGGTCGATTACATGGACGAGGCTAAGAAGATTATGATAATCAACTCTGACGGTTTAAAAACCAGAGATGACCAGTTCATCACCCGACTGGCTGCCTATCCTTTAGCAGTGGACGGGAGCAAAAGGTTCGAAGGTTATGCCACCTTAGGAGGCCGTGTAGACTTCGATTACTATGAGAAGAATCCCCCAGAGATCTCAGGCAAAGAAGGTGCCAGACAGGCAATCGTAATGCTGGATGCAGAGGATGCTCCAGCCGGTCTGAATCCGGTAGTGGTTGCTGCAGGCTGGGGAGGAGTTTTGATTCACGAGGCATTCGGACATTCTCTGGAAGGCGATGTGATCCGGAAGAAAACCTCTTTGATGACAGACAAGCTCGGAACAAAAGTCGCATCCGAAGTGGTCAACGTGGTGGATGATGCCACGATCCCTTACGGACGCGGCTCTTTCAATATTGATGACGAAGGGACTCCTGGTCAGAGAAAAGTCCTGGTGAAAGACGGGATATTGCAGATGTATATGTATGACCTTCTGAATGGCGGATTGATGAAAACCAAATCTACCGGTAACGGGAGAAGAACTTCTTATCGTGAATATCCCATTCCCCGGATGACCAATATCTTTATTGATCAGGGTAAATCCGCCCCTCAGGATATCATCCAATCAGTAAAAAAAGGAGTATATGCCAAGGAAATGGGTGGAGGCACGGTCGATACAACCTCCGGAAACTTCAATTTCTTAGTTAGAGAAGCTTACCTGATCGAGGATGGAAAAATTACCAGACCAATAAAAGGTGCGGTTCTGATCGGGAACGGACCAGATGCCATTCAGAAAATCGAGATGGTAGGAAACGACCTGCTTGTCTGCCAGAGCACTGGAACCTGCGGAAAAGACGGACAATGGGTCTATGCTGGCGTGGGCCAGCCCACAATCAAGTTCTCTGAGATAACTATTGGAGGAACCGCTTTCAAACCTACGGTTATCTAAATCATTCTTACCCTCTCTTATTTCTAAGGAGAAGATAGGATGAGGTTAAACTGCTGCAGAGACTTTGAATTTTTATAGCAGATAGAGAATTCAAGGAGAACAAATGGAATATAAAGAAATCCTCGGAGAGGTAATCACAAGGTCACTCAAAGCTGGGGCAGAGCAGGCAGAAGCCTATTTGGAAGAAAACAAACAGCTAACTATCAGGGTGAGAAAAGGCGAAATCGAGATTTTGAAAGAAGCCCAGGCCAGGGGGATAGGGATCAGGCTTTTCGTAAAGAAGAAATTAGGGTTCACTTATACTTCGGATTTTGGCCTGAAGTCTTTGGATGAGTTAGTCAAAAAAACCGTTGTCTTTGCTAAAAACTCAAGTGTAGATGACCTCAATGGTCTTCCGGAAAATAGCGAATCCACCCCGGTGAATGCGGATTTGATAATCTATGATAGCCAGCTTAAGAACTTTCCCACTCAGATGAAGATTGATCTGGCTAAAAGAGCAGAAGACGCTGCTTTTGCTACTGACAAGAGGATTAACAACTCGGATGGTGCAGAATATCGGGATGAGGAGACTCATATCTATCTGGCAAATTCCTCTGGTGCGGATTTGAATTTTCAGAGAACTAATGTAAGCCTTTCCTGCTCACCAGTAGCAGAGAAAGACGGAGAGAAAAGATCTAACTACTTCTGGGATGCCAAATCCCTGTTAGCGGAGCTGGAGAATCCGGAGAAAATAGGCAGAATTTCAACGGAGAGAACCGTAAGAATGCTCGGCTCAAAAAAAATCGATACTCAAAAGGTCCCGATAATATTCGACCCCTTTACCGCATCCGGATTTTTGGCCGGACTTTCCTACGGAGTGAACGGAGACCCAGCTTCGAAAAACTCGACTTTTCTTGCAGGAAAACTGAATCAGAAAATCGGCTCTGAGCTTTTGAACGTCTGGGACGATGGTTCTCTGCCCAAGGGCTTAGGCTCCAGACCCTTTGACGGGGAAGGAACCCCGACCCAGAGGAAAAAAATATTCGATAACGGAGTTTTGAAGACCTTTTTGCATAACAGCTATTCAGCCAGAAAAATGAAAACCGTCTCCACCGGGAATGCTTCGCGGGGTTATGATTCGATCCCCAGAATTTCGGCTTTGAATTTTTATCTGGAAAACGGGCAGACCGATCCTGCAGAGATAATCAAGAGCATCAACAAAGGTTTTTACGTAACCGATTTAGCCGGCTTCGGGATGAATATCGTCAGCGGTGATTATTCCCAAATGGCAGAAGGTCTGTGGATAGAAGACGGTGTCCTGGCCTTCCCGGTTTCCCAGGTTACCATAGCCGGAACCATAATGGAGATGCTGAACGGGATAGAGATGGTTGGAAATGACCTGGTATTCAGAGGCAGCATCTCCTCCCCTACTCTGAAGTTCTCAGAGATGGTAGTTAGCGGAAAATAGTTAGAGGTTGTTTGATTTTTGTAGGGGCGACTCTCTCTTCGACTTTGCTCAGGACGATGAGCTAGTCGAACCGTGTGGTCACCCGCAGACCCAGGTTGAGGACAACCTGGGTCTGCCTTTAACTTTTGTCCCATCGGGTTAGGGAACCTGACGTGCAAGTTGAAAAACCGATGATTAATTCCGATTCATTTGACCTCAGAAAAGAAGCTATCTTTGGAATCGTATATTTCGCCATCTATTTAGGGTATCTTTTTGTTAATCCGGAAA
The DNA here is from genome assembly GCA_035543035.1 of Terriglobales bacterium. Lineage (GTDB taxonomy): Bacteria > Zixibacteria > MSB-5A5 > MSB-5A5 > RBG-16-43-9 > RBG-16-43-9. The sequence goes on along the minus strand of DATKKH010000054.1, from coordinate 2,161 downwards.
ATGAATTCATGCATTGGATAACGCTTGTTTTTCTGCCTTTGATTTTAATATACCTGTTTCAAAAAATGACGCTCCCTGTAGCATCTTTTATGCAAAGCCTGGCCTCAATCGGGCTGGATAGGAACAATCTCAAAAATGGTCTCTACTGGGCCATTTTAATCGGATTAGCTATTAGCTTTCTGCAGCTTTTTCTCTCCAGACAGAGCAGCCAGATTTGGCAGACATTTCAAAGTGGAAAAGTTATTTATCTTTTTCCACTTACTTTTTTGATAATGTTTTTCACTGCTGGATTAACGGAAGAATTTTTCTTTCGCGGGGTCCTGCAGACCAGGCTTGCCAGATTATTTAAATCGAATTTCTGGGCAGTCGTGGCAACTTCAGCTCTATTTAGTCTATATCATCTGCCTTACGCCTATCTCAACCCGCGCTGGCCAGCTCATGGAAATTGGATGGCAGCCATAGGTTCTGCTTCATTCCTGGGCATTGCTGGGCTTATACTCGGGACAGTGTATGTCAAGACTAAATCGAATCTTTTAGCTTGCATTTTGGTGCATTCGCTAACCAATGTGTTGCCTGGAATGACCATGATTAAGTTTGGGGGGAAATGAATTGGTAGGGGCAAGGCGCGTCGTGACACTACTTTGGATTTTTCATCAGGTCAGAGACTCGACAACAACATGAAAGATTACACCTTAAGAGGACTTATAATAAGAGAGGGCATTTAATTTCTTCTCTTTTTTGAGAGAAGGGGTTAGAGGATGAGTCAAAAATCAAAAGGGCAGATAAAGGGACCTGCCCTACTTAATTCTGTTACGCACATCCGGGTTTGGGTGCGGCACCGCTTTTGAAAAGATATGCGATCAAATAGACCACATCCGAGACATTGACTTTGCAATCCGCATTTACATCGGCTAATGTCAGGTCAGAGGGCCTGGGACCCCCCTTGAAAAAATAATTCACCAGAAAAACAGCATCTGCAACCGTTACCCGGCCATCGTTATTCGCATCTCCATACATGCTGGCGCCTGTTTTCACGAAATAAAGCCCGGTCCGTTCCTCATTCCCTCTATACATGGGCCAGTAAAGCAGATTTTGATTAATAGAGCTGCTCCCCAATTCCCATACATAGACCAGAGAATCACCGTCACCGGCAACTAATTCGGCTTTGCCATCCCGGTCCAGGTCTCCCAGAGCCGGGGTGGAATTCACCCAGTTGTTGAGACTTATTGGCCAGCCGGAAAGCACAACGCCGTTTTTATTCCAGGCATAAATCTTCCCTTCCGAAGTTCCTGTCAGAACCTCTTCTGAGGTGTCATTATTTATATCCGAAATTATAGGCGAGGAAATGATTTGACCAATAACCTGAACAGGCCAGCCTGATAGAAAAGACCCGTCCTTTTTAATCGCATAGATATTACCCGAATCGGTGGCTATCAGGATCTCTTTAAATCCATCCCCATCCAGGTCTCCGATTGCCGGAGAAGACAAGATCGATCCGGACAAGCTCACCGGAAAACCGGTGAGCAGTGTTCCATTATTTTTAAACACATAGAGCTTCCCAGCCAAATCTCCGACCACAATTTCCAGTTTACCGTCATCATTCAGATCAGCCAAAGCCGGGGAAGATAAGTAAAAAGCATCAGTCCCGGTATAGGGCCAGCCTGAAACCGCTGTTCCATTGCTCTTAAAGGCATAGATTTTGTGGTCAGAGCATGGTATCACGATCTCTATGGAACTATCCTGATCAATATCCCCCAGAGCTGGAGAGGAAAAAATAGCTCCTCTGGTCTGAACCGGGAAACCGGACACCGAAGTTCCGTCCCCGTTCCAGGCATAGAGCTTTCCGTCCAGCGAGCCGATCACTATTTCATCTTTTCCATCCTGATCCAGATCTCCTAAGGCTGGGGTGGAATAAAACACATTTTCAGACGAAACCGGGAAACCCGGAACCAAACTCCCGTTCCATTTCCAGGCATAGACTTTCATATCCCAGGAACCGACCACCACTTCTGAAACCCCGTCTCCATCTAAATCTCCCAAAGCAGGAGAGGAGAAGAGTTTTCCACTGCATTGAACTGGCCAGCCCGAAACCAAGCTCCCATTGGATTTAAAGGCATATACCTTGTTATCGTAAGAGCCTATGACTATCTCCAAATTTACA
>DATKKH010000053.1:0-12642 GCA_035543035.1 Terriglobales bacterium | reverse complement strand
TGATGTATGGCTATGATGCAGGTCATACTAACAGCGTTCCATCGGATCTGCTTCCGGTCGTTCCGGTATATGCGGAGCTGATGCCGGATAAATCGGTTTATAATTATCCTAATCCGGCAAAGGACGAGACCACCATCAGATATTTTTTGAGCAGAGATGCCCAGGTCGACATAAAGATTTATGACCTTTCAGGTGACCTGGTGGCTCAGGCAAGCCAGGCCGGCAAAGCCAATACCGAGAATGAATACAAATGGGATTGCTCCAAATATGCCAGCGGAGTTTACCTGTGCCGGGTCGAGGCAAAGTCGGATAGAGGAACGAATGTGGTATTCTGTAAAGTCGCGTTATTAAAATAAACGTAGGGACAGAACAACGTTCTATCATTTATCAGGAAGTGTTGCGAAGGTTCCAAGATTAGAAAAGGAAGATAAAAGACGAAAGAAGGAAGATGATAAGTCGTAGGGCAAGGCCTTAACCTTGCGGAAAGATTCAATCGAAAATCAAATAGGAAAAACGAACAGCTAACAGCGAATTTAAAGGAGGTAGTGTGAGTTATAAAAGATTTAAGATCGTGGGATTGATGTTAATGGTTATGGTTTTGGCTTTTTCCTGGACAAAGGCTGAGACTCTGGTCACCAGGGAGGAAACCGCGTCACCTTCCATCAATGACTATTTCACCTTGATGAATTACCAGAGCTCCCAGGAGCTTTACAGCTTAGCTCAGACTGATTCTTCCGGTATCCAAAAGCTGAACAACATGGACGTTTACCGGTTCAATAGTAAATCCTCCAAAAAAGGTTTTCTTTACTCCCTGGTCGTGCCGGGTGCAGGGGAATATTACGCAGGCTCAAAAATAAAAGCAGTCTTGTTCTTCGGGCTGGAAGCAGGTTTCTGGACAGGATATTTCAGCTACCATAAGAAGGGCAAGGATAAGGAAAAGGAATATCTGAATTTCGCCAATGCCAACTGGGATATAAAAGCTTACAGCGATTCGCTGGTGGCGCGTTATCCTGATCTTAAGGAGGACGGACTGGAAATTGTAGTCGACACTCCTGGGGTGTATTATGGAGCCGGCACGGACTCTATAGTCTTAAGTCACTCCTTGCATCCTGTGCCAAATCAGCCAATAAACAAGAACCAGCAGTATTACGAAGAGATAGGAAAATATGACCAGTTCAGGTTCGGCTGGAAAGATTACCCCGATTACTATGCGACTAGTCTGATGACAGCTTTGAGGAATGACTATCTTAATATGCGGCACGACTCCAATTCTCTGCTTGACAAAGCGAACCGATTTGTTATGTTTTCTATTGCTAATCATCTGCTTTCGGCTTTTGATGCGGCTCTTGCGGTCCGTCATTACAACCGGAAAGGAGATAAGTTCTCACAGGTGGATTTGAAGATCAGACTGGAAGAATATAGTAATAAATATAATGATAACGAGATCATACCCAAATTTACTGTGAGCACGAGTTTTTAAAACCAAAAGAAGTGATGAGGATGGTCAAGAGACATTTAAAAGACATCTGGATAATACCCCTGGCTCTTCTTTTTAGCTTCGTCTTCATTAGCTCAGGCTCAGGGGAGGAAAGCGGGAATGCAGTCACGGAGAGGAGTTCTATCCTGGCATCTCCAAAACCGGTTCTTGCCTCCCAAACCCCGGTGATCCTGAAGGGGCAGTCGTTTGAGCAGAACCGGCAGGTAAACCCTTCGTTCGAGGATGAGTTTCAGAAGCCGAGCGGCAGAAAATCGGTTACCAAGGCGATGCTTCTTTCCCTGCTTCTGCCTGGCGCCGGAGAGCTGTATGCGGATAATGCCACCGGCTCAAGAATATTTTTTGGCCTGGAAGGCTCTATCTGGGTGGGCTTTTTTGCCTTTAGAACCTACGGCTCCTGGAAGAAAACCGATTACAAGGGTTATGCCGCTGCACATGCCGGGGTCATTCTGGACAGCAAAACAGATGATTTTTTCGAAAACATTACCTACTACGACAACCGGGACCAGTATAACCAGTTTGCCAAATTATATCACGGAGCTGATGCCACGATCTATCCGGAAAATGATTTCTGGAACTGGAACTGGGATTCACAGGATTCCAAGGGACGTTTCCGCGACCTTCGCAACCAAAGCAAAATGGCTTACCGCCGGGCATTGTTTATGGTAGGTCTGGCTGCGGTCAACCGCGTGGTCAGCGTGCTGGATGCTGCCCGGAGCGTGAAGAAATTCAACCGCAAGCTGGGCTCGGAGTTCTCCTCGGTTAATTCCGACGAATTAAGATTCAGCCTGGACGTAAATCCTTTCAGCAAAAATCCTCATTACAGCTTCAAAGTAAAAAAGATATTTTAAGAATTAAATAAATCCGCATGAGCTAAACGAGTGCTCAAAGGAGCGGAAAATGAAAAGAAAGGCTTTGAAAGTTTTCCTTCAAGGATTTTCGCTTTTGGTCTTTTTGGTTCTAATAGTTAGCTGTGCCTCTGCGCCCTCCTGGCAGGGAGAAGGCACGAACACCCCTCCAAACCAGGGGCAGGCTGCACTTGCCAAAGCCGTGCCAGTGAGAGTCATAGGAGAGGCGGAATTAGGCTCTACCCGGCTCAACCGTCCCACCGGACTTGCTCTGGATCAGGCAGGGAACCTGTATATCATCGACACCGGCAATAACCGGATCGTCAAATGCAATCTGGGCGGGGAATTCGTGAAAGAAACCGGCGGGTTCGGCTGGGATAACGGCGAATTCAACCTGCCCAGCTATGCTAATCTGGACAACGGGGTTTCTCTTTTCGTCTCCGATACCCAGAATAAGAGAGTTCAGAGATTTGATAATTTTCTGAATTTCATCCAGCAGGTGGGCACCTCCATTCAGGACCAGCCGTTTTCCAACAGCCAGCTGGAGGGCGTGGCAGTCTCCAGAAACGGAGAGGTCTACCTAGCAGATTCCGGAAACGACTGCGTCTGGAAACTGAATAACGCGTTTACCTCGGCAGAGAAAATGGGAGGGTTCGAAGCCGGGACCGGAGCATTAGTCGATCCCAAGGGTCTAGCTATAGACAGCAGAGGCTATCTCTACGTGGCAGATTCCGGCAATGACCGGATAGCGGTATTTGACCTGTTCGGAAATTTCTTCAGGTCTCTTGGCAGGGGAGAGCTTAACAGGCCTTCCGGCGTGGATGTCACCCGCAACGGCGAAGTCTACGTGGCAAATACCTATGAAGATGACATAGCGGTTTTAGACGGAAACGGGACTCTTCTTTTCAAATTCGGAAAAACCGGGAACGGGCAGGGCGAGCTCTCCAGACCCACGGATCTGAAAGTGTTTGAAGGGAAAACCGTATTCGTAGTCGATTCCGGCAATAACCGAGTTCAGGAGTTTGAGATCATCCATTAAGAGATTGTCTTTAGTAGTGTGAGCCTTTTAGGCTCGCCTGAAGTTGTAGGGACAGAACATCGTTCTGTCCTTCCAAATTCGTCGGGTCGAAGGACCCGACGAAACGATTCAGATGAAATGCATTTTAAGAAAAAAATCCGTTCTGCCAATCATTCCTCTGCTGATCTGTCTTTTGTCTCCAAGCCTTCAAAGCCAGACCTTGGGCAGAAGGACTGAGCTCACTCTAAAGGGGAACGGCACCACTGGCCCTTTTGCCATTTCCCAAAAGTATATTCTCACCAATACTGAGAGAATCCAAAAAGATACCCTGCTGCTTGAAAAAGGCAAAGATTACCTTATCGACTATAATAAAGGTCTGGTCTGGCTCACCCAGCCGCTGAGCAAAGACGATTCACTGCAGATAAGTTTCGAAGAATTTTCATCCAGCATAAAGAAAAGATATTTTCACCGGGAGCTTTCTTTTTCCCAGGAGGCTTTTTCCTCGAACTCCTTAGCTCCGAGTAATTCGGCTGCTATTTCTCCACAGGCAGTCTATTCGGCCAAAGGAATTCCCGGCATTGTCACCAGCCCGCTTTCCCAGCTATCCGGGGACAAGCCGTTTTCGTCTAATCTTCAGATCACCGGCAGCAAAAGTTTTTCTTTTGACCTGGGAAACGTCGAGTCGTTTTCATTATCCCAGGGGCTGAACCTCTCGCTTTCCGGGAATCTAACCAGAGATGTCAAAGTTCTGGCACTTCTTTCTGATCAGGGAAGAGGGGGAACTCTGGATGGAACCACCAAAAATTTAGAGGAGCTGGACAAGGTCCTGATGCAGGTTACCTCTCCCAATTTCAACGGATATTTGGGAGACCAGTATCTTTCCTTTGACGGAGATCTTTCTGGCAGATATGACAAGAAATTGGAAGGGGTTTCAGCCGAGGGAAAATTCGGCCAGAGCAGCGTTTCTGCCTCTTATGCTTCTTCCAAGGGAAAATATTATCTCAACAGCTTCACCGGAGTAGAAGGCAGGCAGGGGCCATACTATTTGAAAGACGAAAACGGTCAGAGAGGACTTCAGATACTTCCCGGCACTGAAAAAGTTTATCTGAATGGAAACCTTCTTACCAGAGGCTCGGAAAACGACTATACCATAGATTATTCCAGGGGCTTGATCAATTTTTCCTCCGCTCGTCTGGTCACGAGCGATTCGAGGATAAAAGTCGAGTTCGAGTACACTGATCAGAATTACGAGCGAAGCTTTTATGACACAAAAGGGGAGTGGAGTCTGCTGAACGGGAAAATGAAGTTAAAAGGTCTTTTCATCGATGAGCGGGATGACAAAAATAATCCCCTTTCGCAGGCTTTTTCCACCCAGGATAAGGAGATTCTGCAAAACTCAGGCGAGGATCAGAGCAAAGCTTTTAAGGATGGAGCCCAGTATCTCGGCTCAGCTAAAGGAGATTACAACCTTTTGACCGATTCATCCGGCAGTTCATATTATCAGTATGCCGGAAAAGACAGCGGTTCTTATCAGGTCAACTTTAGCTGGGTCGGTAGCTCACAGGGTAGTTACCTATATACCGGAGCAGGAATATTCAAATACGTTTCTCCGGGAAAGGGGGATTATCTGCCAGTGGTGTTTTTACCCTTGCCTTCGAGCCACTCGGTCCTCGACCTGGATATGGGGCTGGACATTGTTCCGGGATTAACGTCCGAGATCGGGTGGGGCTTGAGCAAAAAAGACCTGAATTTGTTTTCCTCGAAGGGCAATGAGAATAACTCCGGTAACGCCTTTCTTTTCAAAACCGGATTTGACAAACAGAACTTAGGGCTGTTCGGTCACAATCTGTCAAGCTTGAAAATCGAAGGTTTATACAGAACTCTGGGTGAAAATTTTTCTCCGTTTGGCAGGACTGACGAGATCGAGAAAGACCGGGTCTGGGGACTTTTTGACGATTCCCAAAACGGAGCCGAGGAGGTTGCAAGGTTCACATCGACTTTTGCTCCGGTGGAGAATCTATCCCTGGATATGGATTTAGGCTCCCTGAACAAAGGAGATTTCTTTAATTCAAAACGCAACGGTTTCGGAGTTACTCTCCGGCCTTTTAAGAGCCTCGAGGCAAAAGCCTCATCTGAGGACATCAAAAGCTCACAAAAAGGGATTACCTCAATTCAGGAAGGGGTCTGGCAGAGAAGGAATCTTTCCCTGGCTCATCACTGGAAAAAGCTTTCCACCCAGTTTTCCTGGAATGCGGAAACACAGGAGCTTAATCTCCCGGACTCGCTTTTGCCCAGCAGAAAATATGATGAGCTGACAGGAAGTCTGAGATTAGAATCAAATAATGTTTGGAGCATGTCTACCCAGCTTATTTTTCACAACGAGGAACGAAAGCAGGTCTCCTGGGAAAAGGAATATGATTCTTATACCTGGCAGAATCAGGTCTCTTTGCGAAACTATAAAGATGTTCTGTCGACTGATTTTCAGTATGCCTACCGGACTAGAAATCTGAAAACCGGACTGAAAGAAAAAGGAAACGTTGGGGCCTTTAAGCTGGATTATATTCCGAAGAGCCAGGCTCTGGTTCTGAACCTGTATTATTCGGTCAACCAGTTGGGCGCAGAAAAAAGCCTGGATAATTATATCGACGTGGGAAGCGGAAGAGGGCAATATCGCTATGAAAACGGGGAGTATATTCCCGATCCTGAAGGAAATTATATCCTGCAAAAGGAGATGCTGGACGAGTATGTCCCGGGAAAACAGCTGGACAAAAGCTTCAGGTCGATTCTCTATCCGGGTAAAGTTTTCCCGAAATCAAAAGCACTGAAACAGCTATATACTGACACTTTCGTCAGGTTCTCCAATCTCATTTCGGGTCCGGTTTCCTGGGCAGGTTTTATTTTGAATCCTTTTGACAGAGGCGGTTCCGGCGGAACGCTTTTGAGAGATTTCTCTTTAAAGCAGGACTTGAACCTCTTTTATACCTCACCATTCAATTTGAGGCTGAGACTGGCTTCGGATGACCGGGAAAATAATCTTTTGGTCTATGGAAAAGATTCAGATAAGACGACCAGCCAGTCGGTTTTGTTACGGTATCGATTATCTCCGAAAAACATTGTAGAATCCGAGGTCACCAAGGAAAAAAGGCAAAGGGAGAATATTGCCTTTAACCTACTTTCTATAAACGGAAATAGCGTGAGACTGGATTACACCAGAAGAGAGAAAAATTCCCTGGAGATGACTTTGTCAAGCAAGTTACTACAGGAAGATGAAAGGGAATCCGGGCTTAAAGTAAACCTGATGGAGCTTACTCCAAAGGTCTCGTTTTCATTAGTCGGACAGGGAAGACTCCACTCGGAAGTAAGCTGGATCAGGGTCAATCTTTCACCGTCAGGAAAAATATTACCCTGGGAGATGGCAGAGGGGAAAGAGGCCGGGAATAATTTTGCCTGGGGTCTGATTTTCGATTACAAACTGAGCCAGGCACTTTCAGCCACGCTTAATTATTCGGGTTTAAAGGAGCCGATAAGAGGCATAAGGTATAATGGTAAATTCGAAGTCAAAGCTTATTTCTAAAATGAAGAGATATCTTGTTGTCATAATCCTGCTAGGCAGTTCATTGCTGTTTTTCGGAAAGGGATATGCAGCTCAGCCGAAGGAGAGGATACAGAGCATTCAGACAACCGGGAACAAGTTCATTGATGCGAAGACCATTTACTCTTATCTCAAGCTCAAGCAGAATGACATTTACTCGGACCAGCTTCTGGAAAAAAGCACCGAGGCTATCCTGAAGCTGTATGAGGAAAACGGTTTTCCATTCTGTCAGATCGATCTAGAGGATTTCAATCGCAGCCTGAATCTCCCGGATTCTGCAGGCTGGCTTTCTTTCAAGCTCAGGATAACCGAAGGACCCAGAGTCAGGATACGAAATATCGAGTTCGTGGGGGATAAGACGACCAGAGAAGGAATCCTGAAAAGGATGTTGGACATAGACAGCTCTTCCTATTTTTCCCAGGCAAAGCTCGAATCCGGCTTATCTGCTCTCAGAAGAGCTTCCTTCATAAAAGCGGTCAAAAGTGCCCAGCTTGTGCCAGAGCCTGATCCGACCTGGTCAGCCCTGCGGATTGAGCTGGAGGAAAAAAGGCAGAACAGCTTCCTGGGAGTCTTAGGATATGTTCCCAAAGCCCAGAGCGGGACCGGATATTTCAGCGGCTCGTTAAACTTCGTTTTCGACAACATCTTCGGAACCGGCAGGAAAGGGGAGATAGACTGGAGCAAGAAAGACCCTTATTCATTTGACCTTTTCTTCTCCTATCGTGAGCCGTATCTTTTTAACCTTCCTTTATCTGCTCAGCTGGACTTGAGGCAGATCGACTATGATTCCAGTTACCTCAAGTTGGACATAACTACCCGCTTCGATTATTCTGCCTCAGGAAAAATAATTTTAGGATTTTCGACTGGATGGGAGAAGGTAACAGCAGATGAAAGGCTGAAAACCGTTTTACCCTCCAGCAGAAAATACAAATTAGGAATGAAATTGAGCCTGGACTTATTGGACACTCCTTATAATCCCAGAAAAGGGATTTATGATCAGGCAGAGATAATCTATGGCAGGAAAAATTACTACTCTTCCCAGGATTTGAATCCGGATCAGGGATCTTCCAACGAGGCTAAAATTCTGCTGGATCTAGACGGTTTCCTCCCGGTCCAAAAAGAGCAGGTTATAGCCCTAAGTCTGCATCTTCGGGATATCCAGAGCTCCGAGAAGGTAATTCCGATTTCCGACCAGTTCTATTTGGGTGGACTCAATTCATTACGCGGCTACAGGGAAGAGGAGTTTTCCGGGGATAAGCTCTTCTGGTCAAACCTGGAATACAGGCTGATTTTGAGTCCGGAATCAAGAGCCTATCTTTTTTGGGATTTTGGGCATTTCAGCCGCATGGTCGAAAATGCTGTTACAGGCTCACTTGACAGACTCTCAGGCAGCAGATCAGGATTCGGTTTAGGTCTAAAAGTGGATACAAAGTTAGGAGTCTACGAAGTCGATTATGCGCTGGGTGAAAAAGACAGTTTCTCCCACGGTAAGATTCATTTCGGAATTTCAAATCGGTTTTAGTGTATGAAAATTAAGCCCTATTTCAAACTAACCCGTTTTCAAAATAACCTGATCACTTTTGTTTCAGTTCTATTGGGTGGATTCATAGGTGGGGTTTGGTCATGGAGAAAACTTCTCATAGCGGCTTTTTCTGCTGCTCTCATTTCCTCAGGAGGTTACGTTCTAAACGACTACTTCGATTTAAAGATAGATAAAATCAATCGTCCTTCACGGGTTCTGCCCAAAGGCGAGCTGTCTCCAAAAAAGGCGTTTATCTTTTCGATCTCACTTTTTGCAATCGGGTTTATTTTGAGTCTTTTTCTCCAGCCAGTTTCAGCAGGAATTGCTTTGATTGCGATACTTTTTCTTTTCCTTTACAGCGCCAAATTCAAACGCGAGTTTCTTATCGGAAACGTGACGGTGAGCATCATCTCAGGTTTAGCTTTCATCTACGGCGGGGTTTTCTCCAAAGATCCGGAAATCTCGCTAATCCCGGCAATACTTGCTTTTCTTTTTCATATGGGCAGAGAATTGATCAAGGATATGGAGGATTTGGAAGGAGACCAGGCTTCAAAATCCGAGACTTTTCCGATTGCCTACGGGATAAAAAATTCGCAATTATTAGCCTCTGCAATCTTTCTAATTTTGATTATCCTGACTATTTTCCCTTACAAGCTGAAAATTTTTTCTATCTATTATCTGATTCTGGTTCTGATGATGGATTTTGTTCTCTTTTATATTATCCTCTCATTGTGGAACAATCCCTCCAGGGAAAATTTAGGCTCTTTAAGCCGGCTTTTGAAATTCGAAATGCTCCTGGGTCTTCTGGCAATATTTGCCGGAACGTTTAGTTGAAAATGGAGGTTGTAGCGTCGGAACTTGTCTCCGACGTTCTTTTTTTGTAGCGCGACCCTTTCAGGGTCGCATTGCAAGGCTGAAAGCCTCGCTCTACGTTTTTAAGTTGATCTCTTAATTCTTATCCTTTTCGAGACCCGAAACGTACACCACTCCCCGCAAGTTTTGATAATTCCTTATAAATTTCTGCGCAGTTTGTAACCGAAAGTAGGGATTAAACTTAAGATTTTAGGGGTTTATCCCTATTGCAGCTTTTTGCAGTTGTTTTAAGGCTAATTTTAAACCTTACTTTGTAACTCACTTTAGAATAATCACTTAGGGTAATCTAAATACTTGTGGAAATTCCTCCATTGATTGGCATAGTTTTTTCTTATATTAATCTTGATAGCAATTCATACTAAGTAACTATTAACCATTAATCGTGGGGTGAAAAATGAAGAAAACGTTAATGTTTTTTCTTGTGCTTCTTTTTGTTTCAGTGCAGGTAAGTGGTAAAGATTCGAAAGGAGTGAGCTCTAAGGTCGAAGTTGATCAATCCCATAAAGTTCCTTCTCTACCCTGCACTCAGCAAAGGGTTCACAGGGAATCCAACCTCTGGTTTACTATCACCAATTGGGGTTTTCTGGGAAGCGAGGCAAGAAATTTTGAGGATTCAGAGACTGGCTTACCTGCGCCCTCTGCTGATTTTCCAGGTGGCTCTGATCTGGAGTATATGTTCCTGGGAGCACTATGGGTAGGGGGAGTTGTGGAAGGGGAAACCCTGGTCTCAGTTGGAGCGGATGGATGGATCTTCAATTACGAATTATTCCCTACCACCTGTCCAAACGGAATGATTACGGAGATCGAAGATCACGGAGACCAAGAATTTCTGGCAGGGTATACCGACACTCTGATTAATACAGGGTCCTTTGATCCTTATGATAACAGACCTCAAAAACCTTTGAACGTCCAAGTTACCCAGCACAGCTATTCCTGGGTAAGCCCTCCTTATGACAATTTCGTTCTTTTAGATTACAAGGTAAAGAATATCGGGAATAAGTCCATATCCAAAGCTTATATCGGCTTCTATATGGATACTGACATACTCTGGATAAGCAACCCTATTGGCTATCTGGATGATGAAACGGGTTTCATCAAATCAGTAGAAGCACCTGAGGGCCCGAGAAAGTTCGATGTATCCTGGGCAGCAGACAATGACGGAGACCTGGTGAATGGTCAGCCTGGGCCTCATAGCCCTCTTGGTGTGCTTGGATTTAAGCTAATGGGTTCTTCTAATCCAGCTCCTAATCTCTCCTATAACTGGTGGGTATCAGAAGGGTCAGATCCGGTAAACTTGGATTTTGGACCCTGGAAGAAATCAAATTGGGACCTCTGGACTCAAAATTACGGCATCTGGTGCGAAGGCGGAAAGGGAACCCCTTGCGGGGACAGGGCAAAATATTTTCTGATGTCCAACGGAGAATATGATTACGACCAGATTTATTCCTGCATTGATCAGACCGATTCAGGCTGGCTGCCTCCATCATCGATATGTACGAATTTAGCTGACGGGTATGACATCAAATTCCTTTATTCTTTTGGACCTTTTGACATTCCTGCAAAAGACAGTATCGAATTCGCGGTTGGAGTTATAATGGGTGACAGTCTGCACAAGGGTTTAAACCCGATAGACCCTCAGAATCCCCAAACCTATTATGCCAAGCTTGACTTCGACGATCTTATCTCAAATGTCTTTACAGCTCAGAAAGTCTTCGAATCCGGTTATACTCTGCCGCCTCCTGGTCCGCCCAAGGTATTCGTGTTATTGAATTCAACTGATTCTTCATTGATCCTGTCCTGGTCTACTAAAAAATATTATAACCTGAAAGGGTATAATCTGTACAGAAGCTCTGTCTCAGGCGAATATCCGACATCCCCGGTCAACACTGGAGTCATCAAAGATACTTTTTTCCTGGACAAGGGATTAACCGAGGGTAATACTTACTATTATGTCGTTACCAGTGTAAACGAGTACGGGAAAGAAGGCAAGAGGTCAAAGGAGCTGACGATATTAGCTGGAAGACCCATGCCTCCAACTGGCCTAACAGCCACTTCTGCTAAAGATGAAATCTGCCTTGCCTGGAAACCGCATCCGGACAAGGATGTTATCGGATATAAAATTTATAGAAAAGAGGAGGGGGGAATATTCGCTTTGGTAGGGAACGTCGGATTTGCTGGGCTGGACACCAGCTTCTGCGATAAGAATATTGAAAACGGCGTGGTTTACTATTATGCCGTTTCAGCCGTTGATGACCTCGGACTGGAAAGTTTTCTTTCGGATAGTGTTTATGCGCTTTCCATGGCTTTTGATCAGGGAATCCTGCTGGTTGATATGAGTAGTCCTTACGGCATTGTATTTGTCCAGGACGATAGCGTCAATACCTTTTATAACCGGGCGTTGCAGAATTACCCTTATGTATATTCCAAACATGACCTTCCTTCACTTCAATACGTTTCCCTAAAGGAGCTAAGCCCTTACCCAGTTTGTATCGTTTATTCAGAAGGAAGGTTTGGTCCGACCTGGCTTCCCGGTAACAGTTATGACAGCACCCTGACCAGTCTGAGACGATATTTAGCGGCAGGGGGAAAACTGGTTTTAGTTGGCAGGCACCTGGTGAAGCCATTCAATGATAATCTTCTTCCCATGCCCAATCCACTTAAAAAAGGAGAATTCGGGTATGATATTTTACATATTGCTGGCATGGTATTCATCCCTGACTGGTACTGGACCTGTGGGCAGGAGGAATTTATCGGCACAAGCTCTACTATTCCATACGAGTTCTCAGATCTGGATGTTGATACTTCCCGGGTGAACCGGAGCTATCACAAGGAATGGTGCGATTTGCAGGGGAGGTTACCACTGATGGGTTATTTCGTCTCCTCACACCCGGACGAAGTAATCTTCAATTTTAATTCAGTTTTTGACACTTCCGATTTTGAAGGAAAACCAGTAGGGACAAGGCACATCGGCCAAGACTACAAAATTTACTTCTTTGATTTTCCTCTCTATTATATCAAGGAGAGTCAGTCTGTTCCATTATTACATAAGATCCTGGATGAGTTTGGATTTTCACCCACTTTGGTTGGAGAAGAGGATGCCGGCAAGCCCGAAAAATACTCGCTTGGTTCAAATTACCCGAATCCGTTTAACCTTGCCACCACCATCCCCTACCGGGTGGGTGGTTCACAGTTCATGGTTCATGGTCCCTCCCGCACCACCCTGAAGATTTACAACATTCTTGGGCAGTTGGTGAGGACCCTGGTGGATGAGGAGAAAGCACCGGGTAACTATAG
>DATKKH010000052.1:0-3542 GCA_035543035.1 Terriglobales bacterium | reverse complement strand
AATTATTGATGTTAGATGGCTGGTAGGGGCAATTCATGAATTGCCCCTACATAGATTCGGCACCCTTCCAAAAAAAGGACAGAACGATGTTCTGTCCCTACAGGATAATTCCCCTCCCTTGATTGGAGGGGTAAGGGGAGGGTGATCCCCCCTCCCTAACCCTCTCCCACAAAGGGAGAGGGAATCTTCAAGTCTGTTCTACCAAAAAAAATTTGGGGCTGGGAGGGTGTTGATGTCCCAGCCCCGGGGAGGGGAGCTGATGGGCAAAAGAGTCTCAGTCTGATCTATCCACTAAGGCGAACCGTAACTTTTCACCATAAACAAAATGCTCTGCAAAGCACCGCTGATATTGGACAGGATTTTGGAATACCTTTTCAAAAGCTCGCTGTACTGCCAGCGTATGCTGAAAGCCTTTTCCGGGAACTCGAAAAGGTCCAAAAGGGTTTTCTTGTAGATTTCATCCACGTATTTCAGAACGAAATAAGGATACTCGGAGATGTTCGGGTCCTGGATCTCGTTTTTGGATAATCTCTCTTTGTATACTTCGATCTTCTCCAGAATCACCGTTCCAAAACACCAGGGAGACATTATCACTCCTAAATCCGAAGAGTCTCCATAATAGGAGTAGATGTATCTCACCACCTGCTCAACCAAAAGTTTTTTCGCCCGGTAATAGGATAAGCACTCGGTTTTTTTCGAATCGCACTGGAGAATCTTTTTCTCCAAATTTTTTCTTTCCTCCAGGCATCTGGCTTCTGCTCTTTCCAAAAAAAGGTAGTAATCTTCAAAATAGACCTTGATATTTTCGTTCAGAGTCAGGATGTAATATCCTCCCTCATCCCTTTTCACCCTGGGTTCCTTGAGGGAAGCTATTCTATCCTTGGGAAAACCTCTTTTTATACCGGCTGAAAGCATTGGTCTCCTTTTTTTGAATCCAAAAGATGCAAGAGCAAAACATATGCCTGTGAGACGCTTAACTCCTTAAAGTATAAGCCATTATTAAGGTTGACCAGCTTTTTATAGGGAGAAACCAATACTACTGCATATACTGAAATTATGCAAGCCCCTTCATATTTGGTGCAAGCAGATACAGGGGAATATTAGTTTCGTCAGGTCCTAGGACCTGACGGGGAAAAAGTGTCAGGAGTAGCTCCTGACACAACCATCGAAAGGTAGGACAGACATTCCTGTCTGTCCATGATTATGCAGTTTTTTTGTCAAGCAGTCCCCATAGGGGACATGCTTGACCTACGTATTGAATCTATCTTTTGCTGGAAAAAGACCAAACCCCCCACCGGTATGCAGGAACAGAATTTTCTCTTTTTTGGAAAATTCGTTTTTATTGAGCATATCAGCCAGACCGAACATAGCCTTTCCAGTATAGACCGGGTCGAGAAAAATACCTGATTGGGAGATAAAAGCCTGGATGAAGTCCAACTCCTTCTTTCTACTGAGAGCATATCCATCACCCACGTAACCCTCGACTACTCTAATCTCTTTTTCTGTGAATTTTACTTTTAATCGATATTCAGCAATCGTTTTTTCTAAAAGAGTAATTATCTTTTCTTCAGGGTAAAAAGGTAGAAACCTGACATTTACGCCGATGATTTCTGTTTTCCATCCACAAAGTTTTGCCCCTAAGAAAAGCCCGCAATAGGTCCCGGCAGAGCTCAGGGCAGTTACTATTTTGTCTATCTTGAGTTTTGACTTCTCAGTCTGCTTTTTCATTTCCAGGGCAGTTTTGACATATCCCCACATTCCAAGAGGATTAGACCCTCCCTCAGGAATAGTATAAGGTTTCCTGCCTTTCGATTTTAGTTCCAGAGACAAATCCTCCATTATTCTGTCTACATTCTCATATTCAGCTGAAGGGATAAATTTTATTTCTGCCCCGCAGAGCTTATCCAGGAAAAGGTTACCTTCAATTTGGGGAGTTTCATCCCCGAAAAGAACCAGAGTAGATTTGAGACCCAATTGAGCCGCAACTATGGCAGTAGCCCTGGCATGGTTGGATTGAAACCCTCCACAGGTGATTAGAGTATCAGCCTTTTTATTCAAAGCATCATAAGCTAAGAATTCCAGTTTCCTCACTTTATTACCGGAAAGACCAAACCCGGTCAGGTCGTCTCGCTTGATGTAGACTTCATAAGCAGGAGGAATAAGCGTAATGCCTCTTAGCTTTTCCAGCGGGGTAGGGGTGATCGCCAAGGATAGAGATTTAGGAAATAAAACTTTCATTTTGATCCCAAGTTAGTTTATCTTTTTTTGAAAAACAAGAGAATTTGACTATTGTCTCTGTAGGGGCTGGGTAACCCAGCCCTTATTCGACTGCCAGAAGGGCGAGGAAACCTCGCCCCTACATATGGCGACTCTAATAAGGTCGCACCACACAAACCATCCCATCGTCTGACAAAACTCTTTACAAATCCTGAATAAGCACGTAAATTCCTTGTATGGAACGGATTTTAGGAATAGATTTCGGCGAAAGGAGGATCGGGCTGGCATTGTCCGACCCCCTGGGCAAAATCGCCTCGCCCTTTTTGACTTTCGATACCAGAGCAGACGGGGATTTTTTCCAGAGAATCGAGCAGCTGATTGAAAAGGAAGGTGTCAACCAGATCGTCCTGGGAATGCCCAGAAATATGGACGGCTCGATCGGCCAAAAGGGAAAGGACGTCCTGGATTTTTCCAAAAAGCTTTCTTTGAGAATAAAGATCCCTATAACTTTCTGGGATGAGCGATTAAGCTCGGTCGAATCAAAGAGGGTCTTAAGAGAGGCAGGAGCCAGGCTGCACAAACACAAGCAAAAAATCGATATGCTTTCAGCGGCATTAATCCTGCAGGGATTCCTGGATAGCCAGCGAGCAAAGAAGAAAGAGATGCCTGAGTCCTGAGACCTCAATTCAAAAATTATATTTGACCATCTCAACTTTTCAGTTTAGCGCTTTGCTGATTAATTTGGACAAGTAAACTACTTCATCGGTCCAAAATATGGAACAGCTTGTTAAAAAAAGAAATCTCATTGCAATCTGCATATCCTGTCTCATAATCCTGATTTTAGTTTTCTGGTATCTATTCTATTACCCTCTTCCCTGGGGAATAAATAAAAATGACACCTTTGTGATAGTGGAAAAAGGAGATAATCTCAGAAAGATCTCCCAGAAACTGAAAGGCTCCGGCGTGGAAGTCAACTCGCCTGCTCTTTTCCTTTCATCCAAAATAATGGGGATCGATAGAAAGATAATTCCCGGCAGGTATGATTTCCAAAGAGGAATAACCCTTTCAGGACTTTTAAGAAAATTCTATAAAAACGAAGTCTCCGGGATCGAGGTTACGATTCCAGAAGGATATAATCTTAACCAGATAGCCTCCCTTTTGAAAAGAGAAATCGGGTTGGACTCCGTGCTTTTCGTGAAGACCGCTTCTGATACCAGCCTGATACACAGGTTAGGACTGGATTCTAAAAACCTGGAGGGATTTCTTTTCCCTGATACCTACAGGCTCTTCTGGAAAATGAATCCAGAGAAAATAATCGAGCTGAT
>DATKKH010000051.1:0-19912 GCA_035543035.1 Terriglobales bacterium | reverse complement strand
CCGGCTGGATCAAACTGACCCGGAAAAGATTTTCTCCTGGATATCTTATCTTTCATCTGATCCGGCTTTTTTAGGTTATCCGTACCCTCTGGCAGCAGCGCACAACCGGGCAAGGATTTCAGGGAGCGAGATCGAGGATATAAAATACAGGCTGCAGACCAAAGCATTGGAAAAGGGGATTTCTTCTGCAGACTGGGATTTGTTGTTCCGGGATTTTCACGAGGTGCTGAATGCTGATTTGAATAAATAAAAAAAGGATGAGAGGATTCAAAGAGTCAAGGGCTCGAACGAGGGGAATGACGTGACCGGGATTCGGTGAGCATGAGCGAAAATTGAAGAGGTGGGATTTCCCTGCCCTACATCTGACCTTAAGGAGAAAAAATGGAGTATAAAGGTAGAATAATAGGCAAGAGCATTACTGAGATCTATTTCAGGACTTTTTATGAGGAGGAGTTGCATTTAGGGGATATACTGGTGGCTCAGGATGAGGAGAGGAATCTTCCTTTCTATCTTCGAATCGTGGACGTAAGCTACGGGGTAGAGGCGACTGATCCGGAGTGGGCTTCGCGCACTGCAGGGAATATGATGCTGTTAGATCGGCAGAATGAGTCTTATCAGTTCCAGGAAAAAGAGAGAAGACTATTCAAAATCGGGAAATGCGTGCCCCTGGGGTATGTAAAGCATAACCAGTTCAAGAAACCAAAAACCATACCGGAGCATTTCTCCAGGGTCAGGACTCCGGATTACGATGATTTTCTTTTCCTGAAAAAATATATGGGGGACGTCGAGGTAGGCTCTTTGCGCTCCGGAGAGGAAATTCTGGATTTCAAAATCGGCATAAGCGGAGAGCTGTTCCCATATCACGTAGGGATATTTGCCACCACCGGCATGGGTAAAAGCAATCTGATGAAAGTTCTGGCTTCCTCTGTTCTGGAATCCGGTAAATACGGGATGCTGATTATAGACCCGCATGGAGAATATTATGACGGCGGCGGCGACCCGAAGCATAAGGGACTGGTTGACCATCCTCTGGCGAAAGAAAGACTGAGAGTTTATTCTTCCAGGGATTTAAAGGGACCTTATAACAAGCTCAAGATCAGCTCCAGGGAAATCGAGATCAAAGACGTGCGTCACATTTACGGATTTACCCAGCCGCAGGTTGAAGCACTGTATGCTTTAGCTCATCATTTCAAGCATGACTGGTTAGAAGGAGTCAGGAAAAGCTCTATTCAGGAGTTGGCAATGAGTCTGTCCTCCGGAGGTGCATTTTTTGAATCTACCATAGGAGTAATCCAGAGAAGGGCTGAACAGATTCTAAGGCTTGCTTTTGTGCACGGGGATGCAACTGTTTCTATCACTTCCAATGTCATCAATGATCTGGGACAGGGGAAGGTTGTCCTGATTGACACCTCCAACATGTCCGAGCAGGAAGAGCTTTTGATTTCTGCGGTTCTTGCCAGAGCGGTTTTCTCAAAAAACCGGGAGGCATATCAGGATCCGGGCAAGTTCAAGAAAATTCTGCCAACTCTTATCGTGATGGAAGAAGCCCAGAGGGTTCTATCCCAAAAAGGAGAATCGGACATCAATATCTTTGCGCAGATTTCCAGGGAAGGAAGAAAATTCAAAACCGGACTTTGTGCCATTACCCAGCAGCCTAAGCTGATCGACGAGGAGCTTTTATCCCAGTTCAACACCCTTTTCATCCTGGGGCTGGCAGATGAGCGGGACAGAA
The DNA here is from genome assembly GCA_035543035.1 of Terriglobales bacterium. Taxonomy (GTDB): domain Bacteria; phylum Zixibacteria; class MSB-5A5; order MSB-5A5; family RBG-16-43-9; genus RBG-16-43-9. The sequence goes on along the minus strand of DATKKH010000051.1, from coordinate 18,180 downwards.
ATATTCTGAAAAGCTCTGCCAAGCAGGATATCTCCGATTTAGGAACAGAGATCCAGATGTTAGAGGCAGGAGAGGCGCTGGTTACCTCTCCGCAGTCTCCTTTTGCCATACCGGCTAAAGTCTACCTGTTTGAGGAATGGCTGAAAGAGAGGGAGGATCTATTCAAAGATAAAAATTCTGTTGATTTGAAAGTGGATGAAGGATTTTTTAAGTAATGTAAGACGGGAGATGTATGATGTGAGACGAAAAAAACGTAGGGGCAGACCCCTGTGTCTGCCCGAATAATTGTTAAATCTGATTATATGAATACCCAACAAGAAAAAATTAAATTTTATCTCGATAAAAATATTTGGTCTCATAAGATCATGGAGATGTCTTCGTATGAGCTTGAGGACTTTGACAATTTGATAAAACTTCTTAGGGCGCAAGCTAAAATTGAGATTTATTACTCTCCAATTAATGTGTTAGAGTTAATAAACGGTATGAAATTAGAAGAATATTTTGAGAAATGTAGAAAAGAAATAAGGTTAGCTTATAGGATAACGAATAAACATATTCTTGAATATCCCTATGACCATGTCAGGAGATCAGCTGCTTGGCTTATTGGGCAACCGTTCAATGAACCAGATCGAACTTTTTTGAATTTGTGGATGAAAATAGCAAGCTCTTCATTATATCAGCCAATAGAAGCGGAGATACATTCATTAAGTGACATGCTGAATAGGTGGGTTAAGGATTGGGCGGATGATTTAAATTCCGTTATACAAAACCTTAAAGACGAATTTAATTTAGAGGCAGGCAACAGTAACTTCTTCATCCAAGCTAAAAAGTCATGGGAGAATGGGGTTATATTGGATAATAGAAAACAAAAGACATGGGTGGCTTTCTGTAGACATTTTTCTCTCCCCTCAGAACTAATGGATTTTCCTTTGGCTTCTGCTTATGATGAATTTCATTCCTTTAGATATTGGGTAAATTATCGACTGCTATATGAGGATAAAATGCTTTTTGGAAATCGAAAAGCTAATCCAAGCGATTATTTTGACTGGCTGCAAATCGTTTATCTGAACATAATGGATTATATAGTTACTGAAGACAAGAAATTTAGGGCAATTCTTAACGAATGCACAGATAAAGAAATCCACAATGTTACCTTGAGTTATGATGAATTCATCAGCAGTCTGAGCAAGTTACCCTCCAAGAGAGCACCTGACACCGCTACTGAGAAATGGTATGATGCTAATTAAAACTCTTAAAGGGATTCCAATTCCCGTAAGAACATTACTTCATAAATATCATAACCAATTAATACTTCAAGTAATACTTTAAGCATTTTCAAAACCAGAAGAAAGTAGACTGTATTATTACCTAGAGGGATGCGATTCGAGAAGGTTTGGGGCATTGCGGGAGACTGATTATGCTGTAAAAAATCTTGCAATATTTATGAATTCGCTTGCATAAAAATCGGGCTTTGATTATATTATTTACAGCTCTTTGGCAAGTATGGAATTTGAAAGGATGAGATGATGTCAGGATATCAAAGCATTGGTTTGAAGTTGCAACTCGTTAATGGTTAAATGATTAAGAGAATAAGGTAAAGTTTAAAATTATCGACGCAAATCGATCTTAGACTGTTACTTTAAAGAGCACTTTGACTGGCATATAAATTGCATATATAATTTTCAGGTCGCGTGATATTACTGAGCTTGGGAGTGGTGTGTGCTGGTATATTAAAACCCAGCCACCCCGATGGACTCGGGGCATCCCCCCTCCACCACTCCCATCGAATATTAAGTTCCCCTCTCGCCTTGGCGAGGGGGGATTTTTTTAGTAAAAAAGGATTAAGGGATCAAGAGATGAAGGGTTCGAGGAGTCAAGGATTCGAGGGTTCAAGCGACCCGTGCCGTGGCATATGAGCTTGTCTTGGATGTTAGGAAAGGAAAATGAAAGATGTAAGAAGGAAGATAACCTTACCCCAACCTTCTCCTGCTAGGAGAGTGGGGATTCGTAATGCGACCCTTTCAGGGTCGCTGGGAAATGGAGGCGCATGCTATGCGTCTCTACTTGCTTTAAGCAGGGTGAGGGGACCTCGCCTCACGATCTACAGCCGCGGAAAACGGATCTCGGTCACTCTTTTTTATTTTATCCGTCATTCATCATCCGATATTCGTCATAAATTCTTACATCTCCAGTCTTACTCCCGCATAGATCTTTCTTCCAGGATTGGGATAATCCAAATCCGAAAAAGAATTTCCAAACTGGGTTGGGGTTTTATCATTGAACAAATTGTTGACCTTTAGGCTGAAAGTTAAAAAATTGATTTTCTGGTTAAGGTTGAAATCGACATTAAGGCTGGGTTTGATTTTCTTGGTCTGGTACGTTATCTCCGGATAAAATGAATAGTCTGGATAATAGTTGAGCCTTTGGCTGCGATAATTAAACGAAAACTGGGTGGACAGAGAGGAAAAGACCTTAAGATTAAAATTCAAATTGACACTGTGCTCCGGCTGGAAACGGGCTTTCCTTTTAAACTCCTCGAATCTTTTCTCGCCGGTTAAATAATCATCATAGACTAAGTCCTTTTTTATCTCCTCTCCTTTATTGAAGGAATAATTCAGATCGAAATCTATGCCTTCATTTAGAGCATAACCCAGCTGGAATTCTGCACCCCATGAATTGAAACGATCCAGATTAAAAGGCTGCCACAGTCCGTTTTCACCCAACGGCTGCCAGGAGATCAAGTTTTTCACCCTACGGGAGAATACAGAAATCTGGCTGGTGGTCTTGCCGGTAGTGTAGGATAAACCGGTTTCGAAACTCTGCCCGGTTTCTGGCTTCAGGTCTTCGTTCCCTCCATCGGGCCAATAAAGGTCATTAAAGGTAGGAGCTCTGTAGGCTCTTCCGTAATTGAATTTGAGGGACAGATTTTCATTCAGATGGTAAATTACGCCCAGATTAGGGGAGAACGATTTCTCGAAATTGCTGGGCAGGTCGACTCTTGCACCAGCCTGAAATGTGAATTTACCCTTGTTCAGGGATGAATTTCCCCATAAACCGAAGATGCTTGAGCCGGGATGCCAGGAAGAAGTCGAATTAGTCCCGGATGAAACGTAATAGGAGTTTTTCTCAGCCTCAAAAAGGTCAGAGGTGAAATCGCCTCCTAAATTCAGCCTATTTTCTTTTTGAAACGAGAATGAATACTGTATAAACCCGCCCAGGCTTCTGGTCAAATAAGAATATGCCTCATCCACTTCCCCGAGGAAATCATATTTGGTGGAATAATCCATATACCGGCGGTCGAAAAAGAGACGGGTCGAAAGCTCCTCTTTGGAATCTGCAGAGCGAAAATTGAAATTCAAATCGGATGAGAAGTTCTTATCCTTCTGCTTGTCAAAAAGCGAGGAGACGTGTAAGTTACCGTATTTCGGAATGCTCAGAGGATCAGGAACAGGTCCGGGAAGACCCATATCATCTGTCTGACTGAGAAGGTAAAGTTTCAGGTCAGCCTGAGAAGACATCTGATAGAAAAGAGTCGAGTGGAAAAATAAAGAGGAATATTCCGAGTTTTCCCTTTCGCCCTGGGTCTGCTTTCTTTCCAGCCCCGATTCAATTCCCAACTTCTTTATCCCGGAGCTGAGTTTCAGAGAGTAAAGCCGGCTGTCCCTGTCTCCAAAAAGAGCAGAGGATGAGACCTTCATTTGTCCAGCTGAAGGAGAAGAGGGAATCAGATTGACTACCCCACCCAAAGCATTGGCACCATATAAAGACGAGAGAGGACCGTGGACGATCTCCACTTTGTCCAGATTCTCCAACGGGAGGTCGCTCAGGTTGAAAATCCCGTTTGCTATGTAGTTTAATTTTCTACCCTCCAACAGAAACAGAACCTGGGAGGAGGAAGAGCCCCGGAGGCTGAAAGTCTGCACCTGACCTAATTCGCCTGAGGATTTCATCTCACCGTTAGAAAAGTTTTTCAAGACTTCGCCCAAGCTAAGAAGATTGAATTTCTTCAGCCTGGAGTAGAAAAGCTGGGTGGAATATGAGGTGATATTCTTGAGATGCTCTGGATAACGCGTAGCAGTAACTATTACCGGCTCGAGCTGATAAATTTTCTCGCCGGCACCGGACTCGGATGTCTGGTCTGCCTTTACACCTATTGGTAGAAGCAGGAGCAGACTTAGAAAGATTGATTTTATCATCTTTGCCTCCTGATTAATAGTTCAAACGCTCAAACGCTTAAAAGCTCAAATGTATAAAAGCTAATAGTCGCGTAGCAGAGCCTTTAGGGCTCTGCGCAGAGGTCTAAAACCTCTGCTACGCGGATTCAAAAAGGTTCAAATGCCTAAATGCTCAAAAGCTCCAGGTTCGAAGTTTTAAGTAAGTACCGAACAGCGAATAACTAACAGACAATCGCGAATCCTAAAAACAAAAAACCCAGTCTTCGCGGTGAAGCTGGGTCAGCTTAATTCTCCCTTTTTTAAACTCTTCCCGCGAAGAGCAAAACTCTCTCTGTCATTGCGAGCAATCCGTTTATTATGAATGGATTGCTTCGTCGGTCAAATGACCTCCTCGCAATGACGAGTAAATCAGGGATTTAAACCTGTCAGGTCTCCTGACTTTGCGGCTTCAGTCCTACCGGCTTTACCTTCCTCCATTTAAGGAGTGGCCCAAAAAAGCTTTCGTAGCCGCTTACAGTAGCGGGGCTGTGGCGGATTCTCACCGCCTTCCCTGAAAAATTCATTACCTTAATAAAGAAATCCCGAAAGTTTGTCAAGGATTTTTTTTAAAATTATTTCAGCCCTGGAAAACTCCAGCCCTCTCAAACAAGTCTGTGAATGAAAAACCGGTCAGAGTTCAGTATCTTTTCGTGTGAGAGATAAAAAAATTAATTTTGATAAAGATTTCTCTTGACAAGATAGAAAGGAAAAAGGTAAGTTTATATAAATAGAAAATTCAAGAAAGGAGGGGTTATGTTTTCAGCAAAAGGGTTTTACTTTTGCCTGCTGATACTTTTTTTGGTTGCAGGGCTATTTCTGGCGAACCAGGTAACAGCCGCGATTCATGAAGTCTCGATTGTGGATTTCGCCTTTAATCCATCCACTACCAATGCGGTAGCAGGGGACACAGTCAGGTGGACTAACAACTCCGCCTCTAATACTCATACCTCCACCAGCGACAGCGGAGTCTGGGATTCAGGTATCCTTACACCAGGATCCAGCTACATGAGACAGTTCAGCACTCCGGGCACTTTTCCTTATCACTGTGCGATCCACACCTTCATGGTGGCGACAGTCGTGGTGAGCCCAACCGAGGTCGGGGAGGGAAATTCATCTGGTCTCCCGGGAGATTACAGTCTGGACCAGAACTCGCCTAACCCGTTCAACTCTTCCACCCGGATAAGTTTTTATCTGCCTAAAAAAGACAAAGTCGAGTTGGACATTTACAACATCCTGGGACAGAAGATTAAAACTCTGCTGGACAAGAGAGAGGAGCCAGGAACCAAGGATCTTTTCTGGGATGGGACAGATGACAAAGGGCTGAACGTTCCCAGCGGGATTTATTTTTACCGGCTGACTGCTCAGGATTTCGCAGATACTAAGAAGATGGTGTATCTGAAGTAGAACTGCATAAGAAGATAGTAGGCAGTAGACAGCATACAGGGAAAAGCGAAGAGTAAGATCGTAGCGTCCCGCCTTGTGGCGGGACGCTTTTTTGTAAAGGCAATTCATAATTATTTGGATTCATCTTGAAATTTAACCTACAAGATAAGGCTCCTGGAATCAGTCGGTTTTGATGCTGGTAGAGCCGCGTGCGATACATCTCAACAAAAGAATTGCCCCATCTTGAGGCAAGGTAGAGCAACCAACCGGGCTCGTTTTTTTGCTTGACAGGTAAATCAGGTCCAGATATTTTTTAACCTGGTCTCGTTAAAAATGGTTTTTGACAACAAAAAAACCTTTAACTTCAAGAGGTATTATGAATAAATTTTTCAGTTTTTTTGTGATCATCATCTGTTCATTGGTTTTTTACACTGCCAGTGCACAGCAGGCACAAAGACAGGTGGTCAAGTATGAGCCAAAATATAAAGATCCCGTAGACGCGGAAATTAAGGAAAAGGACAAGCAGGCTAAGAAAGAGCAAGAGGCAAAGACAGATGCGATTCGTGCTGCACAGGAAAAATCGAAAGAGCAAAAGGAAAAAGAGGAAAAGGAGATCCGCTTTGACTTTACCTGGGTTCAAAAACCAGCCTCGATTGACGCATTCCAGAAAACCTTTCATTTTGAGCCATTAAGACAGTATTTATCTGGAACCTGCTGGTGTTTCAGCACCACCTCATTTTTCGAATCGGAAGTGAACAGGCTCACCGGTCAAAAAATCAAATTGTCGGAGATGTTCACCGTCTACTATGAATACCTGGAAAAAGCACGGCGTTACGTGCAGGAACGCGGTGAATCATATTTTGACGAAGGCTCCGAGGGGAACGTGGTGATGCTTGTCTGGCGCAAGTACGGGATTGTGCCTGCTGAGGCCTACAAGGGCGAGCTGGATCCGGATGGTCGCTACGATCACAGCGAAATGATTGCGGAAATGTCAAGCTATCTGGACCAGGTCAAGGAGAAGAACCTCTGGGACGAGGAGTTAGTAGTAGCATCACTCAGCCTCATAATGGACAAATATATGGGACGGCCTCCGGCAAGTTTTGTCTACAAAGGCGTGCAAATGACTCCCCAGCAGTTTTTGGCTAAGGTGCTTAAGCTGAATCTTGACGACTATGTCAGTGTTATGTCCACACTCTCGCAGCCGTTTTATGCCTATGGCGAATATGCGGTAGCGGCTAACTGGTGGCACAGCAGGGATTATTATAATGTTCCTCTGGATAATTTCTACCAGATCATCAAATACGCCATTCAAAACGGCTATTCAGTCCGCCTGAATGGTGATATAACGGAACCGGGTTTCAGTCCCTTGGAGAACGCAGCCGTCATACCCAGCTTCGATATTCCTTTGGAATACATAGATCAGGGCTCTCGCGAATTTCGAGTCAACAATAAAAGCACCTCAGATGACCACGATATACATCTGGTTGGATACACCAGAGTTGGAGATTACGATTGGTTTCTGATTAAGGATTCGTATGCTCCTACGCTGCAAGGAGAATGGAAAGGTTACTATTTTTATCGCGAGGATTATATCAAGTTAAAAATGCTCACATATATCGTCCACAAGGACGCGGTTAAGTCGGTGATTAAAGATTTCCGGTAAGTACAAGTGAATTGGACCTATCGTTCTTAAAATGGTAGAGACGCATGCGGTGCATCTCTTCAAAAAGTAGCCCCATCTTGAGGCAAGGTGGGGCTACTGGTTTTAGATAGATTGCTTCGTCGGTCAGATGACCTCCTCGCAATGACAGAAAACGGGAGGGGACAAGCCCCTCCCCTACGAAAAACTATTACATATTCTGGATAATGGCTGTTCCGAACTCTGAGGTTTTGACCTTGGTGGCACCTTCCATTAATCTTTCCAAATCGTAGGTGACGCGCTTCTGCTTGATGGTCTCCTGAATTCCTTTATAAATTAACTCGGATGCTTCTCTCCAGCCCAGATATTCCAGCATCATACAGCCGGATAGAATCACCGAGGTCGGGTTGATCATATCCTTGTCCGCATATTTGGGTGCTGTGCCGTGGGTGGCTTCGAACAATGCTACGAAGTCACCGATATTGGCACCGGGTGCCATTCCCAATCCGCCGATCTGGGCAGCACAGGCATCCGATAAATAGTCACCGTTCAGATTCGGAGTTGCCACGACTTCATATTCGTCAGCTCTTGTGAGAATCTGCTGCAACATGCTGTCTGCAATCCGATCCTTGACGATGATCTTTCCCGGAGGGGTCTGCCAGTTATAATTTTTCTCACACTCGGTCTCGGTGATGACCTTGTCCCTGAATTCCTTCAGAGCCAGCTCATAACCCCATTCCCTGAATGCGCCTTCAGTATACTTCATAATGTTTCCCTTATGCACCAGGGTGACTGATTTGCGGTTGTTCTCGATGGCATACCTGATTGCTTTGCGCACCAGCCTTTTAGTTCCGGTCACGCTGATCGGCTTTATGCCGATGCCCGAATCAGACCTGATCTTGGTCTTCATGATCTTGTTCAGCCAGGAGATGACCTTTTTTACTTCCTTGGTTCCCTTTTGCCATTCAATGCCGGCATAAACGTCCTCAGTATTTTCCCTGAAGATGATGATCTTCATATTTTCCGGATGCTTTACCGGAGAGGGGACACCCTCGAAATATCTCAGCGGGCGGACACAGGCATAAAGGTTCAACACCTGTCTCAAAGTTACGTTCAAACTTCTGAACCCTCCGCCTATGGGAGTAGTGAGAGGTCCCTTTAAAGCAACGATATAATGTTTTATTGCCTTCAGAGTGTCCTGGGGAAGAAGCTCGCCATATTTTGCCTGGGCTTTTTCTCCTGCATAAACGTCGAACCAGACGATTTTTCTTTTGTTGTCGAATGCCTTCTGCACGGCTGCATCTAAAACCCGGCGGGATGCCTTAAGAATATCCCTCCCCACACCATCACCCTCGATAACCGGGATGATCGGGTTTTCCGGCACCTGAAGCCTGTCCCTTACAATTTCGATCTTTTCACCCTCGACCGGCGGGGTGATCTTGCTGAATTTCACCATCCTTATTCCATCCTTTCTCTTTGATTTAAGTATTTGCAAACTGGGTTTAATCTATTTTCAAGTCTCCATGTTTTTGAATGTGGTCGATCAGTCCGCCATCGTTCAGGATGCGAATCATCGCTTTGGGAAGCGGCGCAAAAGTAAGGGTAACACCATTGGTCAGGTCCTTAATCTGGCCCTTTTCCAGGTCTACTTCCAGCTCATCCCCGGCAGTGATTTTGTCCGTGTCGCAGATCAAAGCCGGAAGCCCAACGTTGATCGAGTTGCGGTAAAAAATCCGGGCGAACGATTTTGCCAGGACGGCTGAGACTCCAGCCAGCTTGATGATGGTTGGCGCATGCTCCCTGGAGGAGCCCAATCCGAAATTCTCGCCCCCGACTACGAAATCGCCTTTCTGGACTTTGCTGGCAAAGGTGGTGTCAGCATCTTCCAGCACGTGCTTTGCCATCTCAGGTAAATTTGACCTGAGATGAAAATATCTGCCCGGCGCGATCAAGTCTGTGGAGATATCATCTCCGAATTTGAATACTTTTCCTTTTAGAATCATAAATTCCTCTTTTTGTGCTGGTAGGGGCGTATAGCAATACGCCCCTACACTATTAGGAGGCGTATGCGATGCGTCTCTACATTTATTTTCTTTTCCTTTTCGTTGTCTTGACTTTCTTACCTCTGGGTTTCTTTTTGGCTATAAATTCCCTGGGGTCGACGATTTCGCCGGCAACTGCAGCGGCAACTGCGGTGGCGGGAGATCCCAAATAAATAAAAGCATCCGGATTTCCCATCCGACCTTTGAAATTCCGGTTCTGGGTGGAGATGCAGTTTTCCCCATCTCCCAAAATCCCCTCATGGACACCCACGCAGGGGCCACATCCCGGAGCTAAAATTGCGGCACCGAATTCCACTAATTGCTTGATATATCCCTTACTCATCGCCTCCAGGAATACCGATTTCGAAGCAGGGACGACAATAAAGCGGGTCTTCGGATTTTTCTTTCTCCCTTTGATTATCTGGCAGACAATATCGAAATCCTCCAGTCTTCCGTTGGTGCAGGTTCCCAAAAAAACCTGGTCGATTTTGATGCCTTTGGCTTCGTCTATAGACTTGGTATTATCCACGGTATGAGGGAAGGAGACTGTGGGAGAAAGTCTGGAGGCATCGATTTTTATCACCTTCTCAAAGGTTGCATCCTCATCCCCTTTAAGCTCCCTATATTTGCCTACCCTACCCCATTTCTGCAAAAACTCTTTGGTTTTTTTGTCCGACTGGATCAATCCGGCCTTGGCACCGGCTTCGATTGCCATATTGGAGATGGTCATCCGGCTGGAGATCGACATGTTATCAATCGTATCACCGACAAATTCCAGCGATTTGTAAGTTGCACCGTCTGCACCGATTAATCCGATGAGGTAGAGGATTAAATCCTTAGAATAAACTCCAGGCTGAAACTCTCCTGTAACCTCTATTCTAAAAGTCTCCGGAACCCTAAACCAGGTTTTACCTAAGGCGATACCGATTGCTACGTCAGTCGAGCCCATGCCAGTCGAAAAAGCAGCCATAGCTCCTCCGGTACAGGTATGGGAATCTGATCCAATCAGGATTTCTCCCGGATTCAGGTGCTGTTCGAATATCACCTGATGACAGATGCCCATTCCGACGTCCGAGACCTGACATCCGGTCTTTTCGGCAAATTCCCGGATAGTGATATGGTCGTTGGAAAGCTCTTTTCGGGGTGAGGGTGCGGCATGGTCCAAAAACAGAACCGTTCTTTTGGGATTGGCTGCTTTTTCCAGATTTATCTTCTGCAATTGCCTGATGGCAAGAGGTGCTGTTCCGTCCTGCATCAGGCAGACATCCACCGGCACCACGACTATTTCACCAGCAGATACATCTTTGCCTGCATGTTTTCCTATGATTTTCTCGGCTAAGGTTTTACCCATTTTTTATCCTCGCTTTTCGGGATTAGATATTCGCTATTTGCTGTTCGCGATTCGCTATTCGACTAAAACTCAACGTTTTCTTTACAGCAAGGCTGAAGACTTGCCCTACAAATCCAGAAAGTTTTCGTAGGGCAACCCTTCAGGGTTGCTTTTGGTTGACCCCAAATTTATAAGAAAAATCTTACAAAGTCAAATATTTTTGGAGGATTTTTTAAATAGGAGAATGGAATGTGAACCTTGAGTTTATGAGAATTAAGCTTGTAGGGGCGGAGTTTAACTCAGCCCACGAATAGGGTGGAGACAAGCTCCACCCCTACAACTACAGACAGAACGATGTTCTGTCCTTACAACAGAAACGTTCGCCGGAGGGCGGGTCGCTACGCAACTATCTGGGAAGAAATCTCTTGCTTTTTTTATTTCTTATTTGTAAATTGAAGAAAACAAATCCACAAAACTCATTCAAAGGAGGGAGAGGTGAAGTCCAAGAAGACTTTGATAATCATTAACGTGCTTCTACTTCTGGTAGGAGTAAGCTTGCTGCTGGTCAGTGGCTGTTCATCCATCCAGATGTACAACATGTGGCATGATCCGACTTACAATGCCGGACCGCTGAATAAGGTTCTGGTCGTTGCCATGCGTAAGGATTCTCTCAATCGCCGGATGTGGGAAGATGCTTTTGTCTCTGCGATGATGGAGCAACGTGCCAAGACGACTTTCGTTTCGTCTTACCAGCTTTTCCCGGATCAACTTCCTGACACGCTAACCATCCGGGAAAGAGTCAGGCAGGAAGGTTTCGACGGGATCCTGATTATTTCCAGAATTACGCTCGACACGCTCCAGAAATACGTGCCAGGCTACACTACATATGAACCGGCCTACTACGAGCCCTGGTGGGGTTTCTACGACACTTACTGGCAGGCAGTGTATCACCCGGAGCACACGGAAACAGAGAAGGAAGTGACTGTTCGCACGGACCTCTTGCTGGTGCAGGAGAATGGTAAGATGGTGTGGTCTGTGACGAGCAGAGCGATAGATCCAGCTTCACCGGTGCAGTTCAGGAACTCGGTTGCCGAACTGGCGACGAATGATCTGAAGAAACAAGATCTTATCCATTAGTCCGAAGATAAATTTGACGTTATTAGAATTTACGTAGGGGCACAGCATGCTGTGCCCCTACAGAAAAAAACGTCCCGCCTGAAAGCGAGACGTTTTTTTCTGTATGCTGTCTACTACCTACTATTTACTTGTTTATTATGTTTTTCTTAATCCACTCGGTTGTCACAGACTTTGGCCGCTCGATCGGCAATCCCAGGGCTCTGTCCCAGATCAACTGGGCTAAAACACCCATGGCCCTGGAGACTCCGAAAAGCACGGTATAGAAATCATATTCTCTGACTCCGTAATACCATTGCAGAACTCCGGAGTGAGCATCCACATTGGGCCAGGGGTTTTTAGCTTTGCCGTGCTTGGTCAGGATGTCGGGTGCGACCTCATAAATCATGCTGACTAATTTGAACAGCTCATCATTTGGCATATGTTTCAAGGCAAACTCTCTCTGGGCAACATATCTGGGATCTGTTTTTCTCAATACCGCATGTCCGTAACCCGGTATGACCTGACCGCTGTTCAAAGTATCCCAAAGAGCTTTGGAAAGCTCGTCTTTGCTGGGAAGTTTTCCGCCTAGTTTTTTCATCAGATTCTGAATCCAATGCAGCACTTCCTGGTTAGCCAGTCCGTGCAGAGGTCCTGCCAAACCATCCATCCCGGCAGAAAGCGAGTAGTAAGGATCGGAAAGAGCGGAGCCGACCAGATGTGTGGTATGTGCGCTGACGTTTCCACCTTCGTGATCGCAATGCAGAACCAGGTATAACCTCATCAGCTCATAATACTCCGGCTCATCGATTCCCATCATATGCGCGAAATTCGCTCCCCAGTCCAAGGCTTTTTTCCCTCTGATACGTTTTCCGTCCTTATAAGTCCGGCGGTAAATGACAGCCGCAATTGCTGGGAGCTTTGCCAGAAGGTTCATGGTGTCCTCATACGTCGGCTCCCAATACTTGGTTTTAGGCAGGCCCTCTCCATATTTCTTCGCAAACTCGGAATAGGGCTGAAGAGCAAGAATCCCAATGGCAAACTGAGTCATAGGGTGCATATCCTTGGGAAGTGCATTCAAGGTCTTCCAGACCTCTTTGGGAACTTCGCTTCTTGCCTGCCATTCTTTGGTTACTTCCTTAACATCTTTTTTCGTAGGGATCTCTCCGGTCAGAAGCAGCCAGAAAATCCCCTCGGGCAAAGGCTCATTTCCACCTTTTACCTTGGGAAGCTTTTCCCTGACCTCGGGAATGCTGAATCCCCTGAACCTGATTCCTTCCATCGGGTCCAAAAGGGAGGTCTCCCAGACCATGCACTTGATGTCCCTCATCCCGCCATAGGCCTGACCCACAGTTGCCTGGGAAAGAACTTTTTCACCGTGCTCTTTCATTATAGGCTTGACATCACCCTGCATCTCCGTGATCTTCTTAGTCAATAGCTCTTTTAAAGGCATATTTTTTCCTCCTTTTTGATTGTTTTTGAGTGGAATGTAAAGCTTTAGCTTTACCACGAGTGCCATGAAAAGGGAGAATTAGTACTGGCAAACCTAAAGGTTCGCACTTCAGAATCATTTTTATCGATTAATCCATCTCTGCTTTGAAATAGGCGAAACTTCCTTGTGAAAATTTTCACTTTAAAATACTGTAAAAAAAAGAGCCTGTCAACTCTTTTTGCCAAAAAAGAAATCGATTTCAATTTTGGCATTTTCATTCGAATCCGAGGCGTGGACAGAATTATGGCAGATATCCAAACCAAAATCCGACCGGATCGTTCCTTTTTGTGCTTTCTTGGGATCAGTGGCACCGATAAGCTCACGGAGCTTTTCCACTGCCTTCTCTCGTTTGAGATGAACGACCACGACCTTGCCCGAGGAGATATAATCAACCAGCTCCTGATAGAACGGTTTTCCCTTATGCACCTGATAGAAACTCCCGCCTTCTTCAGGGGAGACTTTTATCATCTTAAGCCCCTCGATCCTGAAACCATCTTTTTCCGCCCTTTTTAAAATCTCGCCTATCAAATCCCGGTTGACTGCGTCCGGCTTGATTATCAAAAGAGTTTGTTCCAAAATTGCTCCTTTCGATTTTAGATGTTTATGTGAATTATGATTGTCGCAGTGGTTGTAGTGAAGCTTAGTATACCTCTCCCTAACCTCTCTTTGGAAAGGAAGGGGATACTCTATCTATGCTCTAGCAGGCTGGGGCTTTTTCTTGCTCCTCTTTTCTCTTCTTGCTAAGTCAAAACCTAATTCAACTGCTCTCAGGTTCAAATCCAGCATGGCTTTGGGAGATTTGCTTTTTATGGCCTCGATGATAGATTCCTTGGATACTATTTTGGTCAAAGAGACGATTGTTCCCAGGGCGATAATGTTCGCCACTACCGGGGTGCCCAGATTCTCTCTTGCAGTCCGGGTGAAGGGAAGATCTATCACCTCTCTGGCAGGAGGCTGGTCCACCAGGTCAGAATCAGTTATAAGTATGCCATCATCTTTTAAATTAAGATAGTAAGTATCGCAGGATTCCTGGGTCAATGCCAAAAGCAGGTCCAGTTTCAAAGCTTTGGGATAATAAATTTCACCTGAGCTGAAAACGATGTCCGAGCGGCTGGCACCTCCCCTGGCTTCCGGTCCGTAACTCTGGGTCTGGGAAACGTTCTTCCCCTCGTAAACCCCTAAAGCCTCGGAAAGAATAGTGCCGGCGAAAACCAGCCCCTGTCCTCCGGAGCCGGAAAGCCGCATGTCGAACCTATCCTCGTGATCTGCGTCCATTTTTCTGGTCTTCATCTGTTACCTCTCGGAAGCTTCGGGATGAGGCTGGAACTGGCTGATCACTTTGTCATACTCCTCGCAGTATTCCGGGAATTCCACATCCCACATAGTCCCGATGAGAAACTTATCCTTCAGCTTTTCCGGAGGTAATTTGGCAGCGGCCTGAATCGGAATTGCGTGATCTCTCTGCCATTCCATCATCTTAACTGCGGTTCCTTCCTTGTTTAGTCTACCATAGAAAGTATGGCAGTGGCTGATAACTTCCACCAACGAAAAACCTTTTTTCAGAATCGCTTGCTGGACAAGTTTCTCCAGCAAAGTCACATGATAGACTGTTCCCCTTGCCACAAAAGTCGCTCCCGCAGATTTGGCTAAACTGCAGATGTCGAAATCTCTTTCCCGGTTTCCATAAGGAGCAGTCGTTCCCGTTTTCATAAAAGGGGTGGTCGGAGAATATTGTCCTCCGGTCATACCGTAAATGCTGTTGTTTATCAGAATAGTGGTTATATCTATGTTTCTCCTGCAGGTATGGATGAAATGGTTTCCTCCAATAGCTAAACCATCTCCGTCCCCGGTTATCACGATGACTTTCAGCTTCGGGTTAGCTAGTTTCACGCCCGTGGCAAAAGCCAAAGCTCTTCCATGGGTAGTGTGCAGGGTATTGAAATCGACATAGACCGGCATACGGCTGGAGCATCCTATCCCCGATACCATTGCCACGTCGTTCCGGTCCAGCTTAAGATGATCAATTGCCCGGATGATTGCGCCCAGGGCTATACCTATTCCGCAACCTGCACACCAGACATTCGGGAACTTCTTTTTGGCGCGTAAATAAGAATGGGTTTCTGCTGCTATTATCTCCATTTTTTTATCTAACCTCCCTGATCTTAGCAAAAATCTGCTCCGGGGTCAAAATATCCCCGTCGAACCTGTTCAAGGCATAAACTTTGGTTTTTCCGCAATTGTTCCGCATGACCTCTCCGAGCAGCTGACCCTGGTTCAGCTCAGCTACGATAATCGCCTCTAACTGCTCAGACATCTGCTCCATATAGATGTCCGGGAAGGGCCAGATGGTCAAAGGCTGGATCAGGCCGACCCGGATCCTTTTCTGCTGTGCCATCCTGATCGCCTGCCTGGCAGCCCGGGCTACGATTCCATAAGCAAAGACCGCAATCGTAGCATCCTCCATAAACTCCTCTTCCACCCGGACTATATCGTTCACGTTACTGGTGATCTTTTTTTCCAGTTTGTTAAGTTTCGCTTCTATCTCCTCTGGCCTGGAAGTGGGAAACCCCAGAGGGTCGTGGGTCAGCCCGGTTATATTGAACCTGTAACCTTCGCCAAAACTTGCCATGGGCGAGACGAAATGCGGGTTGATTTCGAAATGCTGGTACCATTCAGGCGGGACAGTCGGCTTCATCCGGTTGAACACCTTGATCTCATTCGGTTCAGGTAGAACCACTTTTTCCCGCATATGGCCCAGAACCTCATCCATAAGCAGGACTACCGGTGTTCTGTATTTTTCGGCCAGATTAAAAGCTCTGATAGTCAGGCTAAAACACTCCCTGACCGAAGACGGAGCCAAGGCTATGGCATGGTAATCCCCATGGGTTCCCCATCTTGCCTGCATGGTATCCGACTGGGAAACCTTTGTCGGCAGACCGGTAGAAGGACCGCCTCTCTGCACGTTCACTATAACGCAGGGAACCTCAGCCATATAGGCATACCCGATATTCTCCTGCATCAGGGAAAAACCCGGTCCGGACGTGGCAGTCATGGCTTTTGCCCCGGCAATCGAAGCTCCGATCACCGCAGCGATGCTGGCTATCTCGTCCTCCATCTGGATGAATTTACCGCCCCTGCGGGGCAGGTTCCGGGCTAAATACTCGGCTATCTCAGTAGAAGGGGTTATTGGATAACCCGCAAAGAAGTTAGCTCCTGCGGCTAAGGCCCCTTCGGCACAGGCTTCGTTTCCTTGGAGAATTCTGGCTTTATTATTCTGTTCCATTTTAATCTTCAGGAATTTTCTTCCTTCTTCTCTTTTGGCCGTACAGTAATGGCGAAATCCGGGCATCTTAGCTCGCACAGCCTGCACTGGGTGCATTTATCCGGAATCAAAACCGGAAGCCCGTCCTTGTCTGCCACCAAAGCCCCAGTCGGGCAAAAGGAGACACAGATATTACACCTTTTGCACCAGGCTTCGAAAACGTGGACTTTTTCAAAGTCCTCTTTTGACTCCTTTTTCGGTTCTCTAGGAGCCTCGGTTTTCTTGATTTCTTCAGTCAACTGATTCATTTCCTCCTAATTGAATACGCAAAACCCAAAAAAATCTTGACAATTTTAGGTATATATGGTAAAATGTAGTAAAAGTCAAGGTCATTTTTGATGAAGCCGGTCAACTTCAAATTCAGAAATAAGCTCAATACTATTATCGGAGGGGAGGCGCATAACTTTTGCTACCAGTGCGGTGCCTGCGTGGGAGATTGCCCGGCTGCCTTGTATTCGCCTGCATTTAATCCCAGAAACATTCTGTTGGAGGCTCTATTGGGAGATGAAGAGTCCTTGGTAGGTCCGGATTCGGTGATTTGGGATTGCACCAACTGTAATACCTGCTATGAGAGATGTCCCCAGGCTGTTAGGCCAGTAGAAGTTATTATCGCTTTGAAAAATGTCTCCTTTGAAAGAGGAACCAATCCCCTAGGAGTAAAGTCCATTCTGGACAGCGTCAAGGAATCAGGAAGAACCGTCAAAACCTCCTCGCTCTCTGACAGAAGAAGGAAGGAGCTGGGTCTGAACGAGATAACAGTAGTTCCGCTGGAAGAGTTGAAGAAGTTACTTGAGTAAATCCGCGATTCGCGATTAGCTCTTGGCTTTTCGCGAAAAGCTAAGCGCGAACAGCAAAAACCGAAAACCAAAATGAAGTATGCACCCTTTTTCGGCTGTATGATCTCGGTGAAATATCCGCAGATGGAAGCCTCTGTCCGCAAGACAGCGGCTAATTTAGGGATGGAACTGGTAGATCTGCAGGGGTTCTCCTGCTGTCCCGACCCGATTTATTTCAAAGCTACGGATAAACTGACCTGGATGACTTTGGCTGCCAGGAACATCACCATTGCAGAGAAAGCAGGTCTTGACCTGGTAACTATGTGCTCCGGCTGTACTGCAACTTTATCTGAAGCCAACTTTCATCTCAAACACGACCCCGAATTGAAAGAAAAGGTTAACCAGAGATTGAAAAAAATAGGAAAAGAATATAAGGGAACAGTTTCTGTCCGGCATATCGTCACAGTCCTGCGAGATGACTTAGGAATCGAAAAAGTCAAATCCTCTGTCAAGAAACCCTTGAATCTGAAGGTTGCCATTCATTACGGGTGTCATCTTCTGAAACCCAGCGAGATAATGAACGTGGATGACCCTGACCATCCGACGATTTTAGAGCGTCTGTTCGAAGCAACCGGGGCGGAGACGATAAAGCATCAAAAGCAGGTTTTGTGCTGCGGAAAAGCCTGCACTCACGAGGAGATTCCGGAGAAAATGACATTGGACGTTTTGTCCTCAATCAAGAGCTCCGGGGCAGATTTTATGGGGCTGATCTGTCCCACCTGCTTTGATGAGTTCGATTTGGGGCAGATAAGTCTCGCGCGCAAATATTCAGTCGATCTAAAAGTCCCCATAATCTACTACTTCCAGTA
>DATKKH010000050.1:0-25076 GCA_035543035.1 Terriglobales bacterium | reverse complement strand
CCCCAGGAAGCGGCTCAGTAGGCAGGGTGTATTTCCACACAGGACCCTCCTGGGATTCGACTCTGTATGTTCCAGTTGATTCGACCTTTTGGCCTCCATCGACTTTGTTACAACTTGTAGATCCGACTGGGGTCAATGCCTGGACTCCTGTTTTTGTGAAGGGTTGTCTGGGCTTGGGGTCTGCGCCGACTCCCACGATCACCGTTACCTCTCCCAATGGAGGAGAAAACTGGATAGTCGGGAGTTCACATAACATCACCTGGACCACGTCCAATTATAATGCAAATGTAAAGATTGAATATTCTACTAATGCCGGGTCGACCTGGAGTACCGTCATCGCTAGTACCTCTAATACCGGGACTTATTCCTGGACGATACCCAATGCACCTACGACTCAAGCTAGGGCCAGAGTTTCTGATGCAGCTACTGGAACTCCTACTGATATGAGCGATGCCAACTTTAGCATCAGCGCTACTCCTACGATTACAATGACCTCTCCCAATGGAGGCGAAAATTGGTGTGCAGGGAGCAGCCATAATATCACCTGGACTTATACCGGAAGTATTACTAATGTGAAACTGGAGTACTCCACGGATAATGGTTCTAGCTGGACAACCATTCTTGCCAGCACACCGAATGACGGATCAGAATCCTGGCTTATACCGAATACCCCTTCGACAACTTCTTTGGTTAGAGTTTCTGATGCAAGCTCTGGAATACCTTCGGACGTGAGCAATGCCACTTTCACTATTGCTCCTCAGGTAATCACTATCACCTCACCAAATGGAGGAGAAACCTGGCAGGCAGGTTCATCCCATAACATCACCTGGACCTCTTCCTGCTTTAGCGGGAACGTAAAATTAGAGTATTCTACAGATGCGGGCTCAAGCTGGATTACCATTATCGCCAGCACCTCAAACAGCGGCACATACTCCTGGTCAGTTCCCAATACCCCTTCAACCAATAGCCTGGTCAGGGTTTCAGATGCTGATGATGGTGTACCAAATGATCTGAGTAATGCGATTTTCACCATCTCTCCACCTCCTCAGGCAATGTTGCAGGTCACTTCGCCCAATGGTGGCGAGATCTGGTTTACCGGAAGCCTGCATAACATCACCTGGACCTCCCAGGGACTTATCTCCAACGTGAAGATCGAGTATTCCATTGATGCAGGAGCAGACTGGTCACTGATCACTGCCAGCACTGCAAATACTGGAACTTATCCTTGGACCGTCCCGGATACGCCCTCAGAAAGCGCACTGGTGAGAATCTCGGATGCTTCAAATAGCGAAGTAACTGACATAAGTAATGCCTTGTTCACAATAAAGAAGGCAATCGTCTCCGGGTGCAAGATTCTATTTGACATAAGCCATGGATTTGCCAGCGTTCCCGAAGCTATAGATACGACTTACTGGTCACATCTTATCTCAACGTTAAGGTCCGCAGGACATACAGTGGTCACTGACCAGCCCAATTTCAATTTGAGCGGATATAATGTGGTCTTCCTGTCAGTTCCAGGGAAAGATTACACTGCAGGTGAGCTTTCCACTCTGCAGAGTTTCGTGCTCAATGGCGGGTCAGTAGTTATAAGTGCGGAGCACAGCGGAGGCTTTGGATCGACTTATCTTAATCATGTGGCTAACCTGTTTGGAATAAACTTCAAGAGCAACGTGGTTCTGGATGACAACCACAACGACCAGGATAACAATAACTGGCCCTTTATTACCAATTATGTTGCTCATCCTACCACTGCCGGCATAAAGACTACCGTTATCTACGCCGGTTCGAGTTTAGAGCTTTCCGGCTCAGCTTATCCGATTGCTTATGCGGATACCGATGCTTATCTTATGCCACCAGTAAAAGCAGTTCCACCGACCAATGCCCTTTACGCAGGAAAGTTCCAAAGATTGCCAGCACCGCTGGTCGATGAATCCGGGGAGAACATCACAACTTCACCAAGCATAGTGGTGATGGCTGCATCTGAATATGGAAACGGCAAGGTCTGGGCAGTGGGTGATTTCAATATCTGGGCAGACGACTATGCGAATGCGAATATCGGCATAGACTATTATGACAATCAGCAGTTAGCTCTCAACGTGTTCGACTGGTCTTGCACTACCAAGCCTGGTGCCGCAGTTGTGGTCAGTATGCCGGATACTTGCGTCAAATTGGGCGAGTTCATTTTGGTTCCGGTTAATGTATCGAACGTTACTGACAAAGGAGTATATTCAGCAGAGATCACCCTGTCATTCGATAAATCGATTCTCAAAGCAACTGATGCTACCCTTCTGGGGACCATTGCCGAGGGCAGGCTGATGTTCTTCAACAAATATGATGATTCGATCAGAATAGCCATCTCCGGAACTTCCCCGCTTTCCGGAAGCGGACCTTTGGTTTATGTGGGCTTCAATGTTTTATCCCTGCCCAAGGATTCGACTATTATCCACTTTGACCGGATGAGGTTCAATGAAGGGATTCCGTCGGTCGTAACCAAGGATGCGGTTATCAAGCCCTGCGAAGTATTCCAGATCTCGGGTGTTATTCGATATTGTCTGAACAATAATCCGGTGGATGCAGCTCTGGTAAGAATAACCGACGGCAAGACCGATTCGGTTCTGACAGATGCCAGCGGGGGATACAGCTTCTTAAATCTGACTGGCGGAATGGACTATATGACAAGACCGGATAAATCCGATGATGCGGCTGGAGCGATAACTGCGTATGATGCCTCTTTGATCCTGAGATATGTGGTTCATCTGATCGGTCTTTCCTCCTGCCAGAAGCTATCTGCAGATGTAACCGGTAACTGCGAGGTCTCAGCTTATGATGCTTCTTATATCTTAAGATATGTGGTCGGGCAGATAGCCCAGTTCCCGGTTGGTAAAGACTGGAAATTCTTCCCCGCAACTTTCGTCCTGGACGAAAACCCCTGCACTGGCATTCCTGATTCCATATTCTATTCTGCTCTTTCGGACAATAAATTCAACCAGGATTATAAGGGAATTCTGTTCGGAGACGTTTCCGGTAACTGGGCAGGCAAGGTTGTAATAGCCGGCACCGCAAAAGAAATCAGCGTGCTTCCGAAGATCACTGCGAAAGAATTCACAGTCAAGCCGGGTGAGGAGATCACTCTGCCAATCGAGCTTTCAGACATCGGAGAGACCTATTCTGCGGAGTTCAGCTTAGGCTACAGTGCGGACTGGTTACAGGCAAAAACAGTAACTACATCTGAGCTTACTTCTGGATTTATGCTGGAGCAGAAGATTTCGGATGATCAGGTGAAGATCGCCTTAGCTTCTGCCAAACCTGTCAGCGGCAGCGGCAACTTTGTCGATATAACCTTTAAGGTCTCGGATAAGGCAAAGAATGGAGATAGAACTGAAATAAGACTACAGAACCTCAGGCTGAACGAAAGCGACCTGATGGAGCCGAATTTAGCTTATGTGGTCTCAGTTGGTGCTCAGGTGCCAAAAGAATTCTCCTTATCTCAGAACCATCCTAACCCGTTCAACCCCACCACCTGCATTCAGTATAGTCTTCCTTCCAGATCCCACGTGGTTTTGGAAGTCTACAACCTGTTGGGACAGAAGGTTACGACCCTGGTGGATGAGACAGAAGAGGCCGGGATACTCCAGGCTATCTGGAACGGAAAGGACAGTAAGGGGAATACAGTTACCAGCGGAGTATATTTCTATCGTATAAAAGCTGATAACTTCTCTGAAGTTAAGAAGATGGTTTTGATGAAGTAGATCTGATTATGTAGGGGCGTATGGCAATACGCCCCTACGAAAAAAGGAGAAGAGATAATAATGACAAAGAAATTTTTAAAAGTGGTTTTCTGGAACTTAGTGAGCCTTCTGCTCTTCTCCGGATTAGCATTAGCCAGCACTATACCGGTTTCCATACCTGATACTACTGCAGCTCCTGGAGACATAATTGTATTACCGATCCTGGCACAGAATATTCCTCCTGACACAGTCTGGTCTGCTGACATCACAGTAGGTTTCAATTCTGCGGTTGTTCAGGCTGAAAGTGTTATTTTTTCTGGAACTCTGGTAAATAACAGTTACTGGGCGAATGTCTATAACATCGTAGCCGATTCGATTAATATAGCCCTGGCGGGGTCACAAACTATTAACGGGAGCGGGACCTTGGTCTACATAAGATTCAAAGTCCTCTCTTCTGCTTCGAAAGGTGACAGTACCATTGTTCATTTTAAGAAAATGATATTCAATGATGGTGAGCCACTTGCATCTGCCAAGGATGGCGTGTTGAGAATTACCCCGACCGGGATTAAGGAAAATGATAACCTGAATCTTCCCAGGGATTTCAACTTGGGGCAGAACTATCCGAATCCGTTCAATCCCACTACCACCATTCCCTTCCGGGTAAATGGTTCTCAGTTCATGGTTCATAGTTCCAACCGCACCACCCTAATTATCTACAATATTCTCGGACAGAAGGTAAACACTCTGGTAAACGAGAATCTGAAATCTGGAACTTACCAAGTCACCTGGAATGGCAATAACGATGCAGGAGAAAAAGTCCCCAGTGGAGTTTATTTCTACCGGCTTACCAGCAGTAATAACTCAGAGACCAGGAAAATGGTGCTCATGCGGTAAAAGATACTTTATTTTTTCGAATGTTTTGTGTAGCGTCCTCACGGGAGTGAGGACGCTTTTATTTTCCCCCGTCTTGTTGGATGTCATCATCCAGCAGGATAATCCCGATTAAAGATGACACTTAGAACGGTCGATAATTAAATTACAAACCATGCGGAAAATATAAAGGGGGGATGCATGCTCACTAAATGGTCTGCTCAACTGCTTACCGGCAACGAAATCATAGATAAGCAACATCTGGAAATCTTTGAATATGTAGACCAGATAGTCGACTCCGAAAGAAGCGGTAAGATCGAGAAGGAGACCGGAAAAATCATCGAGTATCTGGAGAGCTATTTTCAAAGACATTTTGCGGATGAAGAGGACCTGCAGATAAAATACCGGTTTCCGGGCTATAAGGTGCACAGGGAGATGCACCAGGCTTTCCGCGAAGATCTATCTGAACTGAAACACAAATTCGTCTTATATGGTGCCAGCCATAAGCTGGTAAATGAGACCGTATTATTCATGGTTGAATGGCTTGCCAAGCACATCCACACCTCAGATAAGATACTTGCCTTATACATTCAGAATGCTCAGTCAGACAAATCCACCCCTGTTACTCGACCTGGAAAGTCGTAGCGTCCTCACTCCTGTGAGGACGCTTTTTCAGCAAAAATAGACGGTTTGAACAAGGCATGCTCTTACCGGATGTTATCATTTATCTACTTAATAGGCAGATGATAACACCGATTGTGAGAGGGAAAATCTGCTATTTTCCTCCTTACAGAGAGGGACAAAGGGGGGTAGATTTTGGTTTGGAGACTCATCGACGCGTCTCCATTCAGTAGTTCAGATACATGTCGCCCCAATATATGTCAGTACTCTTACTCACCAAAAAAACTCCTCTCCTCCGAACAATGTCGAAGGAGAGGAAAAAGTTTTCACCCGGAGCTTAGGTCGGCGGAATGCCATACAGAGGCTGAACCATATATTTGGGGCAGGGGTTGTAAAGCTGACATCCCACATACTTCGGGCAGGCTGACCGGATGATAAACTCCTGTGGATCTAACAGATATTCCACTGAATTCACCTCCTTTCTTCGTGAGGATAACATTACTGGAAGAAAAAGTCAATTCTAAAGTATGCTGATGAAAAGATTTTGAGAAGTAAATCAGGACAATCTAACACCTTTTGGACTTATAACTTAAGATATTTCCTTCCCTCATAGTAAGTAGGGAGGCTTGTCCCCTCCCGAAGGCGACCACACGGCTTGGCAGGCTCACCATCCTGAGCGAAGTCGAAGGAAGGGTCGCTCCTACGAAAAGACAAAAACCTCTTTACATAACCAAACTCGTTTAGTAGATTTCCTGAAGAACCTTTATATGGATAAAGAATCAAAAGAAACCAGCTCAATTCAAGTTCCAAGCCGAAAATTCAACCTTCTCATCGCCACTTTTTGCGGGGTTTTGATCTTAGCCCATTTCATCTCTTCTTTCTTCCCGAAAAACCGACTCTGGGGGATAAACCAGCTGGCATATTTCCCTTTGTGGGTTAAGCTAATTTTCACTATCGCCGGACTTTTAATTCTCGTGCCGTGGCTAAACTCCAGAATCTGCAGGATACTTGAGCAGATTCTCTCATTTTTTCAGAGGATATTCGTCAAAAAAGAAATCATAGGTTACCTTTTTTTTACCCTGATTTCGATGTTTTTCTTCTGGCTTTTAAGAACCAGAACTAATTTTCTGGGGGATGGATATGCTTATATCTCGCAATTAAGTCTGGAGAAATTTCACCGCATAGGCTACGAACCGCTGGAGGTTTTTACCCATCTTTATCTTTACAAGCTTTTAAAGCTCTTTTTTTCTCCCTCGGCTGAATTCTTATATGCCGGCTTGAGCATCCTTGCTGGCGGAATTTTTGTTTATCTTCTGTTCCACTTAGCACGGGCCGTATCAGAGGATAAATTTGACAGACTGTTTATCTTTTCCTTGATTCTTTTCTCAGGAGCAACAGAGCTTTTTTTAGGATATGTTGAACATTATACCTTGACCTATGTCAGTATCTTTGCCTATCTCTATTTTTCCCTGAGGTATCTCCAGGGAAAAATCCGGATTTTCCTGCCAGTTTTTTTCTGCGTCCTGTCGATATGTTTTCATTTGGCTGCAGCTTATCTTCTGCCTTCCCTCTTCTTTCTCTTCGCTCTGAAAAAAGGAAATGAAGAAAAGATTTTCAGCTTTAAGAAAGGACTCCCTTATCTCCTGATTCTGATTTTTTTCCTGGGAATCGCAGGCTATTATATTCATAGTGTCAACCCTGTATTATTGCAGATTTTCGTTCCCCTGCTCAAAGGCAAGCCGGATGCTCCTGCTTACACCCTTTTATCTCCTGCACATTTGATTGATATTCTTGACCAGCATCTGATAATATCTTCCTCTGGATTAGTCCTGATGTTAGGGTTGGGAATAGTCTGCAGAAAGATAATCAAGCGAAAAGATTCGATCGCCATATTTCTGATAATAGTAACCGTTGCTCAGCTTTTATATCACTTGCTGGTCGATCCTGCATTAGGGGCAGGCAGAGACTGGGATTTGTTTTCCGCAGTCGGATTAGGTTATACGCTGCTGGGAATTTATCTGTTTCTGAGTTTTGTCCAGCCCAGAAAATATTCAGCTTTAGTCTTGAGCTCAACAGCACTTTTGTTGATCCTTCCCTGGTTTCTGCTGAATGCAAATGTTGGAAAGTCGACTGAGCGTTTCAAAAACCTTTTAGATCTGGATTTGAAAAAAAGCCTGATGGGAAGATATGCCCTGATAGATTATTATAATCAGCTGGGCAGACCCGGAGAGGCTGAAAATGTCAGAGCCGAAATCTATCACCTGTTTCCGGATGACTCTTTGATTCATATTGCTTCACCTTATATCGCTGCGGGAGATTATATCAGGGCTGAGCAGTTATTGAACCAGGCAATCGGAATAAATCCAAATTCGATGGGAGCTTATCACACCTTAGGCGTCCTCTACTTACTCCAGGGAAAAACCGATCGGGCAATCGGTCTTTTTCAAAAAGTCATCCGTTTGAACCCTTTCTATTCTCCTGCCCGCGTGAACCTGGGTCAGGCTCTGCTAAGTAAGGGGAATCTAAAGGAGGCATTGGCCCAGCTGGAAAAAGCAGAAAAACTTGGTGCAATAGCACCCACTTTGTATTCCGATATTGCCTATATCAATTTCAAACTCGGAAAAACTGAAAAATCCATAAAAAACTACAGGAAGGCTATCGAACTTGACCCGAAATCATATTTAGCCCATTATGAATTAGGTCAGGTCTATTTCCAGAGGGATTCGTTAGACCAGGCATTGACCGAATTTGATCAGGCTGTGGATTTGAAACCGGATTTTGCTCCTCTTTACCTTTATCTGGGGCTGGTATACGAGCGCAAAGGATTAAAAGAAAAAGCAATCGAAGAGCTGGACTTGTTCTTGAAATACAGCCAGGATGAAGTCAGAAATCAAGAGGTCAGGAATCAGATTCAGCAGTTGCGTTCGCAGAAACCGTAAAGAAATAGGACAAAAAACTGTTCCTCTGTCAGGACTGAGTTCCTGCCAGAACGGAAATAAGAACCGTACTATGGACAAAAAACCAGCAGAAACCAGTCCAGCTCCAGATTTAATCAAGAAATTTAACATCCTTATCGCCTTGTTATGCGGGCTTTTGATTTTAGCCCATTTCATCTCTTCTTTTTTCCATAAGAGCAGGCTCTGGGGTATAAATCATCTGGCTTATTTCCCAATGTGGGTTAGGCTGGTCTTCACCTTACCGGGACTTTTAATCCTTCTGCCCTGGATTAACTCAAGAGTTTACAAAGCACTTGAACTAATCCTTTCCTTTTTGCATAGGATTCTTCCTAAAAAAGAGGTTCTCTCTGCAACAATTTTGGCTGTGATTTCTATGTTCTTCTTCTGGCTCTTGAGAACCAGGACATTTTTCTTGGGAGATGGATATGCACAGCTCTCGTTTCTCAAATCAGAGCGATATCTAAAAACCGGCTTTGAGGTATTAGAGATATTTGCACATCTTTACCTATACAAATTACTGAAATTTTTCGTTTCTCCCTCCCCTGAGTCAGTCTATGCAGGCTTAAGTATCTTTGCTGGCGGACTTTTTATTCTGATATTATTTTATCTAACTAAGAGCCTTTCCGAGGATAGATTCGACAGGCTGCTTATTTTTTCCCTGTTCATCTTCTCCGGCACTACCGAGCTTTTTTTGGGTTATGCAGAAAATTACACTCTGCTTTACACCAGCATTTTTGCCTATCTCTATTTTTCTCTAAGATATCTCCAAGGGAAAGTCAGCCTGATATTGCCAATTGTTTTCTGTGCTCTTTCCATCGGGTTTCATTTCTCCTCAGCCTATCTTCTGCCATCCCTATTTTTCTTGCTTGCTCTAAAAAGAAGAAAAGGGGAGTTCGCTTTCAATATGAAAAAAGCAATGCCCTATTTTTTAATTCTGATCTTTTTAACCGCCCTTTCCGTCTTCTACATCTGGACTATGAATCCGGCCTTATCCCAGATCTTTGTGCCCTTGCTCCAGGGACGAGTCTACGCGCCGGGTTACACGCTTTTTTCTTTTCCCCATATTCTCGATCTGATCAATCAGCATCTTCTGCTTTCGCCTGTGGGTATTATCCTGCTTGTGAGCCTGGTGGTTATCCTCAAGGGGGGGATTAGATTGAGTAGTCCTATCATTTCGTTTCTGACGTTAGTCTCTATAGCCCAGATTTTGTATCATTTCATAATAGACCCAAAATTAGGAGCTGGCAGGGACTGGGACCTGCTTTCCAATGTGGCTTTGGGCTATACTCTACTAGGTGTTTATCTGTTCATTACCCTGGCTAAGTCAAAGAGATATACCTCGATTGTCTTAATCTTCACAAGTATTGTTTGCACTGTCCCCTGGCTGGTTGTAAATACTTCCACCGACTGGGGAATCAGCCGATATAGGAATCTCCTTGACGAAGATATGAAGAAGAGCCTTACAGGAAGATGGAGCTTAGTCAGTTATTACGATGACCAAAAAGAGGCTGAGAGGGCTCAGCAATTGAGATCAGAGATCTTCAGATTGTTTCCCGAAGACTCGTTAAGTGGTTTAGCTGAACTCTATAGAAACCAGGGTAACCTTGACAAAGCCGGTGAAGTAATTGAGCAAGCTCTCAAAATTAACCCAGACTTTATCGACGCACGACTCGAATTAGGTGTAATCTACCTGGAGCAAGGAAAAGTCGATAAAGCTTTAGAGGAGCTTGAACTATTCAACCGAATTATTCCTTACAATTCCGAAGCACGTCAGACTCTAGGATATGCTTTGTTGCGCAAAGGAAGATTTGAGGAGGCTTTGAATGAACTGAAAAAAGCTATGAAGCTTGGAGGTGTAAGTGCCGAGCTTTTGAACAATATCGGTTACACTTACTGGAAATCAGGAGAACCCGAAAAGGCTATGGAATCATTCAAAAGAGCAATCAAAATGGACCCTCAGGCGTATAATCCCCATTTTTCATTAGGTCAACTTTATCTGCAGAACCAGTCTTTTGATCAAGCATTTGCGGAATTTCTAGAGGTACAGAGGTTAAAACCTGATTTCGAACCAGTATATTATAATCTGGGTCTGGTATATGCCTACAGGGGAATGAGAGAAAAAGCAATCGAGGAGTTCGAACTGTTTTTGAAATTAAACAAGAATGAAACCGAGAATCAGCAAGTAAGAGGTTTGATTCAACAGTTGCGTTCGCAGAAACCGTAAAGAAATAGGACAAAAAACTGTTCCTCTGTCAGGACTGAGGTCCTGCCAGAACGGAAATAAGAACCGTACTATGGACAAAAAACCAGCAGAAACCAATCAGGCACTCGAATCCAACTCAAAATTCAACCTTCTTATTGCAGTTCTCTGCGGGCTCTTAATACTGGCTCATTTTATTTCTTCCTTCTTTCCCAAAAGCCGGCTTTGGGGGATAAACCATTTAGGATATTTTCCATTATGGTTGAACATACTAATCACCGTAGCAGGTTTATCAGTTCTTATCCCCTGGTTCAACCAGAGGATCAGTTTTTACCTGACAACTCTGCTCGCATTTGCAAAAAATAAGTTTTCCTCCAGAAAATATCTCTGGTATTTGCTTTTTGCATTTATCTCTATTCCTATTTTCTATTTTTTAAGGGACCGGACTCACTTTTTAGGGGACGGAGCCCAGCTTATAAGCCTTTTGGACAGCGGAAAGCTGAATATCAAATGGACCGAGCCATTGGAGGTTATAGCCCATTTATATCTCTACAGATTTCTGAATCTTTTCCTGAAAGTCAATGCACAAACCGTATATGCCAGCATCAGCATCTTAAGCGGGGCAATCTTGGTTTATTTTCTATTCCTTTTCTCCGAGCTTTTGGGAAGAGATGATGAAAAAGGGCTCCTTGTCTTTTTCGTCCTGGGGACGATGGGTGCAATCCAGCTTTTTTTCGGATATGCTGAGCATTATACTTTGCTTTATCTATTCGTCCTTGCCTATTTATATTTCTCTTTGCGCTTCCTGAAAAATAAGACCGGGCTGATGCCGGTTATGCTTACTTTTTTACTCTCGGTCTTCTCTCACTTCTCAGCCTTTTATCTTTTCCCTTCTCTTTTCTTTTTACTCTGGAACGGTTTTGAATTCAGGAATAAGCAAAAAAGAAACTATTTTCGCTGGATTATCACTGTCCTGAGCTTGGCAGGGCTTTCCGGGTTCACCATCTTCTATCTTGAAAATAAATGGATGTTGGGCCAGGTGTTCGTTCCCCTGTATCCGGGAAACTATTACGCTCCGGATTATACCATGTTCTCATTACCCCATTTTGCAGATTTGTTATCCTTACAGCTTTTGCTCTCACCTTTGGGAGTAATTTTAATCCTGACATTTCTTTTGGGTTTGAGCCGGATATCTAAAGGGAATTTTTCTTTACAATACAAATCCTCACTTTTCTTAATCCTGGTGGCTCTTTTTCAACTGGGATATAATTTCATCCTTAATCCCGGCCTGGGAATGGCAAGGGACTGGGACCTTTTTTCAGCCACAGCCCTGGGGTATACCATTCTAGGAATATATTTGCTTTTCCAGACACTAAAAGAGAAAGCGGTTCTGAGGTATGCCAGCACAGCCCTGATCTTTACCTCATTTCTTTTCACTCTCCCCTGGATTCTGATAAACCACAATCCCCAATTATCGATAAACCGGTTTGAGAATCTTTTGAATTTAGACCTGAAGAAAAGCCGTAACGGCAGGTATGCCTTAGCCCAGTATTATTCAGCCAGAGGGATGCAAAAAGAAAAAGATAAAGTGTCTGACGAATTCAATCAAAAACTGCCGGAGATCAACTTAACCGAGATCGGCCTGAGATTTTATAACCAGGGCAAAATCGATGCGGCTCTCGGGCTTTTGCAGAGAGTGGTTCTGCTCGAGCCTGGATTCCCGGAAGCTCACAATTTCCTGGGATTGGCTTATTATAAAACCGGAAAGACAGAAGAAGCTGAACTTGAGTTCAGGAAAACCATTGAGCTGAGGCCAGACTATGTGGATGCTTATGTTAATCTGGGCAATCTTTATACCACTAGTAACCAGGTAGATCAGGCCATAAAAACCTACGAGAAAGCGGTCAAATTGAAAACCGAGGAGCCCGATGTTTACAGCAATCTGGCACTATACTGCCTTGCTAAAAACCAGGTCTCAAGAGCCAAGGCTTACATAAAAAAAGCCCTCGTTCTGCGTCCGGATTCTCCCAACTACCATCTCAATTTAGGTGTGATATTAATCAAGTTTAGAGACTTAGATGGGGCTGAAAAAGAGCTTTTAAGAACAGAACAGCTCAAAGAGGATTATTATGTCCCCCATTATTATTTGAGTCAGATCTACGCTACCAAAGGTGAAAAAGAGAAATCCCAAAAAGAATACGAGCTTTTTCTAAAATATAAGCCGGAGAACTTGAATCTTCCATTAACCCCTTTAGATACAGTGAATTTAAGATCTAAATAGGCTTGTATCTTCCGAAGATCCTGCCTTCAAGCCTTTATAATTTCACCAGCTTAGCCGATAAATAGAATAGTCAGAAAGCCCCTTTTTCAAGTAAAAGGAGGCAGTTAATTAATTGTTCAAAATTCATCTTTTTCCCGATGGACGAGCTGAGACTTCCCAAACACAAGGAAAAAATAGGCTACCGGAGTAATTCTTATTCAGTTGAGACCGAATACGACGCACTCCTCAACCGGGTATCTGTCAGGCTTTTCAAAAACCGCAGACTGGTTTCCTCCAGGTCGATCCGGATAAAAGACCATCAGCCGGACAAGCCGGCTGACCGGGAAAAGATAGAGAGGATCAAAGAGAAGATCGCTTATTTCCACCGGGAAGAATATGCCCTGCTCATCTCCCTGTTTGAGCTTTCTCAAAAACTAAAGCTCAATGGGGATGGATCAGCCCATCACAGCCTGGGACTGGTTTTTCTGGGCCGGGAGCTTCTGGAAGAGGCAAAAGAGGAGTTTCTGCTGGCTTTAGTCAAGACGCCTAACTATTCCCCGGTTTATAACCATCTCGGAATAGTC
Source organism: Terriglobales bacterium (assembly GCA_035543035.1). Taxonomy (GTDB): domain Bacteria; phylum Zixibacteria; class MSB-5A5; order MSB-5A5; family RBG-16-43-9; genus RBG-16-43-9. The sequence continues at coordinate 11,856 of DATKKH010000050.1, read as the reverse complement.
TACCTGAAATTAGGGATGATCGAGGAAAGCATCAAGAATATCCAGACTGCTGTGAAGATCAGCCCGGATTTTGCTGACTACCACCACAATTTGGGAACCGCCTTTTTGGAAAAGAAAAGTTATCTGGAAGCAGAAAAAGAGTTCCAGGAGGCTCTGAAACTTAATCCCAGATACCAGGAAGTTTACCTCAATTTAGGTTTCAGCTGCCTGGAACGGGGTAGTATTCAAGGAGACATAAGCAATGAGACCATTCTGAAAGAAGCTCTGGATAATTTTAAGAAAGCTTATCAGTTCGGCTTCATAAAGGACCTGCGTATGGAGGAGCTCCTGCAGAAGGCTTTTACCTGGGAGGACTTGTCCCGGCTTTATATGTTCTTGAAAAACCTTCTCACCGAGGGGTCGAGCCTGGAGATAAAGTCCCTGTGCGAATATTTCAGGTTGCGCTTTAAATATGATCCCAAGGTTGTGGAGAAGAAAGAAGTGGAAGATTATCTGCTCCAGCTTTCCCAGGAGATTGTCGAGGGGAAAAACTATCCGGATTTAAGGCACAGCCTGGCTCTGGCCTATATTTTTTACTCCCGCTACATTCTTAAACTGGCGGAAAAGCAGTTTCAGAATTTCATTCAAAAATCCAGGGAGAAAAAATCAGGGGAAGCCAATTTGGAGACTACCCGTGAACTGGAGAAAAAAATAGAGTTATATCTGGAAGAATCTCATCAGGAAGTTTAGCATGCCAGTTATTGAACAGACCAAAGCTGTAAAGGAGTCAAAACCGGAGATAGATGATCTCAAGTTGCTGATTGGGAAATACCAGCTCAGTATGATTTCATCTTTTACCCGTTATTTTGATTCTGCAGGAAAACCGGACCAGGGGGTTGACTTGTTGATCTCGGCTCTGGAAAAATGGCCTGAGGAACCGGAGCTGTATGAGGAGCTGGTATTTTTAGCCGGTAAATCAGGGAAAATGGCTGAAGCGGAAAAGAATCTCCTGGATGCCCAAATCCTTTTACCCGAAGCTCCTTTTGTTTACAGCAGTCTGGGAAAGCTCTACTTTCTAAAAAAGGAATTTTCTTCAGCCCGGGAACAGCTAAAGAAAAGCATCCAGTTAAATCCTGAAGATGGTGTCAGTCTCCTTTTCTCTGCCTTAAGCTGTCTTGCTAACCAGCGTGAAGATAAAGGAACAAACCTATCCGAATCTACGGAAATCCAGCAGCTGGGAAAAGATCTTCAGAAGCTAAATGAGCTGAACCCTGAATTGGTGACTGATGATTTTCTAAAGGGTAAAGAGCTTTTATCGCAAAATAACTATGCCGAAGCTTTCAAATATCTGGAAAAAGGGTTGAACAGCTATTTGAACAGGAAGATGGAATTCTCTAAATTCCACCAGCTCTTTTTCTCTTTCCATTTAGAGCCTGAGAAATTCGATTTAGAAGACCTGAAAAAATATATTCAGGAGCTGGAAAAGAAATTAAGCCTTTCTGTGCCTTCTGAAAAGGACCTAAACCAACTGGGATGCTGCTACCTCCTTTTCTTCATAAAACTGGTCCAATCTTCTGAAGAGCAGCTTGAAAAAGCTTTGAGCTTAGACCCGGAGTTCGAGGGAGCAAAAAAAGCCGTGGCTCTTTTGGAAAAAATGAAAACCGAGATGTTTACTTTGATAAATTCTCTCAGGTTCTAAGGAGGGCTGGTTTTGGGTGAAAAACTCCAGGCAAATGACCAGTTTACTGTTGACCAAAAAGGTGGATCTGATGCAGTTCGGAAAGTCCTATCCTGGGGATTGGGGGGGACAATCTATGTTATTCTACTCCTCTTGTCTTTTTTCTCCTCAAATCAATATATTAAGTTTTCGGGCTTAGGCGTATTACTTGTTCTATCCTTTTATCTGGTTTTCTTCAGGGTCTTACTATCAGAAAACAAACTAAAAGAATCAAAGGCAGAAAGCCTCAGGTGGTATACCCTGTTAGAAGGTTTGGAGGAGGAAAGATTTTACTCAGGTGACGGAAAAGTCAGAGTCAAGCTGGCTTCATTGCTCACAGATTTCTTCAGTCAGCATTATCGAATCAGGACACTTTTGCTTTTCCTAAGAGACGGAGAGGAATACAGGCTATTCGATTCATCGGGCAAGAAAAAGGGCTTTAGAAAGAGAGCTTTAAAAGCAGATGACCCCTTAGTCCTGTTTCTCAAAAAACAATCTGAAAGCTTAATCATCTATCTTGAAAAGGAGAAAGAAAATTTGACCCAGGTATGCACCTGGTTAAAGGAGAAAGCTTTCGAATCAGCTTTCCCCCTAAAATCTGAAGGTAATCTGGAAGGGTTTGTCTTATTCTCCTCTGAAAAATTTGAAGTCCCGGAAGAGGAAAAGAAGCTTCTGTCTCTTTTGAGTAGCAGGATTTCCCGGATTGCACAGTTCCAGGAGTTAAACCGAAAGCTGAGGGAGAAAAAAACTGAAACGGGTGACAAACCATCTCAGGAAAAAGCCGCAGACGTTTCGGATCAGGCGGAGAAAAGAAGGATTTTCGATTTATACTCTCTTTTTCAGGCCGCTAATCAGATTTATTTGTCCCCGGATCAAGACAGGCTTTTTTTCAACTTCGTTCAGAATCTGCAAAAGCAGCTGAATACCAAGTCGGTCCTGCTTCTTCTGCCAGAACCTGGCGGAAAACAATTGAAAGCCAGGTATTCTAAAGGGATCGATTTCCTTCAGTTCTCGGAGTTGTGCCTGGAACTGGATGACCCGCTGTATGAGAAATTCAAGGAAAAAGAGTCAGTAATCCAGCTTTATCAGTTGATGGAAGAACATCAAGGGAATGAGTTCCTGGCTTGTCTGATAAGCCAGGGGTTTCAGATCTGTTTTCCCTTTTCTCTGCCCGAGGACATGTTAGGTCTGGTCCTTATCGGGGGCAGAGCAGAGGGAATCAGATATAACCAGGAGGTTTTTTTGATCTTGAACCTTCTGAGCGACGCGCTTAAGATCAGCTTAAAGAATATTACCCAGTATAAAAAATTGGAAGAGCTGTCCTATACCGACAGCTTGAGCGGCTTGTATAACCATCGATATTTTATCAAGCGGCTAAGCGAGGAGATCTTCAGAGCCAAACGTTATCAGCGGAAACTGGCATTTGTCATCTTTGATATCGACGAGTTCAAAATCTACAATGATTCTTATGGCCACCAATCCGGGGACCAGATCATCCGGCAGTTAGGAGAGCTGATTCAGAAAGTTGTGAGATCGATCGATATTGTGTGCCGTTATGGAGGGGACGAGTTCTGTGTCATCATGCCGGAAACCGACCAGGAAGAATGTCTTAAATTCATTGAGAGATTGAGGAAAAGCATTCAGCATCATCCCTTTGTGGATGAATTTCTGCAAATGGAGCATCACCTGACTGTTTCCGCCGGAGCGGCAATTTACCCGGAGCACGCTCGAACCCTCGAAAAGCTGATCTATGCAGCTGATATGGCGCTGCTTAATGCTAAAAACTCAGGTAAGAATAAAACCCTGGTTTATAGCGGAGAAGATGGTTCCTTGAAAAGCACCATTCAGCTTTAAAGTTAAGGAATGCAAATAGCTTAACAGACCTGTCTTATGAACTCTCAGAAAAGTATTTTATTGCAGGGCTTGGAGCCGCGTCCGGATGTCCCCGGGATAATGATTCGACTTATGTCAAGCATACCTGTACTGCTCTCATCGCTACTTTTTGGAGAGTTTATTTAAAGTCCGAATTTTAAGATTAGGAAGAAAAGGCAACCTTTAATTTTCCCTTTACATCACTTTAATTTTCTATATATTGATTTGCGAACATCTTAGGCTAAAAAAGGAGAAAGATATGATCTGGGGAAAAAAATGTATGATTTGGATGATTCTGACTATGGGGTTTTTACTTGTTTTTGTGGCTCTTTCTTTTTCTCAGGAGTACCAGATAGGTTCTGAGGATGTTCTAAGCATTAACTTCTGGCAGCAGCCTGATTTGAACAGCACGGTTAAGGTCAGGCAGGACGGCAAAATTTCCCTCCCGGTGATTGGGGAGATAATGGCTGCAGGGTTGACCACCTCCGAGCTTTCAAAAAAAATCGTGGAAAAGATTTCTTTTTATAACAAAAGTATCTCCCAGGCAACAGTGGTCATCATGGAGTATAACAGCCAGAAAGTGTTTGTCCAGGGACTGGTGAATCGTCCTGGTAAATACAGTTTTGAGTCGATCCCGAACCTGTGGGAGGTAATAACCGAGGCCGGAGGTCCTGCAGAAGGGGCAGATCTCAGCGCTATCAAAATCATCCGGGGAGGGGATGAAGCTGGCCAGACCCTGAGAGTAAACTTAGCCGAGGCACTGGAGAAAGGAGATTTCTCCAAACTGCCTAAACTCAAAATCGGGGATACAGTCGAGATACCCAGGTCGATTTTGAGCTTGGGAGGCGAAAGAGGAGCTCCTGTTCCAAGCTTTACCGGCAGAAATGTATTTTACATTTATGGTCAGGTTGCTAGGCCTAATGTTTACCCTTTAGAGGGTGACATAGACCTTTTGGATGCGATTGTTTTAGCTGGAGGTCCCACCTCTAACGCCAATATGAAAAAAGTTAAGGTTTTGATAAAAGGGTCAACTTACTCCAGCGTGGTGGAGGTGAATCTTGATAATTTCAGCTCCAAGGGCAGGCCTTCGAGACTGGCCATTCATCCGGAGGACACTATCGTCATCCCGGGCAAAGCAAGCTTTCTTTCCAGGGTCTGGAATTTCAGCCGAGATTTAATTCCCCTTTCTACTGCCATAATCAGCATCTATTTATTGGCGAACAATAACAACCGATGAGGATCAGAACAGATGAGTCCGAGCTCGGAAAAAAGAGTTGACTTAAGAGAATATTGGAAAGTTCTGGAAAGGAGGAGACTGGTACTGATTCTCCCCTTCCTGACGGTTACCCTGGTCAGCTTTGCTGGAAGTTTTTTTCTTCCCCGGCAGTATAAATCCTCCACTACAGTTCTGATCAGCGAAAGCCGGCTTTTATCCCGGCCCCTGGAGAATTTAATCCCGGGAACTACCTCTGGAGGCAACCAGCCAGAGGACAGAACCCAGCGACTGGCTACTATAACCAACCAGATTACCTCGACTGAGTTTTTAAGAAGGTTAATCTATAACCTTAATTTAAACCAGGATTCCAGGGTAATAAATAAAGCCAAAAGTCTCAAGCCCAAATTCCCTGAGATAAGCCAGGACGAGCTGGTCGAAAAACTCCTGATAGACGAGCTTAGAAAAAATATCAGCGTGGGGTTTAAAGGAGAAAACCTGGTGGAGATCACAGTTTACTCGGACCAGCCCAAAATGGGTGCGGAGATGGCTAAAAACTTAGCCCAGATATTCATAGATGAGAGCCTTAAATACGATCTATTGGGAGTCAGGGGTGCATTGGATTTCTCTGATGAGCAGCTGGCGATTTACAAGAAAAAATTGGACGAGGCTGAGAACCGATTGAGAGAATATAAGGAGAAAACCCTAAAAAGCGACGTTGACCAGAGTATCGCCTCTGACACTAATCTGAGGACTATAGTCTCGGTAATCGATGCCACTAATCTGGAGATCAAGGACCTGCAGGACCAGAATAGCTTCCTCAAAGGAAAGCTAACCAGCCTGAAGGCTGCAAACCTATCACTGCCAAGCTCTGACGATCTAAAAAACCTGGAAAACCAGCTGTTCTCCTCTGTGGATGAGTATATACCGCTTCTGACCAGGTATTCCTGGAGAGATGCCAAGGTCCTAACTCTGACCGAAAAAACCAAATCTCTGCTCGATCAGATCGAGGCAGAGATCAGAACTATCTCCCAGAGCCAGACAGGCAAGGTGAGTGCCGATGTTTTACCCCTTCTGGAAAGTTTTTCTCTGAACCAGATCAACCTTAATTTTTTGAAAGAAAAGCTACGGGTCCTGAACCAGGTAGTGGATGGTATAAAAAACCGGCTCGCCAGGACTCCCTATCAGGAGCAGACCTTGAGAAATCTCCAGCAGGATGTTGATACCTATAGAAGCATCTATGAGATGTTCGTATCCCAGTCCCAGGGCTCCCAGATCTCCCAGCAGGTCCAGCAGGCAGAGGCCCAGAACCGTTTCAGGGTAATAGAGCCAGCCAGTATTCCTCTCTCCCCGGTTAAACCCAACCGAATAAAAATCACTTTATTAGGCTGTCTTCTAGGCCTGGTTATAGGAGGAGGGGGGGTAGTTCTGATGGAATTTTTTGACCATTCCTTCAGGAAAGTCGAGGAGGTGGAGGAGTATTTGGGGCTGAAAGTCTTGGGGACTATTCCCAGGATAGAATACCTGGAGAAACTGAATAAAAGGAAGATTTAAAACATCATAGATAAATCTCTTATGGAAGATAGAAAAAAGACTAACGGAAATATCCTGAGTTTTTATGAAAGCGAATCCCCGATAGCTACGGAATTCAGGAGGGTCTATTCGAATTTGAGGAACTACCTGCCCGGGCAGGAGATAAAATCGGTTCTGGTCACCAGCCCGGCACTGGGTGAGGGAAAAAGCACCCTGGCAAGTTTGCTCTCGATCGAGATCGCACACCGGCATAACAAAAAGGTAATACTAATCGACTGTGATTTGAGAAGGCCTAATCTTCATAGGCTTTTCTCCTTAAACCAGGAAAGGGGACTTTCCGATCTTTTACAGGGTAAGGTGAATTTTCAGGATTGTCTGCAGTCTACTCCACTTGAAAATTTGAAAGTCATGACCAGCGGTCATGAAACCAGTACCCCGGCAGAGCTTATAGATACCCCTTACCTGCAGGAAGTTATTGCCGAAGCTAAGCTTTATTCCAATCTGGTGATTGCGGATTGTGCTCCGGTTATTCCGGTATCGGACCCGTTGATCATTGGACCGCTGATGGACGGGGCCATCCTGGTGCTCAAAGCCGGTTCCACCCAGGTGGAGGTGGCGAAAAGAGCAGTCGAGATTCTGAGAAATGCCCAAGTGAAGTTGCTCGGCGTGATTATGAACAATATGGATGAGATTTTGCCTTATTATTACAGCTATAAATATTATGGATACGAATATGGATATTCCAGAAAAAGAAAGTAACCCTTATTTCTCTTATGAAGATGAAAAATATCCTGAGCATAGACGTAGAAGAATGGTTTCAGGTGCAGAATCTCAAACAGACCATCAGCCCCCAGGGATGGTCGTATTGCGAGAAGCGGTTATCTTCCAATCTCTGCGAGATTCTTAGACTTCTGGAGGAAAAAAACGCTAAGGCTACTTTTTTCGTTTTGGGCTGGATTGCGGAAAATTTTCCTGAGACAATAAAAGCTATTCAAAAAAAAGGGCACGAGATCGGCTCGCACGGGTTTTCCCATTCTTTGATTTTTACCCAGACTGAGAAGGAGTTCAGGGAGGACGTGAAAAAATCTTTGGAGATTATAGGAAAACTGACTGACCAGCCGGTTCTGGGTTACAGGGCTCCTTCCTTTTCGATCAATTCCCACTGCCTGTGGGCTTTCGAAGTTCTATCCGAGCTGGGGATCAAATACGACTCCAGCATTTTTCCCATAAGACATCCGGAATACGGGATGCCTTCAGCCCCGCGTTTCCCGCATAGTTTAAAGCTCAAAAACGGGAAAGAGCTAAAAGAATTTCCCTTGTCCACAGTACATTTTTTAGGCTTGAATCTGCCGGTCGCGGGTGGAGCCTATCTGCGGATATTCCCCTACTGGTATAACCGCTGGGGCATAAAGAGACTCAACTCTGAAGGAAGGTCGGCTATAGTCTATTTTCATCCCTGGGAGATTGATCCGGATCAGCCCAGAGAAAAGATCGGTCCTTTCAAAAGTTTCAGGCATTATACCAATCTGGATCTGATGAAGCTGAAGATAAAAAAACTCTTGGAGGAATTCGAGTTCACCTCATTTTCGCTTTCCGGAGCTCTGGATGCTTAAAGCTCTTCTTATATCGATGCGACCCCAGCAATGGGTGAAAAATCTGGTCCTCTTTGCCGGATTGGTTTTCTCTTTCAATCTTTTTCAACTCGATTTAGTCCTGCAGGTTCTGATTGCATTTTTCCTGTTCTGTCTTCTAACCAGCGGGGTTTACCTTTTGAACGATATTCTGGACTTGAACAGCGACAGAGCGCACCCTTTGAAAAGCAAAAGGCCCATAGCCTCTGGTATGCTCAAACCTTCTACTGCCTTGATTTTTTCCCTGTTGTTCATTGCCATTGCCCTGCTGTTTTCATTTTATATCAACTGGACTTTTGGACTGGTAGCTTTTTCCTATCTGGTTTTGAATTTAATTTATTCCAGATACCTGAAGCGGATAGTGATTTTGGATGTGATGGCTATATCGCTGGGATTTGTCTTGAGAGCGGTGGCAGGAGCAGTAATTATCAATGTGGAAATCTCCTCCTGGCTGATTGTCTGCACTACTCTCCTGGCATTATTTTTAGGGTTCGGTAAAAGGAGATACGAGCTGATTTTGCTGGAAGATAAAGCTGTCGAACATAGAAAAAGTTTGGCTGACTACACCCCCTATTTTTTAGACCAGTTGATTTCAGTGGTCACCGCCTCCACTGTCGTGGCTTATGCCTTTTACACACTTTCCCCGGACGTAGAGGATAAATTAGGCACCACTTACATGGCTTTGACCATCCCTTTTGTCCTTTATGGGGTTTTCAGATATCTTTACCTGATTCATCAGAAAGAAAAAGGGGGAAGTCCCACCACAGCCCTTCTTACTGATAAACCTTTGATTTTCGACATCCTGCTCTGGTTTTTTTCGGTGATTTTAATCGTATATCTATAAAAGCGTGGAGAGAATATGCCTGGCTCTAAAGTGGTGGTATTAAAGACCAGCACAGATTCAGTATTAAAGGACTATCAGAAACTGCTTCATTCTCTGGATTATACCAAGTTTATCTCCAGGGACAAAGATATTTTAATCAAGCTCAATTTATCCTGGACCAAATACTTCCCTGCCTGTTCGTCTGAGCCCTGGCAGCTGGAAGGTGTAGTGAAAACTTTATTTGAGGATGGGTTTAGGAAGGAGAAGCTTTTCCCGGTCGAGAATAAGACTGTTGTCACTAATCCGCAAAAAGGGGCTATAAATAACCGCTGGATTCCTGTTCTGGAAAAATACGGATTGAGATTCAATTCTCTTCCCGAGACCGAATGGGTTAAATACGAGTTTAAAGAGAAGCTTTTGCGACTCAATGAGATTTTTCCTGAGGGAATCGAAATCCCCAAAATTTATATTGGCAAACAGATTATTCATCTGCCGACCTTGAAGACGCATGGTCATTCGGTAACTACGGGTGCAGTGAAAAATGCTTTTGGAGGGCTTTTAAAAGAGGTTAGGCATTATGCACATAAGTATATTCATGAGGTTTTGGTTGACCTGATGATTATGCAAAAAGAGCTTCATCCTGGAATTTTGGCTGTGATGGACGGAACTGTATGCGGCGATGGAGCAGGTCCCAGGACGATGCAGCCAAAGATAAAGAACTACATTTTAGCTTCAAACGACTCTGTAGCTCTGGATGCTATTGCAGCTAAGATGATGGGCTTCGATCCTCTGCAGATTCGTTATATCCGACTCTGTCAGGAAAAAGGCTTGGGAACGGGTGACCCAAAAGATATCGAGACAATAGGAGAGGATATATCCTCAGTTAATTTCGGATTCAAAACCAGGAAAAGCTTTGTGATCTGGGGAGACCAGATGCTAAGGCTTGGACCTTTGAGATTTCTGGAAAAAATTGTTTTGAAATCGCCTTTAATGTTCTGGGCTCCGATGGCTTCTAATCTGTATCACGACTATTTCTGGTATCCCCTGATCGGTAGGGCGAGGATCAACCAATTCAAAAAAACCGACTGGGGAAAGTTGTTTGAGAAATATTAAAATCGGGTAGGGGCGTATTGCAACATGCCCCTACGTGGTCTTTGCCTGAAGGAAAATAAACTTATTCCTGTTGATTCAAACCGATTAGGTATTTTTTAAAACTACCGATATTTATATATAGCTATGAGTTACAATTATCGCTCATATAATCTGGGCTTGGGCGGAGGTTTGACCAAAGGCGTAAAGTGGCTTCTGCTGGTAAACGGTTTTGTATATTTAGCCCAGCTTTTCCTGGGAAGCAAGCTCCTTTACATATTCGGGCTTACCCCTGCCCTGGTAAAGGAGGGGTATATCTGGCAGCTGGTCACTTATATGTTTTTACATGGCGGGCTTTTCCATATCCTCTTCAACATGTTCGCTCTTTACATCTTCGGGGCAGATATAGAAAGAGCCTGGGGCACAAAGGAGTTCATCAAATATTATTTTATAACTGGAATTGGTGCCGGAGTTGCCAGTTTTCTTTTATCCTTTAACGCATCCACCACGACAATTGGAGCTTCAGGAGCAATTTTCGGACTTTTAGTTGCTTTTGCCTTGATGTTTCCGGACAGGATTATCTATCTTTACTTCCTGTTCCCGATTAAGGCAAAGTATATGGCTCTGCTCTTCGGTGGGATCGAACTTTTAGCCTCTTTCCGCTATACCGGAGACGGGATCGGCCATTTCGCCCACCTAGGCGGGATGCTGGTGGGGTATTTATATCTTAAAGCTGACTGGAGAATTAAGAGCTTTTTCCGATACTTAGAAAATGTAGGGCATAACTTTAAAATCAAGTCCTCTGAGAACAAAAGAAAGAGAACCGAGAGGCTGATGTCCAGGGTTGACCAGATCCTAGATAAGATCAATCAGGTAGGTTACCGGAACCTGACTAAAGAGGAGAAAAAGATTTTAGAGGAAGCCAGCCATAGATTGTCAGACGAGAAGAAGTAATCAAATTAGGGAGGATTGCCATGCCCAACAAAGTATTAGTCGCGGATGACAGCCAGACTATCCGCAGCGTGGCTGAATTTCTGCTCCGCCAGAAAGGGTACGAGGTCTTTCTGGCTCAGAATGGAGAAGAGGCTTTTACCTTAATCAAGAAAAATACGCCAGACCTGGTGCTTCTGGATAATTCCATGCCGCTCAAAGACGGGTTCACCCTGTGTCAGGACCTTAAAAACGATTATGCTTTGAAAAATATCCCGGTGGTTATGTTACTTAATTCCAGAGATTCGGTCAATCAGGAGGGTTTCAAAAGTTCGGGTTGTGAATCTTTTATCCTCAAACCTTTCTCGCCCAGAGAATTTTTGGAAAAGGTGGAGGAATCCCTGAAGAAAACCGAGAAAACCTCCCAGGTCAAAATCGAAGAAGGGAATCTTATAAAAGAGCCAGAGGTCTTCCCCGGAGGCATAGACAGAATACCCGACTCGGTGCAGGACAAATCCGTGTTTCAACCTCGCGAGGAGCCAGAGGCTTCAGATGAAGAAGAGAAGATAACCCTGCCAAAAATCAGGCAGGAGGATAGCTACGAGAAGTTCGTCTCCGAGTTCAAAAAAGAGATGCAGGGGATGGAAGAAGATGAGCAGATGGTTTACCAGGAAATGAAATTGAAGCCCCAGGGGGAGCAAACCCTTGAGCCCAGAGCCTCTGAGGCGTCAGGAGTTAAAGACGTTGATTTTGATAACCTGACCCAAAAGATAGTCCGTGAGGTCTCAGCCAGAGTAGCGGAAAAAATAGCTGAGAAGATCGATGCTCAGGAAATAAAGCAGATGATAATGGAAAAGATCGAACAACTGGTGTGATTCGCATTTGGTGGCACGAATATCGTAGGGCAAGGCTCCAGCCTTTTTTTTCATTGTTTCAGTAGATTCTCTCCTGAAACTATTATGACCGTCAGGAGTAGCTCCTGACGGAACAGAAAAACACCACGAAACCCCGTTAAAATCAAGCATTTTATCCTCAACCTTAAATTTTCCTTGACTTAATTCCGTATTTT
>DATKKH010000049.1:0-11122 GCA_035543035.1 Terriglobales bacterium | reverse complement strand
CCACAGGACGAGAGCTATTAACGTGTTGAAATTTGGTCAAGATGGCACAAAATTGGCACAAAATCGAATTCTGAATAGGTAACTCTCTCATTTCCAAAGAGATATTTAGGGAAGCTTTGAACTCATAACCCGAAGGTCGTTGGTTCAAATCCAACCCCCGCTATTGTTATTCAAGGACTTACAAGCCCCAAAAATTAATTCTGCTTATTTTGCCTCTTTTATGCCTCAACCTTTATTTCTAATAGTATTCATGGCTACATCAAGCTGGCTTGGATAAGTGTTTGTTGAAAAGGCTAGATTTACTCTGCTGTAATTATACTTGACAATTGCTATGACAGGATTAGCTTAACAAGTGGTACAACAACTGGGGGCAGGACAAGTAATTGTCAAGGGATTTTTATGTGTTATTGTGTATCGCCACGCAAGGCAAGCCTATAATCGCTTAAAGCTAACACGAGCTTCCGATGCTCATTCCCTAAACCCTAAAATATTCCCCAATCTAACTTGAAAATTTTTTGATGTTGTAGGAAGTACATGCTCCTAATTCAAACCCGCAAATCAGTCTCTGGATCTCAGACCTGATATTTCTATCAGGAAGTGCTCCTGACCTATTTAACTTATTCATGTTCCGTACTTCCTCCGTATATCTTCTGATATTTCACAACAGGAGGAAAGATGTTTTTCAATGCAAGAATTCTCATTATTGCTATTTCGATAGCTTTAATAGGAGGAGCGGTAATGTCTCAAAAAATTCAGAATAATGAAAAGACGGTTTTACAAAAAGCTACTTTTGCCGGCGGCTGTTTCTGGTGTATGGAAGATGCTTTCAGACGAGTGGATGGTGTGGTGGAGGCTGTTTCCGGATACACGGGCGGGAATAAGGATAAGCCGACTTACGAAGAGGTAAGCTCCGGGACTACTGGTCACTATGAAGCGGTTCAGATTACCTTTGACCCTGCTAAAGTATCCTATGAAAAACTGCTGGACCTGTTCTGGAGACAGATTGATCCTACGGATCAGGGAGGCCAGTTTGCCGACCGGGGTTCGCAATACCGAACTGCCATTTTTTACCATAATGAAGAGCAAAAAACAATAGCTGAAAAATCAAAGGAGAAGCTGGACAAGTCCAAGAAGTTCGATAGCCCGATTGCCACGAAGATCATTCCCTTCACCAAATTCTTCAAAGCAGAAGATTATCATCAGGGTTACTCTGAAAAGCAGCCTCTTGCTTTCAAACTATACAAAAAAGGCTCAGGCAGAGAGGATTTCATAAAGAAGACCTGGTCTGAAAGCTCCACCAAACCCGAAGACAAGGAGTTGAAGAAAAAACTCACTCCTTTGCAATATAAGGTTACCCAGGAATGCGGAACAGAGCCTCCATTTAAAAATGAATACTGGGACAATAAGAGAGAAGGGATTTATGTGGATGTGGTTTCAGGGGAGCCTTTGTTTTCCTCTAAGGACAAATTCGATTCGGGGACGGGCTGGCCCAGTTTCACCCGACCGATTGAGCCGGGGAATATTGAAGAAAAAGAAGATACAAGCTTGGGAATGATAAGGACTGAATTAAAAAGCAAAGAGGGTAATTCCCATCTGGGTCATCTATTTGATGACGGTCCCGCACCCACAGGTCAAAGATACTGCATAAACTCCGCCTCTCTCAGATTTATTCCCAAAGAAGACCTGGAAAAGGAAGGTTATGGAAAGTATAAGAAGTTGTTCGAGAAATGAAATAATAACAGGGTCAGGAGTTATGATCTCCTAACCCTTTGATTGTGAAGTGTCTGGTACACTTGATAAATATAGTCTTAAGTTTTTATCATCTCACATCTTACGTCTAACGTCTAACTTTATTTCAAATACCCCCTTGTCAAATTTCGAAAACTACTTATATTTAAGCTGATGGAAATTGTCCTCAATTCTTATCTGAAAGGAGAGTGATAGAGGTTTTAAGCTGTTGCATAAATTTAAGTCCTTTTTTATTAAACCGATTAGATAATTAGGTTCTTTGCTTTTTTTAACAAAAGATAGATCTATCTTTGAAATCTCAACTTTGAGGAGCTATTATGTTGAAAAGGAAACTTTTGGTTTTTTTGTTGTTTTGCTGTCTGATTTTTTCAGCGTCTTTCACTTTTAACCTTCAACTGGCTTATGGTATGCCTCCGCATCCTGATCTCCTTCAAAAGATAGGGAATGGAGAAATCAAACCGCCGGATTTTCTGGTCAATCAGGCAAAATACAGGGCTGAAGGCATTGAAGCTCCCAGTTTGCATCCGAAAAGCTCGGTTTATCCAAGTGGGACCGGGCCAACCGGCTCTTTCAGAGCCCTGGTTATTCTGGTTCAATTCAGTGACCGGGTTCCTCATACATCAGCCGGTTTTTTTGATACCCTGATATTTGAAAATTGGACAGGGACAGTTCGCAATTTCTACCAGGAGGTTTCCTACGGGAGACTCGACATAATAGCCCTTGATCTCCCCTCTAGTCTGGGATGGTACACTGCCCCGCACACCTATGCTTATTATTGTAACAACCAGTATGGAATGGGCTCTTATCCCCAGAACAGCCAGGGGTTGACCGAGGATGTGGTCGATCTGGCTGACCCCTATGTTGATTTCTCCCAGTATGACAACGACGGGGACGGATTCGTGGATGCCCTTTTCATCGTCCACGCAGGTAGGGGAGCAGAGTTCACCGGAAATACCACTGACATCTGGTCGCACAAGTGGTCGATTGCTCCACGATTAAAAGATGGGGTATACATTCACGACTATTCGATCGAGCCGGAGCTGTGGCAGTATTCCTACGATATGACGTGTGGGGTATACTGTCATGAGTTGGGGCATGTGTTCGGGCTTCCGGACCTGTATGACTACGGTTATGATTCTGAAGGATTGGGCAACTGGAGCTTGATGGCCGGAGGAAGCTGGAACGGTTCCCTGGGAAATTCACCTGCACACCCGGACGCTTTCTGCATAACCAAGTTAGGGTTTGCCGATCCGGTCAACGTTACCGTTGATTTAGATTCTGCCTTAATCCCGGCAATCGAGGATACTGGCGTAATCTACCGGCTGTGGACCAATGGTTCCACTGGCAGCCAGTATTTCCTGGTGGAAAACCGGCAGAAGATCAAATATGACGCCGCTCTGCCCGGGGCAGGACTTATGATCTGGCATGTGGACGAGAATGTGGATGGTAACGACAACCAGTGGTATCCCGGACATACCTCTTCCGGGCATTACGAAGTGGCTTTGGAACAGGCAGACGGTTTGTGGCAGTTGGAGAAAGATATCAACAGTGGAAATACGGGAGACCCGTATCCCGGCAGTATGAATAAAAAGGAGTTCACTCCGTGCACGACTCCCAACAGCAATAGTTATTCTTTTACTGATACACGGGTTGCAGTTCTGAATATAAGCAATTCCAGCACATGGATGAGTGCCGACTTCAGGGTAAGCTCAGCTAATACCCCGCCTGCCAACTTTTCCTTGGTTACTCCGGGTGATTTCGATACCACTTTCTTTCCTTTGAACTTGGACTGGAACGACTCACCGGATCCGGACCTGTGCGACTCTGTCCTTTATTCCCTGTTCTACAGCGAGGGTGGAAGCTTTTTGCCGGAATCGACCTATCTGATCAGCGGCGTTCCGCAAAGCAGTTATAGCTTTAGCTCCGGGACGCTGCTCCGGTATCAGATCTTTTACTGGAAGGTGCTGGCATATGATCCCCACGGCGGGCAGAAGTGGTCAGACCAGACCAGAACTTTCCAGGTGGGTCTGCGCGGGGATGCTAACAGTGACAGAGCTGTCAACGTGACGGACATAATTTACCTGATCGGCTATCTTTACAAAGGCGGACACCTTCCGCTTCCTTTACAGTCGGGAGACGTAAACTGCGATACCAAGGTCAACGTGTCAGACGTGATCTATCTGGTCAACTATCAGTTCAAAGGCGGTCCGGCACCCTGCGATAATTGAGCCAGGTTCGCTAAAGAGGGCGAGGAATAACGAGGCTCGATTAGAGTTTGAATGATATGAGAAGAAAGGGCAGGAGCAAAATCTCCTGCCTGTTTTATTTTTGTGGGGGAGAAGCTAAGCAATCGAGCGGTCGTTTAGTCTCAGGAACTTACAGCAGAGCAAATATCTTATCCCAGGGAACTTCGTACACCAGGATATATCCTCCACCAATGGATAGAATCGGCAGCAAAGCCCAGGTCGACAACTGGTCGAAAAATGGCGTATTCAAATCGAGGAACATATCCACCTCCTTTTGTCTCGGCTACTGAACAAGCCATATTGCAGAGTCTGCCCGCAGCAGGCAGTCGGCCTGTTCACATCACATCCATGATAATTCGCAAGCTCTATGCCGTCTGAACCGGCCTGGAATCTGAAGTGTTAGCGGTTATTAGGCTTATAGTCGAGGATATGGGGAAGAATCAATACTCAATATAAGCCCGGATTATGCATTCAAATTCACATTTGTTGCGGATTGGAATTCTGTAGTCTATCTTACAAGCTCGATTTTCAAATACACAAGCTGAAGTCCTGAAACGGATCCGTAGGACTTGCGGCTACCTCAGGGAGCAACGGATTACGAAGGTGACTTTCGCAAGATCAAGAAAATATTGACAGTGGCACTGTAAAAAATTAACTTGGAAAAAACAAAAAGAACAAATGCAGGATTCAAAAAACAGATTTTTTGAGAATAAAGCTTCAAGAGGAAAGAAGGATTCTATGCCGATTCGCTTGTTCGTAACCGGTGGGACTTTTGATAAAGAATATAACGAATTGAATGGCCAGCTGTTTTTCAAAGATACTCATCTGCCGGAGATGTTAGAACTTGGCAGATGCTAAGTCGACGTTCACCTGGGGACTCTGATGATGGTCGACAGTATGGAGATGACTGAGGCTGACAGGAATATAATCTTGGAGAATTGCAGGAAGACTCCGGAGAGTAAAATCGTCATAACTCACGGAACTGATACTCTGGTAGATACTACCAGGGTGCTGGCAGAGGGGATAAATAACAAGACTATAGTTTTAACCGGAGCGATGGTCCCCTACAGGTTCGGCTCCTCAGATGGGTTGTTTAATCTTGGCAGCGCTCTGGCATTTGCCCAGAGTTTACCTCACGGGGTTTATATCACTATGAACGGAAGATGTTTTAACTGGGATAATGTGAAAAAGAGCAAAAAAACCGGGGAATTTGAAGAGATAAAATAGGTTTTGACATTACTGATTCCTCATGAGCTACTCCTGAAGAAACAAGGGGAGTCTACTGTATCGAGCCCATGGCTTTGTATAGAGGCATAAAGGTGGAAAGCAAAATCAAAGCGGCAAAAGCGCCAAAGCCGATCAAAATCATAGGTTCCAGCATAGATAAGACTCTCTTGGTTGTTCTCTCGATATCTTTCTCGAAATATTCGTTAACTTTTAGAAGTTGTTTATCCACCATTCCGTTTTCCTCTCCCAAAGCTACCATACTCACCATAAAGGGGGGGAAGGGAAGCCCTTTCATCGATTCGGAAAGTGATTCCCCTCGGGTAATCCGCTCCTGCATAGTTTCCACTGCCCGAATGATGCTCTGATTTCCTATTGTCCCCTTGAGCAGCTCTAAAGAGGGAATAAGACCGAAACCAGTTTTCAGCAACAGAGATAGATAATGGGAAAACTTCGCCAAAACGGTTTTCTGAACCACGGTTCCGAAAAGCGGGAATCTCAATTTCATAAAACTCAAGGTATATTTTCCATTTTCTGTTTTGGAATAGATAAAAAGCCCTATCCCGGACACGACGAAAAAGAGAATAATGGGAATCCAAAACCCTCTTACCAGACCGGTCCCGGCCATAATTACCCGGGTGAGTAAAGGCAAGGGTGCGCCTAATTCCTTCACCAAAGCCATCATTTTGGGCATAAGGTAAAAGGCATAAAAACCTGCGACTCCAGACATCACAATCATAATCAGAATAGGATAGATCATAGCCTGTTTAAGTGAAGACTCTAATTCCTCCTGTTTTTCTATAGATTTGACTAATTCCTCCAATATCTCGGTTAAGTGTCCACCTGTTTCACCTGCCCGAACAGCACCAACGTAAAAGGGAGGAAAAATCTGGGGATAAGCAGAGATCGATTCTCCCAAGCTGCCGGTTCCTTCGATTCTCTTGGCTATATCCACGATTACGTTGCGGAATTTAGGATTTCTCTCCTGAGCAGCAATGTTGGAAAAGGCTTTGAGAATTGGCAGCCCGGCAGAAAGCATCAGTTGCAGCTGAATGGTGAAAGACAGTATATCTCTTTTCTTGATTTTCTTGGATAGGCCAAAACCTTTTTTCTCCACCTTTTTGGTAACTTCAACCGGGTACAACCCAAGTTGGCGGATTTCGGCCTCAGCTTCCTGCAGATTCCTTGCCTGGCAGGAGCCTTTAACCTGCTTGTTCTTCTGATCAACTGCTTTGTAGGTGAATTCAGGCATTAACTATCCTGCTACCCTGAGAACTTCAGCTAAGGTGGTGGCACCGGAGAGAACCTTTTTTATCCCGTCTTCAAACATAGTCTCGATTTTGGCAGTTTTATCTATTTCGTAGGAAGTTGCCTTTCTGGAGATCAGGTCATTGATCTCGGGCGTGACTTCCAGAACCTCGAAGATCCCCATTCTGCCCCGGTAACCGGTGAACTTGCATTTTTCACAACCTGTTCCTTTGTAAAGTGTGGCATTTTTTAACCTTTCCAGGTTATAAGGCTCAAGCTCCTCATCTTTCGGAGTATAAGTGGTTTTGCAGTGAGAGCAGATCTTGCGCAAAAGTCTCTGAGAGATAGATGCTAACATGGAGGTAGCCACGATAAAAGGCTCTATTCCCAAATCCAATATTCTGGCCACGGTTGCCGAGGCCGTATTGGCATGCAAGGTGGTAAAAACCAGATGCCCGGTCATAGAAGCCCTGAATGCCATCTGAGCGGTCTCGGTATCTCTCATCTCTCCGATCAGAATCACATCCGGGTCGTGTCTCATGCAAGCCCTCAGTCCTTTGGCAAAAGTATGTCCGGCTTTTTCTAAGACCTGGGACTGCTTGGTCAGTGGTATCTGCGATTCGATTGGGTCTTCCAGGGTGATGATATTTTTTTCCAGTGCGTTCAAAGTCTTCAATGCCGCATACAGGGTAGTCGATTTTCCCGAGCCGGTCGGACCGGTGATTACGATCATCCCATAGGATTTTTGGACGAATCTTCTGAATTTAACCAGATTATCACCGGTAAACCCGAGCTGGTCCAGGCTTAAAAGGAATCTGGGCTTAGCCAGAATCCTTAAAACTACCGACTCGCCGTGCATAATCGGCAAACTCGATACCCTGATGTCCACGTCCTTGGAATTATAATCAAACCGGATTCCCCCATCCTGGGGGATCCTCTGCTCGGTGATGTCCATGCCTCCCATAATCTTCAAGCGGCTGACTGCAGCCGAATATATCTTTTTGGGCAGGATAAAACCCGGCTCTAGGATTCCATCGATCCTGTATCTTATCCTTCCCACTTTATCATCAGTCTCAAAATGAATATCAGTTGCTCCTTCTCTTATCCCGTGCGCTATAACCGCATCAACCAATTTTATCAGGGGAGGGGTTTCCTTTTCCACTTCCTCTACGCTCAGGGTCTGGGCTAAGCTTTCCTCGATGATCTTTTCTGTGGCTGCTCCCATCCCGTAAAAGGCATCAATGGCAGCCAAGATGTCTTCCTCGGCTGCTGTTTTTGGCTCCACATCCAGAGAGGTGATTTTCCTCAGCTTGTCAATAGCCATGATGTCATTTGGATTTGCCATTGCTACCTTGATGGTTTTGTTGCTCTGGATCTCTGTGGGGATAAGTTTTAGTTCTCTGGCCATTGACTCAGGCACGAGCTGTAACGCTTCAGGCTCTACCGGGTTAGAGCTGAAGTCAAAATAGGTGCTGCCAGATTGCTGGGATAAGAGTTTTAAGATTACGTCAGGATTGACAAACCCTAATCTTTCGCAGATCAGGCCAATTTTCTCCCCGGTTCTCTTCTGCTCGCGCAGAGCGACCTCAAACTGCTTAGGTGTGATGGTTTTTGACTCCAGAAGAAGTTCGCCGATGGACTTAGTCATTTCTCACTCCTTCCGAGCTTAAAAAAGCCACTCGTTCTTTCACGCTTCTGCTCAGGTCAGAATCTTTATCTGCAGAGTTCTTTAGAAAAAGCTGGTAATAAGTGATGGCTTCCTTTTTTTGTCCAGCCAGGTCATTTGCCCTGGCCAGAGAATAAAGGGTTGCAGGGTCAACCGGATCGATCTGATAAGCCTTCTCATAAGCTTTTAGGGCTTCCTCTATCTTATCCTGTGCTTCAAAGCTTCTGCCAATGAGCAGATAAGCCTTGGGGGAATCCGGATCAAGGCTTGAAAGCTTCTGAGCGTATTCTACCGCTTTCTGATAGTCTTTTCTCTGGAAATAAAGAAGTCCAAAATTGTAAATAGTCTTGGCATCGTTCTGGTTTTGACCCAGAAGAGAAGTCAACTCCTTTTCTGCCTCTGCCAATTTGCCTCTTTCCAGATAGATAGTGGAAAGGTTTAAGCGAGCTGGATAAAAGTTCGCATCCAGACCCAAAGCTTTGAGATAACACTCCTCTGCGTCCTGCAGATCTCCTTTTTTTTGGGATTCGACCCCGAAATCGAAATAGTTTTTAGCCAATTGGCTATTCTCCTCAGCAGAAGAAAGCACGATAGGTTTTGAATCCTGTCTGGTCGAAGGGGTCGACAGGATAAGCTTCTCAGGCAAAGAGCTTTTTTCTCCAGCTAACTTTTTTTCGGTTTTCAGAGCAGAGGTCTTCCTGTTACTTGCGATTTTTGGTGAAGAGGGTTTCTTCCCGATCTGCGGTTCAGACTTTTTTTCAGTCTTTGCATATTGAGCCGATGCTTCATCCAAAATCTTTTTAGAATCTGTTTTTTCCTCAGTCGAAGGTCGGACAGCAGCCTCTTTCTGGTTTAACCTTTGAGCCGGAGAGGACTGGACTAAGAGTTTTTCTGCCTGAGTTTTCACTTTTGTTTCAGGCTTAATTTCCTGAGCTACAATCGGAGCAATCTTTATGACAGAATCAGCCTTTTGCTCTGCCTGAACCTTGACAGTTGAATTTCCCGGAATTACTGTCGGAACAGTTGTTTGAGACAATGGTTTGTTTATAGATTTTTTTATTCTCTGGCTAAGATTGATCTTTGGCTTGTGCGGAGCTGGAGCAGGGTTTTTGAATTTGAAATTCCAGAGAAAAAAACCCGCGCTTGCCAGAACGAAGAATACTCCAAGAAATAAGATTAGACTTAACCTGCTTTTTTTCTTCTCAGGCTCAGAAGGAGGAATGACGGTCTCAGGACTTTCTATTTTTCTTTCTTCCTCGACTTTTTTTATGACCTCAGATGCTAAATTCATACGGTTTTCAATTCTTTAAGATCTTTTCTTCTGAAAGAGTCCAGCCGGCAGAGAAGTCTGTTCTCCGATGAGATGAGACTTTTCAGACTTTCCGAGCCGTCCAAAATATGTTTCTCTATGATATTTTTGGTGTTATCAACAAAAGCAGCCATTAATGATCTTTCACACAGAACATTGATCAGCCTGGGCGTTCCAGCCGACAGCCGGTATATGGTTTTTACAGCTTCAGGAGAAAAGCTTATCTCCGGGTCTCCTCCAGCCAGATTCAACTGGGATTTTATATAGGGCTTCAACTCCTCCGGCTCCAGTGGTAGAAGCGTATACCTGACCAAAATACGCTGGTCCAACTGTCTCAAGTCTCTTCTCTTTAATTTCTCTTCTAATTCAGGCTGGGCAAAGAAGACTATCTGAAAAAGCTTATCTTTTTGAGTTTCCAGGTTGGAAAGGAGTCTCAGGCCCTCCAGGCTTTCTTCCTCCAAAGACTGGGCTTCATCCACCAGCAGGATAACCTTTTTTCTTTCCTGGTAAAGATTCAGAAGGAAACGGGCTACTTTTTCCAGAAGCTCTCCTTCTGAGAAAATCGTTCCTTTGTCAGAATTCTCAGAAGAATATCCCAGAATCGAACTCATAATCTCCCTGGAGGATATCCGGGGATTGAAGATTCGGAGTATCTTCAGGTCATCTCCTGCCTTTTCCACAAAGTAACGGGAGAGGATAGTTTTTCCTGTTCCCGGCTCTCCGGTAATCAGGGTAAATCCCATCCCTTCGTAAATTCCATATCTTAAGTGATTCAAAGCTTCAGCATGCGAATTGGAAAAGAAAAAGAATTTCGGATCCGGGGTGACAGAAAAAGGTTCTTCCTTAAAACCGAAAAACTCCCGGTAAGCTTCGATCAGATCAACCCGGAGAACATTTTCATTATGTTCATTATCCACAGGAGGATTCAAATCCTCAGGCGAAAACCTGTCATCTTTAACCTGGTTTTGAGGTCCAGAGCGATAGATAAACTTCATTGTTAGTCCTCCTATTGATTTAACTGTGTCACTTTGGGAGTTAAAACTATCACCAGCTCAGCCCTGGTTTCAGTCCTTTGGTCCATTTTGAAGAAAAATCCTAACAAAGGAATATCTCCCAAGATCGGAACTTTTTTCTGGGTTACTCCTTGTTTATTGGTTATGAGTCCTCCCAGGATCACGCTTTCCCCGGCTCTCACTCCAACAGTCGTGCTGACTTCTCTTATGTCCAGGTTAGGAGCCCTTAAAGTCTGGCCCTGAAAATTAAATTCCTCGAACTTGTTTATGTTGGTCACAATGGGCACCACCTGTAGAGTAACAAATCCATCCGGGGAGATGAAGGGGGTAACCCCCATCAACATTCCGATGAGGGCAGATTTCTGTTTGGGCACAAGAACCGGTGTGCCTATCTGAGCCCCTCCGGCCATCCCGGATAATTCCCAGTAGGTCTGCACCGTTCCCACATTTATCACTGCAGTCTGCCCGTTTAAGACATTTAGCCGAGGTTTAGATAATACTTTTACTTTTCCATATTGTCCCAAGGTATTGAAAAGGAATGAATTGTCCGGAGTAGAACCTGAAAACTGCAGGACCGAACCGGGCAGGGAAAGGCTCTGGCTGGCCGCTAGGTTAACATTATGCTTTTCGAGCATAACAGAGGTCACAGCAGACCAGTCGATTCCAT
>DATKKH010000048.1:0-4480 GCA_035543035.1 Terriglobales bacterium | reverse complement strand
AGCACTCAAAGGAAAAGTGGATGCAGTGGTTTTGACCGGCGGATTGGCTAACTCCCAAATCGTGATCGAAAAGCTGAAAGAATATGTGGGCTTCATCGCCAAAGTTTTGGTTTATCCGGGTCAGGATGAGATGAAGGCTTTAGCTTTAGGTGCTTTACGCGTTCTAAGAGGAGAAGAAGAAGCGAAAACTTATCCGCAAGCGGTAAAATAAAAGTTCAAAGGGTAGAAAAAAACGTAGCGTCCGACCTTTGTGTCGGACGTTAGTAGACTTTCCGGTGTCAGGAAGGAAACTCCTGACACCACATTAGCGACCCTGAAAAACGCGTAGCCGAGCCTTTAGGGCTCGGTGGAGGTTTAAAACCTCCGCTACGCGACCTCTCATTACCCTCAGGCAACCATAAAAGTCGCTTCTACATTTTATTTCACCAAAAATTCTTGACAATATCTCCATATATCTATTATAATATCATTCCTTTTGAAAATAAAAGAAAGCGAGGAAAATTATGGTTGGAATCACAGGATATGGAGCATATATCCCCAGACATCGAATCAAGGTGGAGGAGATCGCCAAGGTCTGGGGTGCAGATGCGCAAGCCTACAAAAAAGGGCTTTTCGTGGAGGAAAAATCTGTTCCTGGTCCGGATCAGGACACTATTACCATGTCAGTCGAGGCGGCTTTCAGCGCTTTGAAAAGAGCGCAGATCGATCCTAAAAAGATTGGAGCAGTTTACGTTGGGTCAGAATCACACCCCTATGCAGTGAAGCCTTCAGGCACAACAGTAGCGGAGGCAATTGGTGCCACCCCGGACGTTCACTGTGCGGATTTTGAGTTCGCCTGCAAGGCCGGTTCTGAGGCGATGTTTGTCTGCCTGGGTTTAGTTGGTTCCGGCTCAATCGAGTACGGCTTAGCTATCGGGGCAGATACCTCCCAGGGGGCACCGGGTGATGCGCTTGAGTATACAGCCGCTGCAGGTGCGGCTGCCTTCATAATGGGAAAAGACAATATCATAGCCGAGGCGGTTGGCACCTATTCATTCATGACCGACACGCCTGATTTTTGGAGAAGGGAATATCAGTTCTATCCACGGCATGCTTCCAGATTTACCGGGGACCCGGCTTATTTCAAGCATATCTTAGGTGCAGGAAAAGCTATGCTGGAAAAAGTAAAGATGAAACCCAAAGATTTTCAATATGCGGTCTTTCACCAGCCGAATGGAAAATTTCCCCAGAGAGCAGGGAGGCTTTTAGGCTTCGAGAAAAAACAGATCGAGACCGGACTTCTCTGTCCCAAATTGGGCAACACCTATTCGGGCTCCTCTCCAATGGGTCTGACTGCGATTTTAGACGAAGCCAAGCCGAATGATCTGATCTTTATGGTCTCGTATGGCTCTGGTGCTGGCAGCGATGCCTTTGTCTGGAGAGTGACCGAGAGGATAAATCAGGTGAGAGATGCTGCTGTCAAGACCAGGGAGATGCTGAACAACAATAAAAGCTATCTGGAATACGGGACCTATGCCAAATACCGAGGAAAAATAAGGAAAGGGGAATAGGAGGGAAAATGAGAGATGTAGCCATTATCGGAGTAGGAATGAATAAATGGGGGGAATTATGGGAAGATTCTCTAAGAGATATCTTCACCGAAGCTGCTCTTTTAGCCATCGAGGATGCAGGAGTGGATCATATAGATTCGATGTATGTCGGGTGTATGTCCTCAGGCCTGTTCGTGGGACAGGAGCACCTTTCCTCCCTTTTGTCTGATTATCTGGGAATGGGACCTATTCCTGCCACCAGAGTTGAATCTGCCTGCTCTTCAGGAGGACTGGCATTAAGAACCGGATTCATAGACGTTGCCTCGGGCATGAACGATATAGTCTTAGTCGGTGGCGTGGAGAAGATGACTGACGTTTCAGTTGGCGGAGCGACCTTTGCCTTGTCCACAGCAGCAGACCAGGAGTATGAGGTTTACCACGGAGTGACCTTCCCCGGACTTTATGCTTTGATGGCGCGTGCGCATATGCACAAATATGGAACTTCAAGAAAGCAATTAGCCCAGGTAGCAGTGAAAAATCATTTTCACGGCTCGATGAATCCGTTGGCCCAGTATCCCCAGAAGATAACTGCAGAGGAGGTTATCGAATCGGTGATGGTGGCAGACCCCTTGAGGATTTTGGATTGCTCTCCGATCACAGATGGTGCCGCTGCTGTGATTTTGGCTCCACTTGATTTAGCCAAAAAGATTTCCAAAAAACCAGTGGTAAAAATCATCGGCTCAGGTCACGCCACGGATACCATAGCCCTTCACAGCCGTAACGACCTGACTGAAATTAAATCGACTGAAAGAGCAGCTAAGATTGCCTATGAGATGGCAGGTAAAAGTCCGGAAGAGATTCATCTGGCTGAAGTGCACGACTGTTTCACCATAGCGGAGATATGCGTTATCGAAGCTTTGGGATTTGCGGAAAAAGGGAAAGGCGGGCCTGCTACTGAGCATGGCATGACTACACTCGGCGGAAAAATACCGGTCAATACCTCCGGAGGGCTTAAATCAAAAGGTCATCCTGTAGGAGCAACCGGCGTTGCCCAGGCAATCGAGATTACAAAACAGCTCAGAGGTGAAGCAGGGGAAAGACAGGTTAAAAATGCCAAGGTCGGGCTGACCCAGAATATGGGAGGAAGCGGGGGAAGCAGCCTAGTTCACATAATGGAGGTGGTATAATGTCATCACCCAGATACTGGAGGGGAATCCCTCAGAGATATAGACTGGAAGCCGGGAAGTGCAAAAAATGCGGCAAGATATATTTTCCACCGAGATTAATTTGCGATGAGTGTAAGGGAAGGGAGTTTGAAAAGGTCAACTTACCAAAAGAAGGCAAGATTCTTACTTATACCATCATCCGGGTTGCTCCCAGCCAGTGCACAGACCAGGCGCCTTATGCTATGGGAATTGTCGAGCTTAAAGATGGAGTCAAAATCCTGTCTCAGATTGCAGATTGCGATTTTGACAAGCTGGAAATCGGAATGCCAGTCCGAATAGAGTTCAGGAAAATCTACCAGGAAGGCGAAGCGGGAATCATCTGTTACGGATATAAATGTGTTCCTATGTGATCTAACCCCACCCTGCCCACCCCTTCAAGGGGAGGGAAATAAATTCCCTCTCCCTACGGGAGAGGGAGAGGGTGAGGTCAGACATAGCGCGAGGCTTTTAGCCTCGCAATGCGAACCTAAAAGGTTCGCGCTACGATTCTAAACAATAAAAGGAAAGAAATGTTCCGCATTGAATCAAAAATCGATACCCAGTCCTTAGATTTCAAAGCCAATTCTGAAGCAATGCAGAAAGTGGTGGATGAGTATAAGGAGGCTCTGGCCAAGGTCAAGGAAGGCGGGTCTGCTAAGGATAGGGAAAGGCATAAAGCCAGGGGTAAGCTTTTGCCCAGGGAAAGGCTGAATCTTCTTTTCGATAAAAATACTCCCTTCTTAGAATTCTCTCATTTAGCCGCCAACAAGATGTATGAGG
The DNA here is from genome assembly GCA_035543035.1 of Terriglobales bacterium. Classification (GTDB taxonomy): domain Bacteria; phylum Zixibacteria; class MSB-5A5; order MSB-5A5; family RBG-16-43-9; genus RBG-16-43-9. The sequence continues at coordinate 966 of DATKKH010000048.1, read as the reverse complement.
AAGACCCTCCAGGTGCAGGTATTATTACGGGTGTCGGAGTCGTTCACGGAAGAGAGGTCTTGATTGTGGCTAATGATGCCACAGTCAAAGGCGGAACCTATTTCCCGATGACCATTAAAAAACACGTGCGTGCCCAGGAGATAGCAGAACAGAATCGATTGCCTTGTGTCTATTTAGTCGATTCAGGCGGAATATTTCTCCCTTATCAATCAGGAACTTTTCCGGATAAAGACCATTTCGGCAAGATATTTTATAATCAAGCCCGGCTTTCAGCTTTAGGTATTCCCCAGATCGCAGTGGTTTTAGGTTCCTGCACTGCTGGGGGAGCCTATGTTCCGGCAATGAGCGATGAAGCGGTTATCGTCCGCAAGCAGGGGACTATTTTCATCGGAGGTCCACCTTTAGTCAAGGCAGCGACAGGAGAAGAGGTTACCGACGAGGAATTAGGAGGAGCAGACGTTCACTGCCGTATCTCCGGAGTGGCAGATCACTATGCCTTGAACGACGAACATGCCATCGAGATTACCAGGAATATCATCGAAAATCTGGATCCTCCCAAGAAATTCGAATTGGAAACTTCTGAGCCGGAAGAACCTTATTATGATCCAAAAGAAATTTATGGGATTGTCCCACGTGATATAAGAAAGCCTTATGACCAGAGGGAGATAATTGCCCGGATAGTCGATGGAAGCAAGTTTCAAGAGTTTAAGGAACTCTATGGTCCGACCATCGTGACCGGCTTTGCCCGGATAATGGGTTATCCAGTTGGGATTCTGGCAAATAATGGAGTTCTCTTTTCCGAGAGCTCAGTCAAGGCGGCACATTTCATTACTTTGTGCACAATGAGGAAAATTCCTTTGATATTCTTGCAGAATATCACCGGCTTCATCGTTGGCAAGCAGTATGAACACGGAGGAATCGCCAAGGACGGTGCCAAGATGGTGCATGCAGTTGCCAATGCAGACG
>DATKKH010000047.1:0-3835 GCA_035543035.1 Terriglobales bacterium | reverse complement strand
CTCGCAATTAGATATTTTCTTAACAATTTTAAGTAAGAATGAAATCCATCAAACAATGGCGAAACATTTGGGAGAAGAGGAAAATAAATTTGGACAGAATTTTGAAGCATTTAAAAAATTACCAGAATTTTTTAATGTTCTTGACAGCATAATTAAAATTCAATGTAATAAAACTTGTCGAGAATCAGGTGGTTGCTCACTGGGAGGAATTACCCGCGAATGCGAGGCAGTTAAATGCACAAAGATAAAGGGATATAAGGGATGTTGGGAATGTTCAGATTATAAGACCTGCGATAAGTTGACGTTTCAAAAACTCAGCTATGGAGAGACGATAGAAGGTAATTTAGAGTTAATAAATAAGGAAGGTATTGAATCAGTAAAATCACGTGGTAACCTATATTATGAATGGCAAAGAAAACTAATGAAGTTAAAGAATTAGAGGAGGGGTTATGGCAATAGACCCGGTTTGCGGGATGAAAGTGGATGAGAAAACCGCCGTCCACAAAAGCCAGTATTAAGGGGGTCACATATTATTTCTGTTCCAATACCTGCAAAGTTAATTTCGAAAAAGAGCCTGAAAAATATTTAAAACAGAAAAAGTAATCTCCCCTCACGTTTTTAGAAAATAGCCAAAACTTTCGTAAGTTATATTTGTATAACCTTTTCAAAGAAAGGTGGAACTATGCCCGAATCAAAGCTTAACAGAGGTCTTTATGTAGTTGTTTTTCTCCTGGCCCTGATGGGAGCCTTCATCGGCACGGCCATGGGTTTATTCTTGACCAGAGGAGCAAAGCCGGTGGCGGTTCTTCCTCAAAAAGAAAGTGGACAGTTGTCAGTAGTCAGTGGTCAGCAACTGATCACTGACCACTCATCACAGTCCACTACAGATGACATAACCGAGACCAGAAGAAATGCAATCGTCAGAGCCGCAGAGAAGATTGGTCCTGCAGTGGTTTCCATCAGTGTGGTGCAGGTGAGGACCGTGCGCGAGTCTCCATTCGGCTCTCCTTTCGGAGACCAGTTCTTCGACGAGTTCTGGGGCAGGTATTTCCAGCCCAGGGAATACAAGCAGAAGGTATACTCTTTAGGCTCAGGCGTCATAATCAGCGACGACGGCTATATCCTGACCAACGAACATGTGGTCACGGGAGCAGATCAGCTTAAAGTCACTCTGACCGATGGGAAAGAGTATACCGGGAAGATAGTCGGGCAGGATCATACTTCTGACCTGGCAGTGGTCAAAATCGAAGGAAGAAGATTCCCTTATGCTCCTTTGGGTGATTCGGATTCACTCATCATAGGCGAATGGGCTATAGCTCTGGGTAATCCTTTCGGATATCTTCTGGATGACCCCCATCCGACAGTAACAGTCGGAGTGATCTCAGCTTTGAACCGGGATATAAAAATGGATCCGCAGGAGGGGAGGTCGTATCGAAAAATGATTCAGACCGATGCGGCAATAAATCCCGGAAACAGCGGCGGCCCATTAGTCGATGCAGATGGCCAGGTAATCGGGATCAACACCTTTATCTTTTCCACCAGCAGAGGTTCGGAGGGGATAGGTTTTGCCATACCCATAGACCGGGCCAAAGGGATTATCTCTGATCTTATCAGCAAAGGGAAAGTGATCAAAGGATATGTGGGAATACAGGTTCAGGATCTGACCCAGCTGCTGGCAGCATCCCTTAATATCGACCAGAAAGAAGGAGTGGTGGTCACTGATGTGGATAGGGGCAGCCCGGCAGAGAAAGCCCAGATCAAAAGAGGGGACCTGATAACCGAAATCAACAATGAAAAGGTCAGGAACAAGACCGATTTCCAAGGGATAACTTCTTATTTAAAACCGCAGGACAAGCTTGATATCTCCTTAGTCCGGGATAAAAAGGTCATTCAGACGGAGGTCTCTGCTCAAAAAGAACCCACAGTGAAGATCGCACAGGAGAAGGAAGATTTTCTGGGAATTACGGTCTCGGAAATAACATCTAATATAGCGGAGAAGCTTAATCTGACAAGTAAAGCCGGTGTAGTCATCACCGCAGTGGATGAAGGGGGTCAGGGAGAAGGCCTGGGTTTAAGAGAAGGTGATGTAATCCGGGAGGTTAATAATCAAAAATTAAGAAATATGGATGATTATGAAAAGCTGATAGCCAATGCCAGAAATCAAAGAAGACTTGCTATGGTGATCGAAAGAGAAGGCGGGATGTATGTAGTTTCGGTATCACTATAATTCAAAACGCGTAGCGGAGGTTTCAGACCTCCGAAGGATGAAGTTTGTAGCGTCCGGCTTTATGCCGGACGTTTTTTTGTAGGGGCGTATTGCCATACGCCCCTACACTTTTTATCTTGGAAAAAAGGTTCTGGTTTTTTATAATGTTGATACCTATTTCACCCTCCCTTTTGTTCCCTCCCATCAAGGGAGGGAGATCTTAGGGTGACTCAATCTTGAGTTCCCTCTCCCTTTATGGGAGAGGGATAGGGAGAGGGTATCTTTTGAGAGAATTCGACAAAACTAGAAAAAGAATTTTATCCCAGGAAAAAGGGACCATCACCAAAAGCTCGTTCCAGCTCAGGGTGGCTTTAGGGTTTCCCAATAAATATGAGGTGGGGATTGCCAACCTGGGGTTTCAGACTATTTATCGATTGCTCAATCAGCTCGATGATGTTTCCTGTGAGAGGTTTTTTCTTTTTGATTATAAGGCTCAGGACAAGGTCCGAACTCTCGAATCCGGTGACCCTTTGAATTTTTTCCAGGTTATCTCTTTCTCGATTCCATTTGAGTTAGATTACCTTAATATCCTGAAAATTTTGAGGCAGGCCAAGATTCCTCTGCTTTCAAAAGAGCGAAATGAGAATCACCCTTTCCTAATGGCTGGTGGGGTGGCTGTAACTTTGAACCCTGAGGTTATGGCACCTTTTTTCGATGCCATCTTCATCGGTGAGGCTGAGGAAGGCATCATCGAAGTTGCTGAGATTTTCAAAAAAGGTAATAGCAGGAAAAAGACTTTACAGGAATTGGCAAAGGTCAAAGGTATCTACGTGCCTGAATTTTATGAACCGGTCTATGATGAAAATGGTTTTTTGAGAAAATATAAGGTCGAGAAAGGATTTCCTGAGAAGATCGAAATAAGAAAAGCCAATCTCGAAAAGATCGAGACTTACTCCTCGATTGTTACTCCGCTTTCTCATTTCAAGGATATGTTCATAATCGAAACCGAAAGAGGATGCGCCTGGGAATGCAGGTTCTGTGCAGCCGGGCATATTTACAAACCTCTGAGGTTTCAGAGCAAAGACAAAATTTTATCGCAGATCGAGAACTATGGAGCTGGAGCCAAGTCTGTCGGACTTTTAGGCTCGATGGTCTCGGACCTGCCCTTTTTAGAGGAGCTTTGCTGTGATTTGGATAAAAAAGGGTATGAGATCGGGATTTCTTCTCTAAGAGTGGATAAGGTTACTCCAGGGCTTTTGGATATCTTGATTAAATCAGGACTAAAGACTTTGACCCTTGCTCCTGAAGCCGGGACTGAGAGGATGTGGAAGATTATCGATAAAAGAATCGACCGCGAGGATGTCCTCTGCGCTGCCAGACTGGCAAATGAAAAGAATTTAGAGAAGCTGAAGCTCTATTTCATCATCGGACTACCTTTTGAGGAGAAAGAGGATATCGAGGGGATTGTGGATTTGGTTAAAGATGTAGGGGAGGCCTTTATGGCCTCCCGTGAGCATGTAGGGGAGACCCTCGTGGTCTCCTGTGGGGGTGGAGGTAAGGCTCCATATAAAGAAATCGACCTCTCCATAAACCCCTTTGTTCCAAAAGCACACACGCCCTTCCAATGGG
>DATKKH010000046.1:0-7908 GCA_035543035.1 Terriglobales bacterium | reverse complement strand
AAAAACCGGAGGCATAGAGTTCATAGATAAGAAAGTTGAGTTCTTCAAATCGGAAAGCCCCAGCCCCATCTTCTCTGAGGATTTCAAGAAGAGAATCAAGGATATGCACTTCGAGATGTCAGCCCTATCCATAGGAGCGCTTCTGGAGAAGAACTCAATAGAATTTTATCGAAAAGCAGGCGAACAGAGTGATGATAAGGAGGTCAAAGATCTTTTCTCCTATCTTGTAGGCTGGGAGCAGGAGCATCTCAAAGTTCTGATCACCCAGCAGCAATATCTCAAAGAGGCTTACTGGCAGGATGCCAGATTTTTCCCGGATATTTAGGACAACTTATTAGGGATGATATTCATTGTTATGTAAATGAAGGGAGATATATGCCTATAAAACCAGTAGAGAAAGCACCGGATTTCATTCTGAAGGGGCATGATGATAAGGAATACAAGTTGTCAGATTTCAAAGGTAAGAATGTGGTTTTAGCCTTTTATGTGGCGGATTTTAGCCCGGTATGCTCAAAGGAGAATGTCTGCTTTGTCAATGATTTGAAAAGATTTGAGAATCTGAATGCCCAGGTTTTCGGACTTAGCGTTGATAATATCTGGTCGCATAAAGCTTTTGCCGAGAAATTGCAGATCAAATATCCGCTTTTGTCTGACTTCCACCCCAAAGGAGCAGTCGCTTCTAAATACGGGTTGTATTTGGCTGACCTCGGCATAACCAACCGGGCAACAGTAATAATCGATAAAGAAGGGATCGTTCGCTACGTTCAGGTTTACGACATTCCCCAACAGAGAGAAAATAGCGAGCTTCTGAAGGTCTTAGAGGATTTAAAATAAGGTTATCTATCGACAAGAAGATATCGCGTAGGGGTGGAGCTTGTCTCCACCCGCGGTTTGAGCGTCCAATTGGACGCCCCTACGCTTTCTGAAGGCGTTTTAAAACTTCATCAATCTGCTGAACTTTGAAAGGCTTCAACAGAAATCCATCCGGCTTGGGTTCCTCTTCAGGATTGAATTCCGCCTCATAACCGGTGATAAGCACCACCGGAAGGTGAGGGAAATTCTGCTTAACGGTCTTTAAAAGTTCTTTACCATCAATCTTTGGCATCATTAAATCAGTTATCACCAGGTCAAAGGTCTTATCTTTTAATATATCTAAAGCCTCCTGCCCATCCTGTGCCATTTCACTCTGAAGGTCAAAGCACTGCAACAGGATATCCGAAAGAAGGCTGGACATATTGGGGTTATCTTCCACGATCAAAACTTTTCTGGTTTTAAAGTTATAGCTCATATCTTCTCTTCGGTTTCGGAATTATCAGACTTACCTTTTATAATACTATTATCGGCTGGTGCAATGTTTTTTTCAACCAGAAATTGCCTGGTAGTTCTCAATTCAGGGATATCGCAGAATAAAAAAACCCCAGGCTGAGGGCAGCCTGGGGCTACTAATTTTATTTTACTCGAATAGGTTTTCTTTTTTTATTTCCTCTTTTATTATCCGGTAGAGATTTTTAGCCTCTTCTTTCCTGAGGTTTTTTGCCGGTAGCTGCAGTATCTCTAATTCTGTTTTCTTGCTGGCCAGGTTTAGAATGAGCCTCTGTCCGGGTTTGACCTCTTTTCCCGGTTTTGCCTCGATTCCGTCCAGAAAAATTAGGCCCTTGTCGCAGGCTAACTTAGCCTGGGTTCTCCTTTTTATCAGCCGGGACTCGGAAAGAAACTGGTCTATACGCAAGTCTGGTTTATATCCTTTCCTCCACGTAGGTTTTCTCTTTAAGAACATTTATCCATTTCATGATCTCGTCGCTGGCTTTTTTTCTTCTGGCCATCTCCTTGACCGTATCATAATCTTCTACCAGGCTTAACTTCCTCTGTTTTTTCTTATCCAGAACCTTGAGGATATACACGCCGTCCTCATTGCTGACCGGAGGGACTATCTGCCCGATTTCCGCGTGGGAGATTTTGTCCTTCAACTCTGGTGGCAGCTGGGCCAAAGGCAGCCAGTCCAGCTCTCCACCTTTTTTCTTGGAGTCCTCGTCCTGGGAATAATCTTTGACCATCTGAACGAAATCAGCCCCGCCTTTCAGTTTCTGATACACCGAATCTGCCAAGTTCAAAACCCTGGCTGAATCAGCAGGCGAAGGCTGGATTTTGATCAGGATATGATGAACATGTATCTGATCCTCTTTTTTTTCGTCCAGCTTGATTATGTGAAAACCCAGGGGAGTTTGCACTACGTCGCTTATTTCTCCCGGGCTTAGGGAAAAAGCTTTCTCTTCAAATTCCGGAAGTATCTCCCCTCTTTTCAGAAAGCCCAGATCCCCACCCTCCTTGGCACTGGGATCCTCAGAGTACTTCTTTGCCAGCTCCGAAAAATCCTCTCCGGCTTTGGCTCTCCCAAGGATCGTCTGGGTAAGGCTTTTCAGCGAATCGATGGTTTTCTGGCTGGGCTCTATTTTGAAAAAAATCTGGCTCAGTTTAGCAGACTCCGGCTGCTCAGGCAGACTGTCCCCATATTGTTCGTAAAATTCTTTGACTTCCCGCGAGGAGATATTGATCTTGGACAGCCGGGAGGAGATCAGCCTGTCCCTCAAAAGCTGTTCCTGGATCTGCCCCCGGTAGGTTCTCCTGAGTTCGGCTTCGGTAATTCCTTCAGCTTTCAGCTCATTCTGGAAAGCTTCCTCAGACGGGAACTGGGTTTTGATCTTGCTCAACTGGCTCTCCAGGGTCTGGTCGATCTCCTTGTCGCTGACTTTCAAAAGGGTGTCTTTTTGTGCCTGAGCCAGAAGAAGCCGGTCGTTTATCATCTGCTCCAGCAGGTTTTTTTTCAGCTGGTCTAATTCCTGCTGTGAGTTTATCTTTTGCCCGGTCTGGGTGAGATAGATTTCCGTCTGGAGCTTAAGCTCGGAGTTCAAGATTATATCTTTACCAACTACAGCCACCACATAGTCCAGAGTATCCTGGGCTGGAACAGTCGAGTGGAATAAAAATAGAAATAGACTGAGTAAAAATGCGCTCTTTACAATTTTCATTTTCTTCGAATGTAGTTACCGGGTAGTCTGTGAATCTGCAGCCCACCCGAATTTTTCTATTTTTGCCTTCTTCTGCAGCTCTTCCACCAGGCTGGAGATCGCCTGATTTCTTTTATTCTGAAGCAACTGGTTGACCAAAAGCGGCTTGACTTCATCGAACTCCCTGATGCTTCCTTTGGGTTTTCTGTCAGTCACTTTCAGGATATGGTAACCCATTACGGTCTTAAAGGGCGAAGAGACCATACCGATTTTTAGTCCAGATGCGACTTTGGCAACGGTTGAGTCAGTATTGGAAAGACTGAAATAGCCTATATCTCCCCCGCTATTTCTGGTCAGGGAGTCCAGGGATAATTTCCGGGCTAAGACCTCGAAATTCTCCCCTTTTTTCAAGCGGGCAGAAGCAGAATCAGCTTGAGCCTGGCTGGAGAAAAGGATATGGCTGGCTCTGATCTCCTCCTGATCCCTTTTGAAGAAATCTTTATTCTGGTCATAAAACCTTCTGGCCTCGTCATCCGAGACCTGAATGTTTTTAGCTATCTGATCATTTAACAGGCTCAAAACGATTACGTCTTTGGCCGCCTGTTTGGCTCTGATCTGAACTTCGGGGAGTTTATCCAGACCTCTTTTTTTAGCTTCCTCATACAAAAGTTGATTGTCGATCCAGCGGTTCAGGTATTCTGTTTTTGCTCCGGCCGGGATGCTGTCGTCATAGGCTAAGGCAAGCTCGGCATTTAATCCTTCTTCGGACAGTCCTTCGCCATCGACCTTAGCCAGGATCTTCCCCTGTTTTCCCTTGGTTGAGTTCTGGCAGGCGGAAATAGTCAATAAGCAGAGGGAAAAGATCAGCAGAAAATAGGTTTTCTTCATGCTTTTTTCTCCTGAGGAAGCTCTTCCTCGATCATTTTCACTGCAGCCTGCAGCCCGTTCTGATCGATCTTGATCTCGGTCTTTGACCTGGCCTGAGCTAACCATTGCTGATAAATCGCATTTTTCTTCTCGAAGGTGGCAGCACTCTGGATCTGCGGTTCGACTTCCTTTAAAGTCCTCTGTCTCTGATCAGTTTTTTCGACCAGTTTGATAACCGAATACCCTTCGCCGGCAGGGCTCTGCAGCTGATGAATCGGGCCGCCGAGCTGTCCCTTTTTGAGCTGGAACGCCGCATCGAAAAGCTCCGGATAGTTACTTTTAGTAATGAAGCCGAGATCGCCGCCATTGTTTTTTGCATATGTTCGGATGGTATTTTCCTGGGCCAGTTTTTTAAAATCAGCTCCTGCCCGCAACTGTTTCAGGATATTTTGAGCCTCCCCTTCGGTTTTGACCATAATTTCCAGGACATGTGCCTGTGCCGGAGCAATGTATTTGTCCTTATTCCTTTCGTAGAAAAGCTCCAGGTCAGTCGAATCCACAGTCAGGTCTTTCCAGATCACCTCGTTCCTGAATTTCTCAGCCATTGCTCCTTCTTTTACCTGATTCAGTCTGTCTTTGTATTCTTGGCTTTTATCGATCCCCTTGCGCTGGGCTTCCTTTTTTAGAAGCTCTGGAGCGAGAACGTAATTGAAAACTGCATTTTTCAGATTATCCTCATCGGTCAAAGGCGGTCTCTGGTAAAAAGGCAGACGGTTATAGAAGGCGAGGAAATCATCCACTTTCAGCTCTCCACCTTTATATTTTACCACCGGCAGAGCTCGTTCCTCTGCTGTGAGCTGGTCTGGGAAAATGCTGGTTCCCTGGGCCTGGGTCTGAAGTGTGTCTTTTGCTGCTAATTCCTTAGTTTTTTCGTCCAGCATCTTTAAAGTTGTTCCAACCATCTGGATATTGGAGTTCTCCATTATACCGTAGACATAGTTCAGGGCTGCTTCCTGCTGCCTCATCATCTCCAGGCTCATTTTCAGACGGTCTTTCTCCTCGGCAAATGGCTTCTGGGTCTCCTTGGTTTTCTCCTCCAACTTGATCACATGCCACCCGGCAATGGTCTTAACCGGACGGGAGATCTCCTGGGGTTTCAACTTGAAGGCAGCCTCTTTGAACGGGCTTAAACCCAGCATGGCATTCCAGGTGATAGAGCCCAGATCGCCGCCTTTCTCCTTGGTGCTCGGATCAATCGATTTTTCCCGGGCTAAAGAGTCGAAACTTGCCCCTTTTTTGAGGTCCTGGTAGATCTGGTCAGCCTCTTTTTTGGTTTTGACCAGTATGTGCCTGACCTTGATCCTCTCGCTTAATTTATTGTAGAAATCTTGAACGTCCGCATCCGTGACTTTGGCTTTGCTCAGAATCTCTTTCTGAAATAGCTGGTTCAAAAGAAGCCGATCTTTTTCCTGATCTATCCGGCTTGCTATCTGAGGGTCTTTATCAAATCCTTTTTCATAAGCTGCCTGAATCTGAAGTCTCCCGTCGACTTCCTGGTCTACAAACTGCTTTACCTGTTCCTGCAGGGGGAGAGTAGAGGTTATCTGAACCTGGGCTCCCTTTTTCATAGTCACAAAGTCAGTGACTACTCTTCCTGTAGTGATCCTGTCTTTTCCCACCTGAGCCACCATCTGGTCCTGTTTTGACCCACAGCCATTTCCCCACACCAATCCGAGAACCACCAGGGCAAATACTGCAATTCTTTTTCTCACCATTCCTCCTTATAAAGTTGGTTTAATCTCATTTTAAACATTTATTATAATGAATTTTACAACTTTTGCAACACCTTTTTTATCTGCTGCATCCGATTTTCATCTGATTCTAAAATTAACTCCATTCTCAAATACTCCTCAGCGGAAAATTCCAGGGGGTAAGCCAGCCCTTCCCTGTATTTCCTGATCTCTTCCTTTCCCACTTTTTTATCCGGATCAAATTCTATCCTCAGCCGCCCCCCTCTTAAGGAAAGTCTGAAGACCTCCTTTGCCTGACATAAAAGCTTGACCTCTGATATCTCCAAAAGATTTTGGGCTTCTTCGGGCAAAGGTCCAAACCGGTCTAGGAGTTCTGCTTTCAAATCAGCCAGTTCTTCTTTCTTTTTTATATCCGAGAGCTTTTTGTAGATCTCCATCCTCTGCTGACTATCTTCTATATACTGCGGGGGAATGAAAAGGTCTAAATCTATCTCTAATTTCGTCTGATTGACTTTCTTGACCTCTTCCCCTTTTATTTCTTTTACTGCCTCTTCCAGAAGCCGGCAATACAGGTCGAATCCGATCTCCTCTATGAATCCGTGCTGCTGGGGACCCAGGATATTTCCCGCTCCTCTGATCTCTAAGTCTCTTAAGGCCAGATAGAAGCCCGAGCCTAACTGGGTATACTGCTGAATGGCGGAAAGCCTTTTCCGCGCCTCGGGAGCAAGGTCTCCAAAATCCGGGACTAAAAGATAGGCATAGGCTTTTCGGTTAGACCTGCCCACTCTTCCTTTTAGCTGGTAAAGCTCAGCTAATCCGAATCTGTCTGCACGGTTAATCAGGATGGTGTTGACATTAGGCAGGTCCAGACCTGACTCGATGATATTGGTGCACAAAAGGCAATCGTATTTGCCTTCGAGGAATTGCAGCATGATTTTCTCCAGAACTTTCTCCTCCATCTGGCCATGGGCAACTGTTATTCTGAGCTCCGGAAGAAGTTTTCTCAGCAGATTATAAATAGAATTGATGGATTCGATCCGGTTGTGCACGAAATAGACCTGCCCTCCCCGGTCAGCTTCTCGCAGGATTGCCTCTGAAATTAACTCCTTGTCGAACCGGGATATGCTTGTCTGGATGGGCAGTCTATCCTTGGGCGGGGTATTGATTATGGACATATCTCTTGCCCCTAACAGGGAAAGCTGCAAAGTCCTTGGAATCGGCGTGGCTGTCAGGGTCAAAACGTCGACTGATTTTTTAAATCTTTTGAGCTTTTCCTTATGTGCAACCCCGAATCTCTGCTCTTCATCGATTATCAGTAGACCTAAGTCTTTGAGCTGGATATCTTTTTGCAGTAGCCGGTGCGTTCCGATCAGTATATCCACTTTTCCCTTCTCCGCAGACTCGATTATCTGCTTTTGCTCTTTGGGAGATTTGAAACGGGATAAGACTTCGACCTTAACCGGATAGTCCTTTAGCCTCTCGGTGAAAGTGGTATGGTGCTGCTGGGCTAAAATCGTGGTGGGAACAAGGACTGCCACCTGTTTTCCATCCATCACACATTTGAATGCTGCTCTCAGGGCAACCTCGGTCTTGCCATAACCCACGTCTCCGCATACCAGACGATCCATCGGAACAGGTTTTTCCATATCTTTTTTGATTGCCTCTATAGCCTCGATCTGATCAGGAGTCTCCTCGTAGATGAAGGAGGACTCTAATTCTTTCTGCCACGTGGTGTCTGAGGTGAATGCATACCCTGGTTTTGCCTTTCTTTCAGCATAAAGCTGGATCAGCTCTTCAGCCATTTCCTTTAGAACTTCCTTGGTCTTTTCTTTGGTTTTCTCCCAGGAAGGAGATCCTAACTTGGAAAGGGTTGGCTCACCATCTTTTCCGATATATTTCTGGATCCGGTTAAATTCCTCTACTGGAACATATAACTTATCCCCGTCTTTATAGATGAGAAGCAGACAATCCCTTTTCTTCTCGTCTATGGAAAGGGTTTCCAGTCCGGCATACCGTCCTATGCCGAAATCGATGTGCACCACAAAATCTCCTGCGGAAAGGCTGGTATATGCCGAAATCGGCATTCCTTCCTGGAATTTTCTCTTTCTCCTTCTTCTAAAGTAGCGCCTGAAAAGCTGGTGCTCCGGCAGCAGGGTTAATCTCAGCTCCGGGAAGACAAAACCTGAGCTTAAGTTAAGCAACAGGAAAGTGACCTTCCTGGCATCTTTTTCCAGAAGCTCTTCCAGTCTGTCTCTCTGGCCTGAGTTCTCGCAGGTTATATAAAC
>DATKKH010000045.1:0-5143 GCA_035543035.1 Terriglobales bacterium | reverse complement strand
CATTTTGAACCAAAGCCTCAAATGGAGAAAGAAAATAAGTTGATTTTTGTCGGCAATTTCAATTTTAAACCTACATTGGACGGCTTGATTTATTTTTTAAAAAACATTATGCCGTTATTGAAAAAGGAAATTCCCAAGCTTGAAATAAAAATAGTTGGTCCTTATCCTGAGAAGAAGTTGAAATTCTGGAAAAACGAAAAAAATCTGCTCTTTACTGGTTATGTAGTAGATGTTCGCCCCTACATTTGGGAATCTACCGTAGAGATAATCCCTCTGAGAATAGCATCCGGGGTTAGGCTAAAAATACTTGAAGGTATGGCCCTGGGAAAACCAATGGTGTCAACATCTATAGGGTGCGAAGGATTAGAGGTTATCGATAATCAGCACCTGTTTATTGCGGACTCACCTGTGGAATTTGCTAAGAAGACGGTTAAGCTGTTAGAAAGTCCCGATTTGAGAAAAAAATTTTCAGAGAATTCTCGAAGGTTGGTAGAACAAAAATATAATTGGAGGGAAATAGTGAAAAACTTGGAGCGAATCTATCTTCAACTCGTGGAGTCAAAATGGAAACTCTCTTCTTAACTTCTCGATTACCATTTCCACCAAACCGGGGTGACAAACTGAGAGTTTTTAATTTCCTTAAGAACCTTTCCCGGGCTGGACAGATTATTCATCTTCTCAGTTTCATCGGCAGCGAGAAAGAGCAGGAGTATTTAATTGAATTGCACAAATTCTGTGAAAAAATTGTCACGGTTCTGCTTCCACCTTTAGCCTCCAATCTCAAAGCGGTTTTTGGACTCTTAGATAAAATACCCCTGCAAGTTTCTTATTACAGATCGAATAAGATGTTCAGAGAAGTGAAAAGGATGATGGATGAGAATAAATATGATGTAATATATGTTCACCTTTTTAGAATGGCACCCTATGTCCTGAATTGTAAAAACGTGTACAAAATTGTAGATTTAACCGATGTGGTATCTAAAGAAATTGAGTTATCTATTTCCCATAGATCTGGAATTAAAAAGTGGATTTACAATGTCGAATTCCCACGAATTAGAAGCTATGAAACAAAAATCTCCTCAGAATTTGACGAAACCTGGGTGATTTCTAAACATGAGGCTGAATTGCTAAGAAAGTATTCTCCTTATTCCAAAATCGAAGTAGTTCCTAATGGGGTAGATATTGATTATTTTAAACCATTAAACTTGGAAGAAGACCCCTACAGATTGATATTTGTTGGTAATTTACAAATCGATCACAACATTGATGCGATATTGTATTTCTACAAAGAAATCTTTCCAGTGGTTAGACGTAAAATACCACAGACTAAATTTTATATTGTAGGGGCATCGCCGGATCATAGGCTCAGCAATTTAGCCAGGGACAAGAATGTAATCATCACCGGTTTAGTTGATGATCTCAATCTTTACTTAAACCAGGCAAATATTTTTGTAGCTCCTTTAAGATTTTCCGCTGGAGTCCAGAATAAAATACTTGAAGCTATGTCAGCAGGATTGCCAGTTGTTTGCTCCGATTTAGCCAATCAAGGAATCAAGGCAACACCAGAACGAGAAATTTTGATAGCAAACAACTCCTTGCATTTTGCGGAGCAGTTGTTATATTTATTAAAAAATCACGAGAGATGCAAGGTAATTGGTTTAAGTGCAAGGGAATTTGTGAAAAGAAATTTCAAATGGGAGACTGTTGTGGAAAGATTTCAGGTTTCAGAAGAAAGGGTTAGAAAAATCACTAGATAAATTATATGAGAGTATTAATCACCGGAGGAGCAGGGTTTATAGGATCGCACCTGGCTGAGGAACTTTTGCAGCAGGGGGAGGAGATTTATGTCATTGATAACCTTTCCACCGGAAGGCTGGAAAACATAAGACACCTGGCGGCTAACCCGCGCTTTCATATAATCATAGAGACGATTCTCGAGGAGAAGATTGTTGAAGAGTTGGTTTCCAAGTGTGAGGTGATCTTTCATCTGGCCGCTGCGGTCGGGGTAAGGCTGATCATCGAGAGGCCGGTTGACACCATAGAGACCAACATCCTGGGGACCGAGATCGTCCTTCGGGCGGCAAATAAATTCAAAAGAAAAGTCATCCTCACCTCTACCTCTGAGGTCTACGGTAAAAACAGCAAAGTTCCATTTCGGGAGGATGACGACAGCGTTTACGGACCCACCATTAAAAGCCGATGGAGCTATGCCTGTTCCAAAGCTATCGACGAGTTCCTGGCACTGGCTTATTTTCACGAGAAAAAGCTTCCGATAGTGATAGCCAGGCTATTCAACACCATCGGCCCGCGTCAGACCGGGAGATATGGAATGGTGGTGCCTTCGTTTGTCCAGCAGGCGCTTCTCGGTCATCCGATTACCGTATACGGGGATGGGAAACAGAGCCGCAGTTTTACTCATGTGTCAGATGTTATCTCCGCCTTGATTGGGCTGTCGGAACATCCCAGAGCAGTTGGTGAGGTATTCAACGTTGGTAACGGGAGGGAGATCACCATCGGCCAGCTGGCTCTGTTGATCAAGAAAATGAGTAACAGCAAATCGAGGATCATCTACATTCCCTATGAAAAAGCCTTCGAGAAGGGGTTCGAAGATATGCGGCGTAGGGTTCCGGACATCTCCAGACTTAGTAACCTGATTGGTTACAAGCCCAGGGTACGCCTGGAAACAAGCATAGAAAGGATAATAGCCAGTTATCGGGAGTAGGTTTTAAGATGTCATATCTTCTCGTCTTCGGTGGTTCTTTACTATTGGTTTTAATCTTCACTCCTTTTTTCATAAAGTTAGCTTTCAAAAAGAATTTCCTGGACTATCCTGATCCCAGAAAAATTCATTCTCACCCGACTCCGCTTTTAGGGGGTGCCTCGGTTTTTTCAGGGTTCTGCGTTGTAATTCTGTTTAGCTTTTTTTATCGCAATCTCTGGAGTTATGAAGCTTTAGGGGTCTTGCTCGGTGGATTACTCGTTTTAATTCTGGGATTGTGGGACGACAAGTTCGGGATGCGTCCGGGAGTCAAGCTCATTGGTCAGATAATCGCTACATTCGTTTTTCTTCTGGTAAGCCAGAGCTTCGGGAAATTGAATTTCGGATTGTTAGGGGACCTTCTTTTTTTCCTCTGGATGGTCGGTTTAATGAATGCTTTCAATTTTCTGGACAATATGGATGGACTGTGCAGCGGCATTTCGGTCCTGGCCGCGGCAGCTTTTGCAATAATTTTCATTCAAACTGGTCAGATCGCTCTGGGGATAATCTGTTTAGCTCTGGCTGGAGCGCTGACAGGATTTCTAAGGTACAATTTCCCGCCGGCGAAAATCTTCTTAGGAGATGCCGGAAGCATGCTTAACGGTTTCGTCCTTTCGGCATTAGGAGTTTTGTTTGCCAAAAGAAACAGCTCCTTCAACCAACTCTTAGTGCCGATGCTGGTCCTGAGCTATCCCATCTTCGACATTTCCCTGGTTACCTTTACCCGGGCTAAGGAGGGGAGAAAAATCTATAAGGGAGGCAAGGATCATTCATCTCACCGACTGATGGATCTGGGCCTTCACCCAAGAAAAACCCTGGGCTCCATTTATCTGATAAGCCTGGGGCTGGGCATAACCGGACTTCTGATATTTTTCTTTTTTGAGTCCTCCTGGAAATTGCTCATCGTGGTTTGTGCCGGCCTTCTTCTAGCCATTCTGGGAGCTCATCTGCACCGGAATTTTATCCGAGCAGGAGAGAAACTCTTATTGATCCTTATTGACGGCATTGCAGTCAATCTGGCTTTTCTTTTCTTCTACTGGCTAAGATTCGAGTCTGGCTTTTTCAGCACCCCGATAGTGGTCCCTCTTTCCGAATATCTGGTTCCGGCCATCTGGATTACGCTCTACTGGCTGGTGCTTTTTGCATTTTTAGGATTATATGAATTCAGGTCCCAACTTCCCATAAAAGAGGAATTGAAAAAGATAATCAAAGGAGTGGTGCTGGGAATAATTATTTTTACGATTCTCTCCATCAAATTTATCTCCTGGAGATTTGTGCTGCTCTACTCCATGAGTTTGTTTATGCTGCTTTTATTTTTCAGGATGCTGTTCATTTTATGGGAACGAGCTCTTTTTGCCAGAGGAGTTGGATTAAGGAAGGCTTTGATTTTAGGCACGGGAGAAGAAGCCCTGAAGGTAAATGATCTGCTAAGTACCGAAGCGAACCCGGGATTTAAGGTCATGGGATTTGTCTCCGAGAATAAAGATTATCCTAAAGATTTAAAGGTCTCAGGATATTTGGAAGATCTGGGCGAGATTCAAAAAGAGAGTAAAGCTGAGATAGCGATTTTTGCCTTAGAAAAGGACTATACCGGCTCGGTGACTCAGATCCTTTCGAATTTTGAACAGAGCGAAATCGATTTAGTAGTTCGAGAAGGACAAAGCTGGGCTTTCAATGGCCTGAAAACGGTTAAATTCCATAAGGGTCCCTGGCTTAAGATCTATCCCACACAATCAAGGAACCGGTGAGCGGAGTAGATCCACTGATGATCAGATTTCAAAATTATCTCAAATAAGATTTTATGTCTTTTTAGCAGGAGGCAGGATGTTCGATCTGAAATTTATTCGGGAAAATAAAGAGTTAGTTAAAAAAGCGATTCAGAATAAAAATGAATCTTTAAATTTAGACGAGCTGTTGGGATTAGACGAGAAAAGAAGGGAAACCATTACTTCGGTCGAGGAGCTGAAGCGCCGGAGAAATCTTTCCAACCAGACTATAGCCCTGCTCAAAAAGGAGAACAAGGATGCCCAGGCAGAGATCGAAAAGATGCGCGAGGTTTCCGAGAAAATCTCCTCACTGGACAATAACCTGAAGGAAATAGAAAGCGGAATCGACAGTCTGCTTTTGAAGGTTCCGAATGTCCCTCACTCCTCAGTTCCGGTTGGATTTGATGAAAACTCAAATGTGGTGGTCAGGGAATGGGGAGAGCTCCCAAAATTTACTTTCGAGCCGCGGGCTCACTGGGAGATCGGTGAGCTTTTAGGCATCCTGGATTTGGCAAGAGGCGCGAAGCTTTCTGGTTCAGGCTTTTATGCCTTTAAAGGCAAGGGTGCTTTGCTGGAAAGAGGACTGATAAACTTCATGTTAGATCTTCATACCAGAGAA
>DATKKH010000044.1:0-9886 GCA_035543035.1 Terriglobales bacterium | reverse complement strand
TTGGTACAGTGCATCTGCATATTTACCTGATGGACTACGGTGAAGCTGTCACCGAAAATCTCGATCCTTTTGCTCTTGAAAAGGTTCGGGTTCTGCTCGATGAATTCCAGAAGAGCTAATAGACTGGCATATTCGCATTCGGCCGGGGTACCTTTAAACTGTGCCCGGAAGATGAACCCAAGATCAGGTATGGCGAAGGACAGCACTCCGTTGAATCTTTCTTTCAAATCTTTTTCCCTGATCGTGCCGTAAAAGAAGCATTCCATATCTCCTCCTTTGCCATTTTCCAGAATTACTCTAATGCAAATCCTGTGCCTGTAGAAAAATAGAAGGTGATAGGTAATAGGTGATAGGAAAGGTGGTGAAAAGATGAGCATCAAGGATTATGATATTTGATAATTCTCTGATTATAAGAGGGATATGAAAAGCGATGAAATAATCTTTAGTATTGCAATTTGCAATATGAGGTTGTCAGAGAAGATTGTAGGATGAAGAAAATTAGCAGAGGAAATTTTTTATGCAAGAGGCTTCATACTTAATGCAGTCTCTTACACAGAAAATCAGACTCTTTCGAACGGGTCAAAAAGCTTTTTAAATTCCTGGAGCGCGTACCGGTCTGTCATTCCGGCTATATAATCGCAGATCACCTGTTTTTTTTCGGTTTCTTTGAGATTCTTCCTGGCATGGGGTGGCAGCTGGTCCGGGTTGCTCAGGTATACGTCGAATAACTGGGTGATTATCCTCTTGGCTTTGTCCGCCATCCGTATCATCCGGTAATGTCGGTACATCTTATTGAAGAGGAGCATCTTCAGCTGTGAGTTTAGTTTTTTTAGCTCAGGGCTGAAGCTTAAGATCTGCTCACCCAGAGAGCGGACTTCGTCAACGCTCTTTATCTGGTATTTATTCAGGCGCCTGGTGGTTTCCTGGATGGCGTCTGTGACCTCCTGGTTTATAATCATCCTAACTACCTGGATATATTTATGATGAGGAGTCAGGTTCTTATATTTTTTCTCGATCTGTTCAATGCTTGTTTTCCACAGATCTACCTCGTCCAGCTCCTCCTCTGACAAAACCTGTGACCTCAGACCGTCATCGATATCGTGAGCTGAGTAGGCGATCTCATCGGCTAAATTGACTACCTGGCATTCGAGAGTTGGGCAGAATTTCGGATTGAACTCAGCCGGAACTGGTTTATCGTAGAACGTCTCGTGTTTTATGATTCCCTCACGCACTTCGTAGGTCAGATTCAAACCGGGGAATTCAGGATACCTTTCCTCCAGAAGGTCGACCACTCTCAGGGACTGGCGGTTATGCTCGAACCCGCCATGCGATTTCATAATCTCGTTTAAGGTCTCCTCACCCGAATGACCAAAAGGGGTATGTCCTAAGTCGTGAGCTAAGGCAATGGCTTCGGTCAAATCCTCATTTAACCTTAAAGCCCTTGACAGGGAGCGAGAGATCTGGGCAACCTCAATCGTATGGGTCAGCCTGGTTCTGTAATGGTCACCCTCGTGGTTTACAAATACCTGGGTCTTGTATTCCAATCTCCTGAATGCAGTAGAATGGATTATCCGATCACGATCTCTCTGGAAAGAGGAACGGTAGGGATGGTCTTCTTCCTGGTACTTTCTTCCTCTGGTCTCCTGACTTTTCATGGCATAAGATGCCAGATATTTTTCCTCCTGTTCTTCCATGTTTTCTCGGATATTATCGAAAATTTCCATAATACCTCCAGAGCTCTCTAGAGACTTTTAATTCGATTGCAATTGTCTTTCGTAGGGCAACCCTTAAGGATTGCCTTGTTTCTTGCAAGGCTGAAGCCTTGCCCTACGAAAAATTCAAACAATAAATATTTTCTATTGTGTTTGTCGGGTCCCCTGACCCGACAAAAAAATAGGTAAACCTATCCGCCTGTGGCGGAACACTCCAGGAAAATTATCTTCGGAAGTAATTTTTTGCCACAAAGAACAGATTGGCTGGTCTTTCTGCCATACGTCGC
Source organism: Terriglobales bacterium (assembly GCA_035543035.1). Classification (GTDB taxonomy): domain Bacteria; phylum Zixibacteria; class MSB-5A5; order MSB-5A5; family RBG-16-43-9; genus RBG-16-43-9. The sequence continues at coordinate 7,887 of DATKKH010000044.1, read as the reverse complement.
ATAAAATAAGGGTACCACTGGTCCCCGTAGGGGACGTAGATTCTAACGTTGTAGCCCTTTTTGACCAGGTCCTCCTGTAGCTCTCTTCTTATCCCGTAGAGGAATTGGAATTCATAGCTTTCTTTGGGTATATTCTCTTTTTTCGCGAAATCTATGGTTGCCTGGATCATCTTATCATCATGGGTGGCGATTCCGTGATAAACTCCGCTTTTCAGCATCATCTTTGTCAGTTTCACGAAATTGTCATCTACCTCTTTTTTCTTCTGAAAAGCCACTTTTTTGGACTCTTTATAAGCGCCCTTGCATAGTCTTATCCTGATTTTCTGCTCCAGCAGCTTTCTGACGTCTTCTTCACTCCGGTAAAGGTAAGCCTGGATCACAGCCCCCACATTCTGATAATCCTTGTGAAGGGCAAAACAGACCTGCAGGGTCTTATCAGTCCGCGGTGAGTCCTCCATATCGATCCTCACGAAGTTGTTATGCTCTTTTGCTTTTTCCACAATTCTTTTGACGTTGTTCACACAGAAATCAAAGTCCAGGTCCAGCCCCATCTGGGTGAGCTTGCAGGAGACATTTGAGTCTACGTTATTCTGATTAATCTTATCCAGAAGCATAATATAATCATCCGCTGCTTTTGAGGCTTCGTCTTTATTGGTAACGTTTTCTCCCAAGCGGTCGAGGGTTGCAAAAAACCCTTTTTGATTCATATCTTTAACGGCTAATATTGCCTGCTCCTGGGTCTCGCCCGAAACGAAACGCCTGGAAACCTTCTGGGCAAACTCAAATCTCAGGACGAAATTTTTAAGCTTTTCCTGACGAGAGAGAAAAAGTAAAGTGCTTTTCATAACCATTGGGAAACTCCTTTTTTATCTGCGATATAACATTATCTAAAAACCGAAAGATAAAGTCACCTTATGGCTTCCGCCTAAGACAGGATGACTTAGATATCCGTAATCGAACCTTAAATTCTCTAACTCCAGTCCAGTGCCCAAAGAATAACAGGCTGGGGACGTTTTCATCCCGAATCTTAAAGCCAGATTACGGAATATTTTTATCTCCTGACCGAATCTCAATTCCTCTTTTTCTGATCTGGTCTGGTCCAATTCCGCTGCGAGAAAAACCTGTTTATAGGGATACAGGGAAATGCCTGCAGAATAAGAGAAAGGGATTCGGTCTGAATTCTTTATCAGCTCAGGCTGGTTTATGTTTCTGAGAGCAAATCCGATCTGGACTTTTTCATCAAGCTTATAAAGTGAGCCTAAATCCAAACCCAGGGCATTAAAATCGCCATAGGGTGAAGGAAAAGAGAGCTGATAGTATTTCAGGTTTGTTCCCAGAGAAAGATTCTCCGTCATTTTTATTCCTAATCCGATTATTAACAGGTTTTCTTTATAGTAATCATTTTTTCCAAAGATATTATATCCTGCACCCAAGGTCAACCTTTTATTTAGAGGAAAAGTCAGATACAGGTCTCCCTGGGAAAGCTCATCCAATCCATACAATTTAGACCAGCCAAGCTGGATTTCCCGTTTGGAGAAAAGCCCGGTTGATGCAGGATTGGACAAAAGCTGGGAAGCCTCAGAGCTTAGTGAAGAAGTAGCTCCTGCAAGGCTTAATCCTCTGGCACTGCTAGGCTTTTCTTCAAATGCTCCGGATGAAAACTCAAAGAGGACCAAACATGACAAAAGTACAAGAGCTAATCTTTTCATGAGAAGCTACCTTTTAGCCACTACAATGGTTGTCTTTTTTGAAAGGTTGCTTGATCCGGAAGTCTTGAGATACAGAATATATATTCCAGCTCTTACTATCTTTCCATCATCATCCTTGCCATCCCAGGTGATTTCACCTGAGACCTGAGGTGCTTTATCCACTAAAGTCCTGACCAGTCTTCCCCTGACGTTATAAATCTTCAAAGTCAGTTCGGATTTGAAGGGAATAATAAAGCTAATTATTGTCTGGTCTTCAAAGCCGTCTCCATCCGGTGAAAAGGGGTTGGGATTTGTGTACAATTTCCAATTTTCCGTAGAAGAAGAGTTCTGTATACTGTTTACCTTGCAAGGCGTAGAACCTTTGGGGTCAACTGATCTCCACCAGTTATCTGGATCCGAGGATGGTTTTTCCGAATTGACTCTTTCCTGGGAAGTACCTCTTACATCTGCCTCAGAAGTGTAACTCAATTCATCAACTACAAAGCCCAGACTATCTTTCAGTACGATCTTGTCTCCGCTATTATTCAAAATATGCCAGCCAGGAGGTTCTATAACATTACAGTTTGCCTCAGGAAAGCTCGATAGAAACAGGGAGCGGTTTTCAGTCAAGACTAGATATTCTCCCGGAAATAGATTCAGGTCTTCGTCGGTAATCAAGCTCTGGCTGGTTGAATCTCCCAGTAGCCAGTTTTTGAGATTGATTGAAGAGGTTATCCTGTTATAAAGCTCTATCCATTCAGGCTGGTTATCAGCAGGTGAGCAGAGGAATTCATTAATGACTATTTCAGGAAGTGTCTGTCCTACCCGGATATTGATAAAAGCCTGATTGTTATAATTTTTCTCATCTTCACCCATTTGGACATATAGCCTGTAAACCCCCTTTGAAAAAGAAAGCTCCTTTGAAAGAGTAAAATCTGAATTCACAGATATCGTGGGAATATTTTCAGGTGAGCTTAAGGTTTCACCTTCCTCAAGAATGCCATCAAAGTCATAATCGCAAAAAAAGTAGAGCAGATTTTCTTTTGAAATTGAAGAACCAGCATTCGTCACTTTAACCTTCAGTCTGAATGGCTCGTTCTCCTTTGGCGATTGTGGCTCAATAGACAGACTTTGAGGCGAGATCGAGATGTCATTATCAACTTTAGTTACAGAGTTCACTTTCCCAGGTGTGCTTCCACCAGAATAAACACAGAAACCCCAATTAGAGATACTGTCGCTCCCTATAGGCGAAATTTTCTCCCATGAAACCCCATCCCCGGCATCTTTGTTCCAGGTAAAGCTGGAGCTGTGTTGCTGCGGGTCGATTAAAGTGATTGTTCCCGAGCTATTGGTCAGGAAGAGCTTGACCTCAACGGCAGGATAGTTTTCCTCGGGTGAATCTCCCCAGACTCCACTCCGATTACCCCAGTAACATTCGAAGCTCTCAGAATCAGGAAGGACAGAAACTGACTTTCGTGTTAAAATGAGATAATTCTTTCCACTTATTAACGTGCCAGAAGGAAATACAGTCGTGTCACTCTTGCAAATGAAGGTCCATCCACCCAAATCAACTGTCTCAGAATCCATGTTGAAAAGCTCGACCCATTCTAATTTTACCCTGGAACCTGGCTCATTGGCTAAAACCTCATTTAGAACGACTCTGCTGGATACAGTTCTGGGAAATACAAAACTTGAAAGGCTTAAAAAAAGGAATAGACTGATCAAGAAATTCAAAACTTTATATGTCAAAATCCTACCTCCAGTCTGAATTTCGCACCTTGTGTATTAGTCTGGTCACCAGAAGGTAATTTTATGAAATACTCCCCATAGAAAATGGAGTTTTTTAAAAGAGATAATCGTTCCTGAAGCCGGAAATCCCAGTAACTATCTTCTCTTTCAGAAAGGTCATTATCTTTATACTTTGCCCAAAGAGTGAGAAGAAAAGGGGAAGACTTCTGAAAATCTGAGCGAAGTTGAAATTCAAAAGAGTTCTTTTCTTCAGAGGTCACCGAAGTTTTTCTGTTCCCATATCTGGTTATTAAACGGAAAAAGATATCTTTCAGCGGTCCGAATATGAAAGTCGAGCTTATCAGATGCTGAAAGCCTGCTTCTCCTTCTAAGTCCGAGTTGGAGTAAAGATAATCCAGGATAGTTTCGAACCTTTCTGAAAAAGCTATTCTTAGCCCTGTTTTTTGTCTGAGCTTGAGAGATGAGTAGGGGAATGCTTTCCACTGGCTATAGCTGAAGTTCAAGGAGTATTTTGAGGAGAGCTTGTAAGTCGATTTCAACATCAGCCCCTCTTCTCCTCGCTCTCTAGAAGGGTATTCATACCCGATTTCGTCAATCGTGGTGAGAGTATAGTCCGGATTGGAAAGTCCTGCTCCGAAAAGATGAAGGTAATTCTCAGAATAGGTCCAACCGGATAATTCCATCAAAACCGGATCATCCTTGAAAATCAGCACGGAGGCCAGGCCGGTGGCGCCGCTATTCAAAATTGAATATTCACTGAAGAGGGTTAATTTATCTTTTCTGGCTTTAATATAAAAACTAAGATTCCTGTTATAAAACGAGGAAACATTCCTCATTCTACCCTCAGACCTCAAAATGCCAAAATTCAGATTTTTGAATGAGGCTGAGAGGTTCAAAGCCCAGAGTTCCTGGGATATTGCTCCTCTTTCATTTTTTGAGAATATAATCTCAGGCTGAAAAAAACCAAAACCAGACTGGATCAAAATGCCGTTGAACCTGCCGGAAATGGGATAAAGGAAAGAATCGTGGTGGTCTTCATTTTCAGCCTTTAAAAGAGGATGGTAGCCAATATTCAATCCCAAACCAATTTTTTCATCAAAGCTACCCAAAACCAGTCTATTAACAGGCCCGAAATTTGAAATCTCCAGGCTTCTTTTCTTTACCTGGGGATCAGAAGTGCCGTCTCTCTGAAGCTCGAATTGAAATGAAAATCTTTCTCCGACTCTAAATCTGGTGAGCACAAAATCATAAGAATTATCCTGGTCAAATCTCTGCCTGCTTTGCAAGGAAATTCTTCCTGTTGTCTGGCTTAAAATTTCAGGAAGAAAAAAGCTCCCGGCTGTGGAATAAACTGGGACTGTACTTTCTGGAGAAAATTTGGTTACGGAGGAGTCAGCTAACTGCTCCACTTCGGATTGACTAAAGTCCGGAAGAGAAAGCAGACGATCTTTTTGGGGAGCAGTGGAACTTATCCCTTCGTGCAAGAAGTCTAAAAGCTCAACATATTCGTCGTATGTAATCTCGCCTGAGAGAAACCCTTCCTCCAGATCCTCCTCGTTTTCATAAAGCTGTGACGAAATGGTCTGAGAATACGAAAAAGAAAAGGGGATTAAGAGAAGTATGAGAAGACAGATTACAGGTTTTGACATTAAAAAAGGATTTTACAGGATGAAAATCTATTTCAGCAAAGTTTAAGGCTCCCTTAAGCCGTACTGGTCGATCTTTCTATATAATGTCCGCTCTCCGATTCCTAAAATCTTAGCAGCCTTTTTCCGGTTGCCGCCCACCATTTTAAGGGTTTTATCGATAAGCTCTTTTTCCATCTCATCAATGCTTACTTGTGGCTTGACTTCAGCACTCTTAGATTCTTTTTTGAGTTCCGAGCTTTTTTCCTCAACCAATTCCTTGCGCAGTGCTGAAATCTCTTTTCTCAAACCTAAAAGAGCCTGATAGATCAGCTCATGTTCAGCCGCGGTCACGCTTTTTCCGGTTATTACGGGCAGGTGTCTTTCGATCTGCACCTGCTTATCTATATATCTTAACACGTCCTGGGCTTCTATGAAGCGATCAGCGGAAAAAACCAGACTACTCTCCAGGAAATTTCTCAACTCACGAACGTTTCCAGGCCAGTGGTATTTCAGCAAAAGCTCCATGGCTTCTTCTGTCACACCTAAGATTTTTTTAGAGCTTTCCTGATTCAGTTTCTGGATAAAATCATAAACCAGGATCGGGATATCCCTGGTTCTTTTCCTCAAAGGGGGGATATCGATTTTCACCACGCTTAACCTGAAATAAAGATCTGAGCGGAAATTTCCCAGCTCGACTTCATATTCGAGGTCTTTGTTAGTTGCGGCAATGACTCGAACGTCCACTTTAACGTCCTTTACTCCTCCCACCCTCAAAAAAGTTTTCTCCTCCAAAATTCTCAAAAGCTTGACCTGGATGGCAGGTTTAATCTCGGCTATCTCATCCAAAAAGATAGTCCCTTTATCTGCCCTTTCGAAAAATCCCTCTCTTTTGCTAATTGCTCCGGTGAAAGCGCCTCTCTCGTGTCCGAAAAGCTCGGATTCAAGAACCCCTTCAGCCAATGCCCCACAGTTAGCCGCTACGAAGGGACCAGCTTTTCTGGGACTATTGTTGTGGATTGCCCGTGCGACTAATTCTTTGCCAGTTCCGCTTTCGCCGGTGATAGAAACGGTGATATTGGTTGGAGCAACCTGCAGAATCGATTCCGCTATTTTTTTTAATTCCTCGGATTTTCCTACAAGACCGCAGGATTCCAGAAATTCTTTTTCTTTGAGCAGTTTTTTTACCTTTGTCCTGACTTCCTCAGGTTCAAGAGGAAGTTGCAGCAGATCATCTGCTCCGCATCCTAAGAAAATCTCTCCCAGTTCTGGTGTTTCCTCTGAAGCTAACAGGAGATCTGCTCTCGGATTCTTGTTAGCGATTTTCTTTACCAGGTTCTCGCAGGGGTAGTCTTCGATACGGGAATCCAGGATCACGATATCCGAAGGTTCTTCCTTAAGTTTTTTCAGACCTTTGGTGCTATCCTGAGCAGTAGAGACCTCAAAATCGGGCAGGATTTTTTTAATCTCCTGGTGAAATTCGCTGGATTTGCTTATGCTTAATATCTTGTGATTTTGAATCATAAAACTCTAAGAAAATAACAGGAAGGATGCCATTTGGCAATAATTTTTATGATCGGATTAATGCCGGAATCTCCCTTTTCTCTTTTTTTGCCGGACCGCCACTTTTTCAGATACCAGACTGAAATCTATCTCTCTTTCTTCCTTGTTCACCCTGATCAGCTGAACCTTGACCCGTTCACCCAAGTTATAAATTTTCCTGGAATGCCTGCCTACAAATCTTTTATTCTTTTCATCATATTTGTAATAATCATCTTCCAGTAAACTCAATCGGACCAGCCCTTCTGCCAGGAGGTTGTCCAGCCTGACGAAAAAACCAAAGGGAAGCATTCCGGAGATGACCCCATCGAAATGTTCTCCTAATTTGTCCTCAAGAAACTCTATCTGCTTGAGCTTGATAGACTCCTGCTCGACCTCGTCTGCCAGCCTTTCCCGGTCCGAGGTGAATTTTCCGATAAAAGGAAGCTTCTCCTGCAGATAAGCTCTTCGCTCCGGGGCATAGTTTTTGGTTTCCTCCAGCTCTTTTAAAACACGATGAATCAAAAGGTCAGGATACCTCCTGATCGGTGAGGTAAAATGAGTATAGTGGGAGAAAGCTAAACCGAAATGTCCGATATTCTCTGGCTGGTAACAGGCTTTTTTCAACGATCTCAAAAGAAGCTCGTTTATCAAATCTTCCTGTGGTGTTCCTTCAGCAGATTTTAGGAATCTTTGAATCCTTTTGGGACTAAGAGAGACATCTTTCTTCTCGACCGGGAACTCATATCCTAAAGTGGAGATGAATTCTGCGAAGTTTTCAATCTTCTCCTTATCCGGCTGGTCATGAACCCGGTAAAGAAAAGGAACTTTCAAAGAACTGGCATATTTTGCCACACACTGGTTGGCTAAGAGCATGAACTCCTCAATCAGCCTGTGGCTTTCCAGTCTTTCCTGTTTAAAGATATCCAGAACCCTGCCGTCTTTACCCATAAGGATTTTAGCTTCAGGCAGGTCAAAATCCAGACTTCCCTTAGCTATTCTTTTCTGGTGAAGAATCTGACTCAGTTTCAGCATCTCCTTTAACGTCAGTTCCAACCCTGAAAGATTCCTATTTGACTTGCCAGTATCGAAAAAAACCTGAACTTCGTCATAATTCAGCTTTGCCCTGCTCTGAATGAGGCTTTTTACTATCTTATATTTGATTACCTTCCCTTTTTGGTCTATCTCCATCAAACAGGAATAAGTTAGTTTTTCCTCTGAAGGTCTTAAGCTGCAGATCTGGTTTTAAAGCTTCTCGGGTAGCATTGGGATTACCATGTCAGCCA
>DATKKH010000043.1:0-3401 GCA_035543035.1 Terriglobales bacterium | reverse complement strand
ATGGATTTTATCCAGAATGGGAAACGTATTTATCTCGCTCATACCCCTGATCTCAAAATCTATTTTTTCCTCAATCTTTCTTCTCATCGTATTCCTCGCTTGTCTTTTATGCTATCCGATCTGCTAATTAAATACACCTTTTTAAAGACAGGATATTCTTCACATCGATTTTTGTAATAAAAGTAACCGGGATTGGGATTCCCTTAAGGAGATTATAATATATTCCCGGTTTCTCTCTTGTCAACTGGAAAATAAAGATTCTTGATGAAGGGGAGGACTTCGGAATTGCAAGCATATGAGCAGAAGGAATTCCATTTTTGTGAATGGGTTTGCACAACAGGTTCAAATCCTATCTGATCAGGTCAAGATAGATAGGATTTTCATTTTTGACGTAATTAAGTCAAAGTCAGGATAAAGATTATAACCTGTGCAAATAGTCAACAAAAAGTATTTGTCATTCCAAGACGGCATAGAGCTTGCAATTTAATTAGTTGAATTCTAACTAGGAGGCATTATGAAAAAACTGCTCATCTTTTCAACAGTCACATTATTCGTTCTATTGTGCTTAATCTCCTCGTTTGCCAATGCCGGCGATCCGGCCTGTTATGCTTCAATCTCCGGAAAAGTGACGGCTAAGAAAACCGGAGAGCCATTAGTTAAAGCTTTTGTGATAGCTGATAAATTAGACGGTAGGAAATCAGTCGTCCGGACTGATGCTTCCGGGGATTATCTGCTGGATAAACTTCCTGCAGGAAGTTATGAGCTCTCTGCATTTGCCTTTGGTTACTTTCTCGAAGTGTATCCTGAAACCCTGGAGGTTAAAGCAGGCGATATCCTGACCGGGATCAATTTCGAGCTCAGCACCATGCCGACCGGTGCAATTTCCGGCAGGGTCACAGACTCGCTGACCGGGGATCCTATAGTCAAAGCCAGGGTTTTCGTTCACAATATCGAAGGGTGCGAGAAGTCTCTGGCTTTTACCGATTCTGGTGGATATTATTTCATCGATAAGCTGCAAGCAGGGACATACAGAGCAACTGCATTTGCCAGAGGATATAAACCACTCAAATATCATACCCCGATCGAAGTGGTTGCTGATTCGGTCACCTCAGGAGTCGATTTCTTGATGAACAAGCATGGACACCAGAGAGAGGGTAAAATCTTTGGACAGGTAAAAGACCAATGGACTTGTCTTCCCATTCCTTTTGCTGATGTCACAGCTTATTCTGTTTCTTCAGACCAGGAATACGTTCAGACTGCGGTTACGGATGAAGACGGGAAATACGTGTTGGAGGACCTTCCAATTATGCCTTTTAAAGTCTTGGGCTCTGCTGCAGGTTACGTGTCCGAATATTATAAAGATGCCCTTTTAGAAGAGAATGCTCTGGAAGTAACCCCCACCTCGTCCCAGGTCGATTTCAGACTTTACGAGACCAGGGAAGGATTTCTTAACAGTGGCGGGAGAATAACTCTGGACGGAAATCCATTAGAGAATGCGATTGTTTACGCGATTTATAAAATAGATCCATATCTTAATTCAGAAGAAGTCTCCTCTTTGAAGTCAAGCGACTTATGCGGATTCATAGCCGCTTCTGCGGTCAGCGAATCTGATGGAGAATATCTGTTAGAAAAGCTCTTACCGGGAACCTATTATCTTGTGGTAACATCGCCTTATGGAACCGTTAATGGTCCAGAAGTGGAACTAAAATTCAAGACCATCTGTGGGGTTGACCTAAACATCGGAAGGTCAGACGTGAAAGACGAGAACAGCACTCTGCCCAAAAATGTTTCTTTGAGCCAGAACTATCCAAACCCGTTTAACCCTTCCACCACCATACCCTTCCGAGTAGAAAGTGGTCAGGGGTCAGTGGCAAGACCTGTCCACACCTCCCTCACAATTTATAATCTCACTGGTCAAAAAGTGAGGGTCTTACTGGACGAGGAAATGACACCCGGAGATTACCAGGCGATCTGGGACGGGAAAGATGACAGCGGCCAAAAGGTAAGTTCAGGGATTTATTTCTACAGATTTAAAGCAGGAGATAATTCCGAATCCAGAAAGATGATTATGCTGAAGTAAAATTCGATTAACCTCGTTTCCTTTACATTAAAAGTCCCCTCCCAAGAGGGGACTTTTTTTTGAGAAGATAGTTCTTGACTTTTTCAGGAGTTGCTTTATCATAAAGGGGAGATTCAAATTTCAAGAAGTGAAGGTTTAGATGAAAACCCTTTTAATTGTTTTCACCTGTGTTTTACTTTTTTCCAGCCCTGCTTTTGCCCAGTTTGACATGCAGCAGATAGCAGTGCTGCAAGGAGCAAGGGATACTCTGCGTTTTGGGTCTAGCTTAGCAGGGGTAGGCGATTTAAACAATGATGGCTTTGAGGATTTGGCCATTGGCCAGCACGGCTCCAATACTTTTATCTATTTTGGCGCTAAGAATTTTGATACTACGGCTGATTTAACTTTCCCTTTTTTCGCCTGGCATATAGGACATGGGGATATTAACGGTGATAGCATCTCAGATTTGCTTTTGACTCCTATGGGCACAATCTACATTTATTATGGAGGAACAAGCTTTGATAACATTCCAGATGATTCAATTGTAAACAATGCCACCTATTTTGGGTGGAACTTTGCCTGTGGAGACATAAATAGAGATGGTTATGATGACATAGCGGTTTGGGGTGCAGATACTAAGGTTTTTGTATATTTAGGTGGAGCTAAGATTTCAACTCAGCCTGCTTATATTTTACAGGGCCCACCTTTTTATTTTGGCTTTGATGGGTTAGCGATAGGGGATGTGAACGGAGATGGCTTTGGGGATATAGCAGTTTCTACTGCCAATGATTATAATGACTCAACCTATATTTATTTTGGAGGAGTGGAGTTGGATACCATACCTGGATTAAAACTAAATGGGAGGGGGGTGATACTGGGTGACATAAATGGAGATGGATATAAAGATGTGATAACTACTAGCGGGACATATTTTGGAGGTACAGTAATTGATTCAATAGTTGATGTTGGTATCGCCAGTGGAGTCCCACCTAAACACACCGCAGTAGGCGAATTCAATAAAGATATTTATAAAGATGTTCTTAATGGTATTACCACTGTTGGGGGGGCGAAGCCTGGATTTATCTTGGGGGCAATCCTCCAGACAACGTTGAAGATTGGCGTCATTCCGACTATGAGGTTGGTGATTACGGTCAGCAGGTGGGTGCTGCGGATATGAATGGCGATGGGGTGGATGAAGCTATTGTAGGTGATCCAGGGTGGTGGTACAATAATCCATCTTATCCTCCGGGTAGAGTTTATATCTATAAGAACCCTTACACTGCAGTTGAAGAGTGGCCAGCTGCTATCCCACACAACTTTGAACTTGGCCAAAACTTCCCTA